>NZ_JCAFUK010000002.1:0-313881 GCF_059371235.1 Stenotrophomonas sp. YJH_SMC_29 | reverse complement strand
TGCTTACATCCACGGCTTCTACAATCCAGCCCGGCTACACTCGGCGCTGGGCTACCACTCGCCTAACAACTACGCCCGGCAGCTCCGGACTGCCGCCTGAAACGGCTTCATGGCGTCCGTTTTCAGGGGGCCAGATCAGTCCGCGGCATGGATGCCGCGGCCAAGCCCCCAGGGACGGGTTCACGGCGTCCCCCGCGAACCCACCCCGCCCGGCCAAGCGCGGCTTTTGCTTCTGGCTTCAGCGACCAACCCACAGCCACGAGGGGCTGCGCCGTTGGCTGGAAATTCAGTACCGCTTGATCCCCGGCACCGTGCAGCCTTCAATCTGCGCGTGCGCCGACATCGCATTCTCCTTCTCGCCCCGCGCCAGGCGCGACTGTTCGATCGTCGCCCAGTGCCGGCGGCACAGCGGCCCGGTCTTCGAGCCCAGATCCACCGCCTTGCGTGCGAACGTCTCCGCCTGCGCCCACTGGCCCTGCAGCAGCGCCAGTTCAGCCCGCTCCTGCAGCACGGCCGGGTCCCCGGCCACGATGTCCAGCGCATGGTCCAGGCTGCTGGCGGCACCGGCCAGGTCGTTGGCCTGGCGCTGCGCCTGTGCGGTCAGCCGCAGGTCTTCCACCTGCGAATCACGCAGCGGCTGCACCGACAATTCCTTGTCATCCGGGCCCGCGGCCGCGTCCACCGCGGCCAGCCGCTGCGCCGGCGTCGTGGTATCCACCGGCTTGACCACCGGCGGTGCAGTACTGACGCAGGCGGCCAGGGCCAGGCTGAGGCCGGTCAGGGCAAGGGGCTGCAGCAGGATTCGCATGTTCATCGGCATCATCGGCTTGGCGGAGGAGAGGCGGCGGCAGGCTCGGCAGGGGCGTCCGGCTTGCGGTCCAGGCCGAACCAGCTGCGCCAGCCACCGCCCTCGCCTTCAGCCTCGCCCTGCCCGTCCGGCGGCGCGGCCGGTGCACACGGGGCGTAGGCCGGGGCATAGCCCACCACGAACGGGAAACGGCGCGCGCCGGGGCAGCCTTCATCGGTGCTGTTGAGGCCGGTCGGGGCGACCGACTGCCAGTCCAGGCCCTTGTTGCTGACCCGCAGCGGCGCGCTCGGCAGGCGCTGGAAGATGCCCGACCAGACCCGCATCGCACCGGTGGCGCCATACAGGCCGGCCTGCTCGTTCTGGTCGTTGCCGATCCAGATCACCGCCAGGTGATCGCCGGTGTAGCCGGCGTACCAGCTGTCGCGCCCGTCGTTGGTGGTACCGGTCTTGCCGGCCGGCTGCAGGCGGCCAAGGCCGTCGGCATTGAGCCGCTGCGCGGTGCCGCTGGCGACCACCTGCTGCAGGCCGACACTGATCAGGTTGGCGGCAATCGAATCGCCTTCCTGTGCCGGTGCCGGCGTCTTGTCGTAACGCTTGAGCAGCTTGCCCTGCGGATCGAGCACGCCACGCACCGCGTGCAGCGGCTGGATCTCGCCGCCGGACGCCAGGAACTGGTACAGCTGCGCCATCGCGTACGGGCTCTGGTCGGTGGAGCCGAGGATCACCGCCGGGTTGGCGTCGGCCTTGATGCCGGCCAGGACATGGATCAGCTGGGTCACGCGCTCCGGGCCGACCTGCATGCCCACGCGCACCGTGGCCTGGTTGTAGGAATGCGCCAGTGCGTCGATCAGGCGCACCGTGCCGTGGCTGCGGTTGTCCGCGTTGCCGGGACTCCAGTTGCGACCGCGGCCGAGCTGCACCGTCACCGGCGAGTCATCGACCCAGCTGGCCAGCGAGTAACGGTCCGGCTGCGCCAGGGCCAGCAGGTAGACGAACGGCTTGAGCAGCGAACCGACCGGACGCTGCGCCTCGATCGCGCGGTTGAAGCCGACCTCGGACACCTCGCGGCTGCCGATCACCGCGAGCACGTCGCCGTTGTGCACGTCGGTCAGCACCATGCCGGCCTGCAGCTCGGGGCGGCGCTTGCTTTCCAGCGACTTGATGGTGCGGGTCACCGCGCCTTCGGCGTAGGCCTGCGCGGACGGCGACATGCCGGTCATCACGCTCAGGCCCGCACCCTGCAGCGCCGATTCCGGGTAGTCATGGCCGAGCTGGCGACGGACCAGGTCAACGTAGGCCGGGAAGCGGTTGGCCGCGACCAGGCCCGGCGTCTTGGGAACGCCCAACGGTGCCTTCAGTGCGCGCTGGTACTCGGCGTCGTCGATCAGCGTGGCCTCGTGCAGCTTGCCCAGCACGAAGTTGCGGCGATCCAGCGCGCGCTCCGGGTTGCGCCGCGGGTCGTAGAAGGACGGTCCCTTGACCAGGCCGATCAGCAGGGCGATCTGCTCGGTCTCCAGCGACTGCAGGTCGCGGCCGAACCAGAACTCGGCACCGGAGGACATGCCATGGATCGCCTGGCTGCCGCGCTGGCCCAGGTACACCTGGTTGAGATAGGCCTCGAAGATGGTGCGCTTGTCGTAGCGCGCTTCCATGATCAGCGCGTACAGCACTTCGTTGAACTTGCGGGTGATCGTCTGTTCCTTGCCGATGCCGAGCAGGCCGCTGCGGGCCAGCTGCTGGGTCAGCGTCGAAGCGCCCTGGCGGCTCTGGCCACCGGAGCGGATCGTCACCCACACGGCGCGCGCGATGCCGGACAGGTCGATGCCGTGGTGGCGGTTGAAGTCCTTGTCCTCCACCGCCTGCAGGCCGGTCACCAGCAGGTCCGGCGCCTCGTCCATGCGGATCAGCCGGCGTTCTTCCTGCTTCTGCCCATAGAGGGTGGCGATACGCGCCGGATCCAGCCGCGCCGCCTTCAACGCCTTGCGGCTGTCGGCGTCACGCAGCGAGGCCACGCCGCCATCGGCCAGCGTCAGTTCCACCCGGCGCGGGGCCACCCGGCCGTCAACGTCGTTGTAGCCGCGGCTGGCGATCACGAAGCGCCCGCCGTTCACCGCGTAGGTGGCCGGCTCCTTGCCCTGGCCGTCATCGCGGTAGGCCGAGGCGGCCAGCTCGGTCTTCAGCGTGGACGCATCCATCGCCTTGCCGGGGGTCAGTACCAGCGGGCGCGCGTATACGCGCGTCGGGATCTGCCAGCGCAGCTCGCCGAAACGCTGGGTCACCTGCTGGTTCAGGTACAGCGTATAGGGAATGAGGAACCCCAGTCCCAACGCGACCGCAGCCATGCTCCAGGTGATCAGCCGGCGCCGCCACAGCGGACCGCTGTCCTGCTGGTCGTCGTCGTCGAAATCGTCGATGTCGTCGGAATCGTAGCGTCGGGGCACGGGAATGCGAGAATGTAGGGTCTGGCGAGTCTACCCCAGCCGCTGCGGCTGGCGGGTTCTCCCGGGTTCCCCTGCTTAAGCTGGAGTTGCAACCGGATGGCGATGTCCCTGGCCGAGATCCGATACCTGATCAACCGCCTGTCGGGCCTGGCCCGCCGGAGCCTGGCAAGCCTGCGCACCCGTGGCTGGCGGGCCACCTGGCAACGCATCCGCGTGCACACCCAGCGCGCCGTTCCCGCGCCGCGCACGCCGCTGTTCCTGCCGCCGGCCCAGGAGTTCGCCCCCTTCGCGGTGCCGTTCAGCGCGTCGCCGGAGGTGAGCATCATCATTCCGGTCTACAACCATGTCGACCACACCCTGGCCTGTCTGCGCGCGCTGGCGGCGCACCCGCCGGCGGCCGCCTGCGAGATCCTGGTGGTGGATGACGGCAGCAGCGATGCCACCGTGCAGTGGATGCCGCAGGTGGCCGGGCTGCGCTATGAAGTACGCGAGCACAACGGCGGCTTCATCGACGCCTGCAACGATGGGGTGTCGCGCGCACGCGGCCGCTACGTGGTGCTGCTCAACAACGATACCGTGCCGCAACCCGGCTGGCTTGACGCCCTGCTGGACACCTTCGGCAGCGTGCCCGGCGCCGGCCTGGTCGGCAGCCAGCTGCTGTACCCGGATGGCCGCCTGCAGGAGTCGGGCGGCGTGATCTTCGCCGATGGCAGTGGCTGGAGCTATGGCCGCTTCGAAGCGGCTGACGATCCGCGCTTTGCCAGCCTGCGCGACGTCGACTACTGCTCCGGTGCGGCGCTGATGCTGCCGCGCGCGCTGTGGCAGCAGCTGGATGGCTTCGACACCCGCTACAGGCCGGCGTACTACGAGGACACCGACCTGGCCTTCCGCGTGCGTGCACACGGCCTGCGCGTGCTGGTGCAGCCGGCCAGCCGGGTGGTCCACGACGAAGGCACCAGCAACGGCACCGACACCGGCAGCGGGGTGAAGGCCTACCAGGTGCGCAACCAGGCCATCTTCGCCGCCCGCTGGGCCGCCGAACTGGCCCGCCACCCGGCGGTCGGCGACGTGCCGTCGCCGGCGTTGCTGCTGCGCGGCCGGCGCCAGGTGCTGATCCTGGACGAGGAAGTGCCGCAGCCGGATCGTGATTCCGGATCGCTGCGCCAGGTCAATCTGATCCGCCTGCTGCTGCAGGGCGGTGCGCATGTGGTGTTCGTGCCGACCCGGCGCGAGCATGCCGGCGCGGCGACCGAAGCGCTGCAGCGGATGGGCGTGGAAGTCTGGTACGCACCGTTCCTTGACGGCGTGGCCGGCTGGTTGCGCAGCCACGGCTCGCGGTTCGACGTGGCGATGCTGGTGCGCCACCACGTCGCCCACGAGTGCCTGCCCCTGCTCAAGCGCTATGCGCCGCAGGCACGCACGGTGTTCGACACCGTCGACCTGCACTACCTGCGTGAACGCCGCGGTGCCGAAGTGGCCGGCGATGCGGCCCTGCTGCGCGCCGCAGAACGCACCCGCAGCAGCGAACTGGCCGTGATGGAACAGTGCGACATCACGGTGCTGGTCAGTGCCGCAGAGCGCGAGCAGCTGCAGGCCGATGCGCCACGGGTGCGGGTGGAGCTGATCTCCAACCTGCACGAGGTTGCCGGTGCCGGCGCGGCGTTCGAGCAGCGCCACGACCTGGTGTTTGTCGGTGGCTTCCGCCATCCGCCGAACCTGGATGGCATGCAATGGTTCATCGGCGAGGTCTTCGCGCGCATCCGTGCCCGCCTGCCGGAGGTACGCCTGCACTGCATCGGCGCGGCGGCCCCGGAATCGCTGCTGGCACTGGCCGCGCGCCAACCCGGCGTGCAGATGCACGGCTTCGTCGAAGACATCACGCCCTATATGGACGGCGCGCGCATCGCCATCGCACCCCTGCGGTTCGGCGCCGGAGTGAAGGGCAAGATCAACCTGAGCATGGCCCATGGCCAGCCGGTGGTCGGTACCACGTGCGCCGTGGAAGGCATGCACCTGCACCCGGGCAAGGATGTGCTGGTGGCCGACGACGCCGAAGGATTCGCCGATGCGGTGATCCGCCTGTACCAGGATCCGCAGTTGTGGCAACAGTTGTCCGACGCCGGTCTGGCCAATGTCGCCGAGCATTTCTCGCTCGAAGCCGCCCGCGCAACCGTGCAGCGCGTGTTCTTCGACTAGTCCACCCGTCCACCGGCGCGGCGCAGGCGATCTTCAAACGCCGGCAGTTCGGCCAGATCCGGTTGCAGCAACCGCGCCTGTTCGGCGGCATGCTCGGCAAAGGCCAGGTCGCCGCTGCCGAGCCGTTCGCTGCCGATCGCCAGCCAGCGCTGGGCCAGGCGCAGCCGCGCCGAGGGCAACCCCGACGCAGTCGGTGACAGGGTCTGCCAGGCCTGCAGGCAGGCGCCTGCGGCCTGTACGCGGTTCTGCCGCAGATTGTCGTCGAAGCAGCGGCGACTGGCGGGCAGCAGGCGCGCGGCAGCGGCCTTCACCCGCGCGTCGCGGGGCGCCAGTGACTGGGCTTCGCGCAGCGCGTCGAATGCACTGTGTCCCGGCGGGCTGATCCACTGTCCTGCACGCTCGGCGCGCTCGATTTTCCGCAGGTGGTCGCGCAGCTGGCGTTCGCGCTGCGCACTGCTGACCGCAGGCTGCTGCAGGGCCTGTTGCGCCTGCCGCGCGCGCTGCAGGCGTTGCGTAAGCTGCTGCTGCACTGCCTGCGACGCCCCCAGCTCCACGGCCAATGCCGCATCACGTTGCGCCGCGTCGAACTGGAAATCGTCGGCGAGCTTCTGGCTGCGCGCCACCACCGCCTGCAAGGCCTGCTCACGCCCGCGCTGGGCGTTGGGATCATCGGCGGCCACCGCCAGCACCGCCAGGAAGCCCCTGGCCGCTGCGTCCAGCTGCTGCCGTTGCAACGAACGCTGCGCCTGCCGAAGGCGCTGGTCGACCGCGCGCGCCAGGGCTTCCTCGCTGGCTGGCAGATCGGCATGCCCGGCATCGAACTGACGGGCGCGGCGCAGGATCGCCGCTGCGTCGGCAAGCTCCCCTCGCCCGGCCCGCATGCGCGCCTGCTGCAGCAGGTCGCTCAATGCGTCTTCGCGCCCTTCCAGTGCGGGCAGGTTGTCCGGCTGCAGGGCCAGGATGCGTTGGAACAGGGGCAATGCACTGCTCTCGCCGTCATCCAGGCGCCCGGCCGCGAACGCATTGCGCGCCTGTGCCAGCAATGCCCCGATTCCCGCACCGGCACTGCGTCGCGCCTGCAACTGACGGGCAACCGCTTCGGCTTCAGCCTGCGGCACCTGCAGTTCGCGGGCCAGTGCCAGTGCCCGTGCACTGCCCTCCAGGTCATCGGCCTGCAAGCGGTCGCGGGCCTGTTGCAGCGCTGCCGCGCCGGTATTGGCCAGGCCCTGGCGCGCCTGCGGGCGATCGCCATCCAGTGCCAGCACCGCCTGGTAGCGCTCGCGTGCACCGCTGCCATCAGCATCGCTCAGGCGCCCGGCGGCCAGCGCCCGATCCCCTTCGGCCAGCAGCTGTTCGATCTGCGGCTCATCCCAGAACCAATCGGCCAGCGGCTTGCGCAGCAGGACCAGCAGCACGAACACCGCCAGCGCTGCCAGCAGCGCCCAGCGCCAGATCCGGCGCGCATGGCGCGCCTGCAGCCACCACCAACGCCCCTCGCGGCGGACGCGGTCCAGCGCCGGATGTTCAGCGCCATGCGGGCGATGCGGGGGCTCGCGTTCCATGCGTGCAAGGGTAGCCGGGGCAGCGTGAAGCTCAGCCGAGGCGACGTGCCTCGCTCACGCCCGGCAGCGCATCGAGCTTGCCCAGCAGGGTCGACAGCTGGCCGTAATCGCTCACCTTCAGCCGCAGCCGCAGGTGCGCGCGGCCGCTGTTGCGCACGTTGTCGCTGTGGATGTCGAGCACGTAAGCGTCCTCCTGGGCGATCAGGTTGGTGATGTCCTTCAGCAGCCAGCGGCGGTCGACGGCGTCGACCACCACGTCCACTTCATAGCCACCGCCGGCCTGGCCCCATTCCACCGGCAGGATGCGCTGCGGGCTGGTGGCCGCCAACCGGGCCAGCGCTGCACAGTCTGCACGATGCACGGTGACACCCCGGCTACGGGTCAGGTAGCCGACGATCGGCTCGCCGGCCACCGGTTGGCAGCAGCGTGCCAGCTGCACCAGCAGGTTGCCCACGCCCTGCACGGTGAACTTCGATTTGCCCAGATTCTCGCGACGCGCGGTCGGCCGCGGCAGGGTCGGCGCCGGCGGCGGCTGGCTTGCGGCGCGCTCCGCCTCCAGCAGCGCGCGGCTGACCTGGTTCGGGCCGGTATCGCCCAGCGCCACCTGGATGTACAGGTCATCGACGCTGTCGGCATGGAATTTCTTTGCCGCGATGGCGAGGTCCGAGTGCTGCAGGCCCAGCCGCTTCAGTTCGCGCTCGAGCAGCTCGCGGCCGGCCTGCACGTTGCGCGCACGGTCCAGCTTGTGGAACCAGCTGCGCACCTTTTCGCGCGAGCGGTTGCTGGCCAGGAAGCCGTTGGCCGGCATCAGCCAGTCGCGACGGGGGTCGGCCTCCTTGCCGGTCAGGATCTCGACGCGGTCGCCACTGCGCAGGCGATAGGTCAGCGGCACGATGCGGCCGTTGACCTTGGCACCGCGGCAGCGGTGGCCGACCATGGTGTGCACCTGGTAGGCGAAATCAAGCGGGGTGGCGCCCTGCGGCAGGTCCAGCACCTCGTCCTTCGGGCTCAGTGCATAGACCCGGTCCTCGGTCAGCTCGGCATCGAGCGCCCCGGCCAGTTCATTGCCCTGCCCGTCCTGGGCCTGCTCCAGCAGCTGGCGCATCCAGGTGATCTTGCGATCGAAGGCCTTCTCGGCGCCCTTGCCGCCTTCCTTGTACTTCCAGTGCGCGGCGACGCCCAGCTCGGCCTGCGAGTGCATTTCATGGGTCCGGATCTGCACTTCGATGGTGCGCCCTTCCGGACCGACCACCGCAGTGTGCAGCGAGCGGTAGTCGTTGGCCTTGGGCCGTGCGATGTAGTCGTCGAACTCACTCGGTACCGGTGCCCACAGTGCGTGCACCACGCCCAGCGCGGCATAGCAGGCAGCAACATCGTCGACCATCACCCGCACTGCGCGGATGTCATAGAGCTGGTCGAAGGCCAACCGCTTCTTCTGCATCTTCCGCCAGATGCTGTAGATGTGCTTCGGCCGGCCACTCACTTCGGCCTTGATGCCCTGCGCGACCAGTTCGCGCGACAGCACCTTCTTGACGTTCTCGACGTAACGCTCGCGGGCGATGCGGGTTTCGTCCACCTCGCGGGCGATGCGGCGGTAGGTCTCCGGTTCCAGGTGGCGGAACGCCAGATCCTCAAGCTCCCATTTCAGCTGCCAGATGCCCAGGCGGTTGGCCAGGGGAGCGTGGATGTCACGGGTCAGCTGCGCCAGTGCGCGGCGCTGCCCGTCGTCCAGCTTGTCGGCCGCACGCATCCGCGCCAGCTGGCGTGCCAGCAGGATCGGCACCACGCGCAGGTCACGGATGATCGCCAGCAGCAGCCGGCGCAGGCCTTCACTGTTGCGCCCGGCCTCGCGGCCGGCATGCAGCGCCCACACCGGATCGGCGGCATCCTGGCCGTCGAGCAGGCCGATCACCGCCGCCTTGTGGTTGCCCAGCGGCAGCTGGTCCAGGCTGGCACGCAGGCCCGGCAGGTCAAACAGCAAGGCGGCCACCACCGCGCCTTCGTCGGCCGAGAGCATCGCCAGCGCGTCGAGGGTGTCGCCCAGTACCGACCAGGTGGCACGCATCTGGTGGTCGCACGCCGGTGCTTCCCAGTGCTCGCGCAGGGCCTGGCGCAGCGGAGCAGGCAGCACCGCTGCCGAAGGACGGTTCAACAAGGCATCCAGGCCGGGGACGGAAGCGCGGTTCACAGCATCGAGCAGGCAAGACAGAGGGTCCTACACTAGCGCCGGTACCGTTCAGGGACAATCACTGCGGCCACCACCACCCGGCATGAGGACATGCCGCTACACTCTCGAACATACCCAGGAGAGACCCGCCATGCCTTCGATTGCCCCGCGCGTCCGTCCACGGCTGCTGGCCTGTGCCGCCGTGCTGCTGTCCCTGTCCGCGCCTGCGCTGGCCCAGCGCGTGGTGGAGGGCGATCTGCAGCAGCAGATGTCGCCCGCCGAGTTCAAGGCCGCCGGCCTGGACAAGCTCAGTGCCGGTGAACTGGCCACGCTCAACCGCTGGCTGCAGGGCAAGGTCGAGGCGGCCACCACCCAGGCCGTCGCCGCCGCGCGCGAAGAAGGCCGCCAGGAAGTGATCAAGAAGAACCGCGGCTTCCTCGACTTCGGCAGCAGCGAGCCGATCGAAAGCCACCTGCAGGGCGAGTTCCGTGGCTTCGGCCAGGGCCGCCGCTACGTGTTGCAGAACGGCCAGGAATGGGAGCAGATCGATGCCACGCAGTACTCCGGCGGCCGCAAGGATGCCCCGAAGGTCAGCATGCGCCCGGGCGTGATGGGCGCCTGGTACATGAAGGTGGACGGCGTGAACGTGCAGCCGAAGGTACGTCGGACCAAATAGCGCCCGGGCATTCCGGCCGCGCCGGATTCATGCCTGGCCGCCAGGGTCGCCGGATGGGGCGACCCTGGCGCCCGATCAGGCCTGGCGCAGCGCGGCCACCCGCTGCGCCAGCTTCTTCGCCGAGATGCCGGTGCGCGCGCCCAACTCCTGCGCGAACAGCGACACCCGCAGCTCTTCCAGATCCCAGCGCAGCGCCTGCCATTGCGGGCGATCACGCAGGCCCTGCTGCTCGCCCGCCTCCAGCGCTTCCAGGAACGGATGCAGTTCCAGCATGCGCGCCTGGTCACGCGGCGGATCGCGTTTGGCGCGTTCGGTGCGCAGGATCATCGCCTTCAGGTAGCGCGGGTACTGCGCCAGCGCGTCGGCCGGCGTGTCGCGCAGGAAGCCGGGGTGGATCAGCCCGGCCAGCTGCGCTTCCATGTCGTCCAGGTTGCCGCGCGCCCAGCCCATCAGCGGCGCCTCCAGCATCGGCTTCAGTTCGGCCACCAGCGCCAGGATGGTCTCGGCCAGCTTCAGCCGCGACATCGCCTCGCCAAACAGGGCCTTGGCAGCGTGTTCGCGACGCTGCTCGAACGCCGTCGCATCGCGGATTTCCCCCAGGCCCTCGGCCAGCACGGCATTCATCGCCGCATCGACCAGGTCGCCGCGCAGCCGCTCCTGCGATTCGATCGCCGCGTAGAGAAGACCGGTCTTGGCACCGACCGGCAACTGCTTGCGGGCCTGCTTCACCTTGTCGGCCAGGGCAATCTCGAGCAACCGGCGCACACCCAGCGGGTGCGCTTCCTGCGCCTGCTGGCGGTCGGCGAAGATGCGCAGCGCCACGCTGTCGCCTTCATCGAGCAGCGCCGGATAGGCCGGCACGCCGGCTTCGCCAGGCACCTGCAGCGGGATCGGCGTGGCCGGGAACGTACGCAGGCCATCGGCTGCCATCTCGCGCCCAGCGCGTGCAGCGAAGGCATCGCCGGCACGGCCACCGAATTTCGCGCGCAACGCATCCAGATCCCGCGAGGTTGCCAGCACCTTGCCCTGCTCGTCGCGCAGGCGCAGGTTCATGTGCAGGTGCGGCTCGATCGCACCAGGCTCGAAATCGAGCGCAGTCACCGTGGCACCAGTGGCGCGTGACAGGAAACGCGCCAACTCACCAGTGATGGCATCCCCGCTGGGCTGCGGAAACGCTTCGTAGAACGCGCGGCCAAAATCCGGCGCCGGCACGTAGTTGCGGCGCAGCGCCTTGGGCAGGCTGCGGATCAGTGCCGAGGCCTTGTCGGCGACGAAGCCCGGCGCCAACCAGCCCAGCTGCACCGGGTCCAGCGCGTTGAGCAGGTGCAGGGGCACGTCCAGGGTCACACCGTCATCGTCGGCGCCCGGCTCGAAGCGGTAATGCAGCGGCAGCCGCGCCTGGCCCAGCGCCAGGTACTTCGGATAGCGCTCCTGTTCGCTGCCCTCGCCTGGCAACAGATCAAGCAGCGACCAGTGCAGGGACTTGCGCTGTTCCGGCGCCAGCCCCTTCCACCAGGCATCCAGGCCGGCGGCCGAATGGATCTGTGCGGGTACCCGGTCCAGGTACCAGCGCGCCTGCCAGTCCTCGTCGGCAACAATGCCGGCGCGGCGCAGCTTGGCCTCTTCCTCGCGGGCGATCTCCAGCACTTTCTGGTTGTCGGCCACGAAACTGGCGCGGGTATTGATCTCGCCGGTGACCAGCGCCTGGCGCACGAAGATGTCATGCGCTTCGCCCGGTGCGATGCGGCCGTAGTGCACCGGTTTTTTCGGGGCCAGCACCAGGCCGAACAGGCTGATCTGCTCGGACGCCAGCACCTGGCCCTGCGCGCGCGACCAGTGCGGGTCGAAGTGCTTGCGCAGCAGCAGGTGTGGCAGCTCTGCAATCACCCAATCCGGCTCGATCGCGGCCAGGGTCATGCCCCACACCTTCTGCGTATCCAGCAGGTTGGCCACCAGCAGCCACGGCGGCGGCCGCTTGGACAGCGCCGAACCCGGGAACGGCAGGAAGCGACGCTGGCGCGGCGCCTGGAAATCGCCCTTCTCGGTGCGGTGGCCGATCTGCGTCGGCAGGCCCGCCACCAGCGCACGGTGCAGGGTCTGGTAGGCAGCGGCACGCACACGTTCGCTGAAACCCCCTCCCGCCGGTGCCTGCTCCTTCTGCGCACGCACGGCCACCGGGGCCGGTGCGGCCTCGGCCTTGCCCTCGCGGGCCAGGCGTGCGGCGCGGTGCAGCTGGCCACGGGTCGCCTTCACCGCCGCCGCGTCATCGCGCGCCGGGGCCGGTGCACTGCTGCCAGCCAGCAGCGGCGCCATCGACGCCTCGCTGGCCTCTTCCTTCCAGCCCAGTTCCTCGCACAACAGGCGCAACTGGCGATGCAGCTCGCGCCACTCGCGCATGCGCAGGAAGCCGAGGAAATGACGGCCGCACCAGTCGCGCAGCTTGGACTGGGTCAGGTCTTCATGGGCCTGCCGATAGGCATCCCACAGGCGCAGCACGCCAACAAACTCGGAACGGCCATCGGCGAACTGCGCATGCGCGCTGTCGGCCGCGCCGCGTGCTTCGGGCGGACGTTCGCGCGGGTCCTGGATGCCCAGGAACGAGGCGATCACCAGCATCGGCCGCAGGCAGCCGGCGGCCTGCGCGGCGACCAGCATGCGCGCCAGCTTCACGTCCACCGGCAGGCGTGCCATCTGCTTGCCGATGGTGGTCATGCGTCGCTCGGCGTCGATCGCGCCCAGTTCGGTCAGCTGCTGCCAGCCATCGGCTACCGCGCGCTCGTCCGGCGCTTCCAGGAACGGGAAGTCCTCGATGCGGCCCAGGCCAAGCTGCAGCATGCGCAGGATCACCCCGGCCAGGCTGGAGCGGCGGATTTCCGGATCGGTGAACTCCGGCCGCGCCTGGAAATCGGTTTCGGCGTACAGGCGGTAGCAGATGCCCTCGGCGATACGACCGCAGCGGCCCTTGCGCTGGTTGGCGCTGGCCTGCGAGATCGGTTCGATGTGCAGGCGATCCAGCTTGTTGCGCGGGCTGTAGCGCTTGACGCGGGCGAAACCCGGATCGACCACGTAACGGATGCGCGGCACCGTCAGCGAGGTTTCCGCGACGTTGGTGGCCAGCACGATGCGCCGGTTCGGCCCGGGATTGAACACCCGGTCCTGGTCCTGGTTGGACAGGCGCGCGTACAGCGGCAGCACCTCGGTATTGCGGTACTTGCGCCGTTCCAGCGACTGGTGCGCATCGCGGATCTCGCGCTCGCCGGGCAGGAAGATCAGTACGTCGCCGCGCGCGTCCAGGCGGGTGATCTCGTCGATGGCCGACACGATGGCGTCGTTGACGGTGCGTTCGCCCTGGTCTTCGCCCTCGCCCTCCAGCGCGCGGTAGCGCACTTCCACCGGGTAGGTACGGCCTTCCACGCTGATCACCGGCGCATTGTCGAAATGCTGGGCGAAGCGTTCGGTATCGATGGTGGCCGAGGTGACGATCAGTTTCAGGTCCGGGCGCTTGCGCAGCAGCTGCTTCAGGTAGCCCAGCAGGAAGTCGATGTTGAGGCTGCGTTCGTGCGCCTCGTCGACGATGATCGTGTCGTAGTTCGACAGCCAGCGGTCGCTGGCGATCTCCGCCAGCAGGATGCCGTCGGTCATGAACTTGATGCGGCTGTCTTCGCTGACCTTGTCGTTGAAGCGCACCTGGTAGCCGACCAGCTGGCCCAGTTCGCTCCGCAGTTCCTGCGCCACGCGGCTGGCCACCGCACGTGCGGCAATCCGTCGCGGCTGGGTGCAGCCGATCATGCCGGCCTGGCCACGGCCTGCGGCCAGGCACAGTTTCGGCAGCTGGGTGGTCTTGCCCGAGCCGGTTTCACCGGCGATCACCACGACCTGGTGGTCGCGGATCAGCCCGACGATGGCATCGGCTTCACGCGCAATCGGCAGCTGCGGGTCCAGAGTGATGGACGGCTGCTGCTGCGCCCGCACCTGCCGGCGCTGCACCGACGCCTGCAAGGCCTGCTCGAAGGTGGCGGCCAGCGCCGCATCCTGTGGCTTGGCCTGGCAACGCGAGAGCATCCCCAGCAAACGGCCCCGGTCGCGGCTCATGGCACCGTCGATGGCGGCACGCTGTTGGCGCAGGCGGGGCGACGGATTTTTATCGATAGAGTTCATCAATCGGTTCGTTCAAAACTTTGAAAGCGACCAGTCATCACGACCGGTTTATTGTGAAGGCCAACGATTCCACAAGGAGGAACCCCATGGCGAAGACCAAGAGCACGACCAAGGCCAAGACCGGCAAGCAGAAGCTTGCAGCGGCGGCACCGTCGGCGCCGAACATCGATATCGGGATCACCCAGGGCGACCGCAAGAAGATCGCCGACAGTCTGTCGCGCTTCCAGGCTGACGCGTTCACGCTCTACCTGAAGACGCACAACTTCCACTGGAATGTGACCGGGTCGATGTTCAACTCGCTGCACACCATGTTCGAGACGCAGTACACCGAGCAGTGGGCGGCACTGGACGATGTGGCCGAGCGCATCCGCGCGCTGGGCTTCAATGCCCCGGGCTCCTACCGGGAATTCGCTGCGCTGACCTCGATCGCCGAGGAACCGGGCCTGACCGACAGCGCGGACTGGCGGGAAATGGTACGCCAGTTGGTGGTCGCCAACGAAGCGGTCTGCCGTACGGCACGTGAAGTGCTGGAGGTGGCGGCCAAGGGTGACGACGCCCCGACCGAGGATCTGATGACCCAGCGGCTGCAGACCCACGAGAAGTATGCCTGGATGCTGCGCTCGCTGCTGCAGTAAGAGTTTGGGGGGCTCGGCAGGGCTGCGCCCTGCACCCGCGGTAGTGCCGGCCGCTGGCCGGCAACAGCAACAGCAGAAGCGGGTTTCCTGAGGGTAGGCGGGGTGGGCCCGGTGGCAGGGGACGCCGTAAACCCGTCCTTGGGGGCTTGGCCGCGGCATCCATGCCGCGGACACCCCTGCCACCGGACCCACCCCGCCTTCGACAGATTTCCGCGATCTGCCGGCAAAGCCATTGGGGTCGGATCCGTTTTCCGACGGAAAACGGATCCGACCCCATTTTGTTTGTCGATATCTGACAGATTTCATCCACGCATGGCGTGGATCTACCCGCCACCGGGCCAGGTCTGGGGGAGAGCCCCCTGAGTCAGGGGGCGGACGCGAAGCGGCGGGGGTCTGGGAGCTGGTAAGTGGGGCCCGCGTTTCGCGCAGCGAAGCGTGGGAGCGGCAGCGCGCATGCGATGGCGCGTTCCCAGGGCGCAGCCCTGCCGACTCCCCCGCCGGGGTAAACTAGCCGGATGCCTTCCCGTCCCGCGCACGACCTGCTCCAACGCGTCTTTGGTTACGACGATTTCCGTGGTCCCCAGCAGGACATCGTGGAGCACGTCGCTGCCGGGCACGATGCCCTGGTGCTGATGCCCACCGGCGGCGGCAAGTCGCTGTGCTACCAGGTACCGGCCCTGCTGCGTGACGGTTGCGGCATCGTCATCTCGCCGCTGATCGCGCTGATGCAGGACCAGGTCGAAGCCCTGCGCCAGCTGGGCGTGCGTGCCGAGTACCTGAATTCAACCCTGGATGCCGAGACCGCCGGCCGCGTCGAGCGCGAACTGCTTGCCGGCGAGCTGGACATGCTCTATGTCGCCCCCGAACGGCTGCTGACCGGCCGCTTCCTGTCGCTGCTGTCGCGCAGCCGCATCGCCCTGTTCGCCATCGACGAAGCGCACTGTGTGTCGCAGTGGGGCCATGATTTCCGCCCCGAGTACCGCCAGCTGACCGTGCTGCACGAGCGTTGGCCGCAGATCCCGCGGATCGCGCTGACCGCCACCGCCGATCCGCCGACCCAGCGCGAGATCGCCGAGCGCCTCGACCTGCAGGAAGCGCGCCACTTCGTCAGTTCCTTCGACCGCCCCAACATCCGCTACACCGTGGTGCAGAAGGACAATGCCCGCAAGCAGCTGACCGATTTCCTGCATGGCCATCGTGGCGAGGCCGGCATCGTCTACTGCATGTCGCGGCGCAAGGTCGAGGAGACCGCCGAATTCCTCTGCGGCCAGGGCTTCAACGCCCTGCCCTACCACGCCGGACTGCCGCCGGAGGTGCGCGCCAACAACCAGCGCCGCTTCCTGCGCGAGGACGGCATCGTGATGTGCGCCACCATCGCCTTCGGCATGGGCATCGACAAGCCGGACGTGCGCTTCGTTGCGCACACCGACCTGCCCAAGTCGATGGAGGGCTACTACCAGGAGACCGGCCGCGCCGGCCGCGATGGTGAATCCGCCGAAGCATGGCTGTGCTACGGCCTGGGCGATGTGGTGCTGCTCAAGCAGATGATCGAGCAATCCGAGGCCGGTGAAGAACGCAAGCAGCTGGAGCGGGCCAAGCTCGACCACCTGCTGGGCTACTGCGAATCGATGCAGTGCCGTCGCCAGGTGCTGCTGGCCGGCTTCGGTGAGACCTATCCCCAGCCCTGCGGCAACTGCGACAACTGCCTGACCCCGCCAGCTTCGTGGGATGCGACCATCCCGGCGCAGAAGGCGCTGAGCTGCGTCTACCGCAGTGGCCAGCGCTTCGGCGTCGGCCACCTGATCGACATCCTGCGTGGCAGCGAGAACGAGAAGGTGAAGCAGCAGGGCCACGACAAGCTCAGCACCTATGGCATCGGCCGCGACCTGGATGCACGCACCTGGCGCAGCGTGTTCCGCCAGCTGGTGGCGGCCAGCCTGCTGGAAGTGGACAGCGAGGGCCACGGTGGCCTGCGCCTGACCGACGCCAGCCGCGACGTGCTGACCGGCCGGCGCCAGATCAGCATGCGCCGCGACCCGGCCAGCAGCAGCAGCGGTCGCGAGCGCAGTGCGCAGCGCACCGGCTTGTCGGTGCTGCCGCAGGACCTGGCCCTGTTCAACGCGCTGCGCGGCCTGCGCGCCGAACTGGCACGCGAACAGAACGTGCCGGCCTTCGTGATCTTCCACGACAGCACCCTGCGCAACATCGCCGAGCAGCGCCCGACCAGCCTGGATGCGCTGGCCCGGGTCGGCGGCATCGGCGGCACCAAGCTGAGCCGTTACGGCCCGCGCCTGGTCGAGATCGTGCGCGAGGAAGGATAACGCCGGGCGCCCTGCAGAGCCGAGCCCACGCTCGGCTGCCGTTGCCGCAGAAGCCGCCGAGCGCGGGCGTGGCGCTACATTGGTGCAGGTCCAATCTTGAACACGACATTCAGCAACAAGTGCATCCGCGCCCGCTTGCGGCTAAATTGACGCCATGTCCCTTGCCTCGACCCTGCTGCGTGTCGTGCTCATGCTCAGCCTGTTGCTCAACGGGCTGAACGCGGCCATGGCCGGTGGCCACGAGGACATGGGGCGGATGGCGCACGCCATGGCCGCCGCTGCGGTGGACGGCGGGGCCGACTGCCATCACCACGCCGGCATGCAGGCCGACCCGGCCCCGCAGGCCAAGGCCCCCGCCCACGACGCCCACTGCCAGATCAAGGACTGCGTGCGCAGCTGCGCCCAGCACCCGCTGCTGGTCGTGCAGCCGTTGCCGTTCATGGCTGGTCCCGCGTTGTCGCTGGCCCCGCAGCCGATCCCGGCCAGCGGGCGTCCGGCGCCGCCGCTGCCGCCGATCTCGCGCCCTCCCATCGGCTGATTCCACACGCATCGTGCGCCCTGCGCACCGCAGCCGGCCGCCTGCCGGCGTCTTCACGTGTCTGGAGTCACCACCATGAATACCCGCATTCCCCCCGGTCCGGGCGCTGTGCCCATGCCGTCGCGCCGCCTGTTCGTACAAGGCCTGGCTGCTGGCGGCGTGGTCGCTGGCATCGCCGCCGTCGGCGTGCCGCAGCGCGCGCTTGCCGCCGCCCGCGCCACGCCTCGCCTGGCCGGCGCCCCCGCTGTCCTCAGCGACACCCGCATCGAACTGGCCATCGGCGAATCGCTGGCCAACTTCACCGGGCTCACCCGCCCGGCGATCACCGTCAACGGATCGCTGCCGGCACCGATCCTGCGCTGGCGCGAAGGCCAGACCGTAGACCTGTTCGTGCGCAACACGCTGGAGCGCCACCCGACCTCCATCCACTGGCACGGCATCCTGCTGCCGGCCAACATGGACGGCGTGCCCGGCCTGAGCTTCAACGGCATCGGCCCCGGCGAGACCTACCACTACCACTTCCAGCTGAAGCAGTCGGGCACCTACTGGTACCACAGTCATTCGATGTTCCAGGAGCAGGCCGGCCTGTACGGTGCACTGATCATCGATCCGGCCGAGCCAGCGCCGTACCACCACGACCGCGAGCACGTGATCCTGCTGTCCGACTGGACCGACATGGACCCGGGGGCGTTGTTCCGGCGCATGAAGAAGCTCGCCGAGCACGACAACTACTACAAGCGCACCCTGCCCGATTTCCTGCGCGATGCGAAGCGTGACGGCTGGTCGGCCGCGCTGTCCGACCGCGGCATGTGGGGCCGGATGCGGATGACGCCCACCGACATCTCCGACATCAACGCGCACACCTACACCTACCTGATGAACGGTACAGCGCCCGCCGGCAACTGGACCGGGCTGTTCCGCAGCGGGGAAAAGGTACTGCTGCGCTTCATCAATGGCGCCTCGATGACCTACTTCGATGTGCGCATTCCCGGCCTGAAGATGACCGTGGTCGCCGCCGATGGCCAGTACATCCATCCGGTCAGCATCGATGAGTTCCGCATCGCTCCCGCCGAAACCTACGATGTGCTGGTCGAGCCCACCGGCCAGGACGCGTTTACCATCTTCTGCCAGGACATGGGCCGCACCGGCTTCGCCGCCGGCACGCTGGCGGTACGCCATGGCCTGCAGGCGCCGATCCCTGCACGCGACCCGCGCCCGTTGCTGACCATGAGCGACATGGGGCATGACATGGGCGGTGGCGGTCATGGCGGGCACGACATGACCGCGATGAAGGGCATGGAAGGCGGCTGCGGCGCCAGCATGGGCCACGGTGCGCATGGCGGCGGCGATGCCGCCGGCAAGGCGCCAAAGCACCCGGCCAGCGAGCGCAACAACCCGCTGGTGGACATGCAGAGCTCGGCGACCGAACCGAAGCTGGACGACCCTGGCATCGGCCTGCGCGACAACGGCCGCAAGGTGCTGACCTACGGCGCGATGCGCAGCCTGTTCGAGGATCCGGATGGCCGCGAGCCGGGCCGCGAGATCGAGCTGCACCTGACCGGGCACATGGAGAAATTCTCCTGGTCGTTCGACGGCATCCCGTTCGCCAGCGCCGAACCACTGCGGCTGAACTACGGCGAGCGCATGCGCATCGTGCTGGTCAACGACACCATGATGCAGCACCCGATCCATCTGCACGGCGTGTGGAGCGATCTGGAGAACGCGCAGGAGGAATTCCAGGTGCGCAAGCACACCATCGACATGCCGCCCGGCACCCGCCGCAGCTACCGCGTGCGTGCCGATGCGCTCGGCCGCTGGGCGTACCACTGCCATCTGCTGTACCACATGGAAGCGGGCATGATGCGCGAAGTGAGGATCGAAGAATGAGCCGCTCACTGCTTTCCCCCAGCGTGCTGGCCCTGGGCTTGGCTGCCGCGTTGCCGGCGTTCGCGCAATCGCATGCCGGGCATGACATGGGCGCGATGGAGCCAGCGGCGAAGACCGCAGGAACGCCGGCCGAACAGGTCGATCCGGTCGATCATTCGAAAATGGACCATTCGACGATGGATCATTCGAAGATGAACCATTCGACGATGAACCATTCGACGATGGATCACTCCACGATGGACCACGCAGCAATGGGTCACGCCTTGCCCGCATCCACCGAACCGCGCGAACCCATCCCGGTGCCCACCGATGCTGACCGCGCTGCGGCCTTCCCGCCGATCGCCCATGGCGCGATGGAGCACGCGCCGGAGATCAACAGCCTGCTGCTGATCGACCGCCTCGAACACTGGGACGGCAAGGACAGCACGGGCCAGGCCTGGGAGGCCACCGGCTGGGTCGGTGGCAACATCAACCGCCTGTGGCTGCGCACCGACGGCGAACGCAGCAAAGGCCGCACCGAGTCATCGACGGTTGAAGCCCTGTATGGCCGCAGTGTGTCGCCGTGGTGGGACGTGCTGGTGGGCGTGCGCCAGGACTTCCGGCCGGCCGACTCACGCACCTGGGCAGCGCTCGGCATCCAGGGCCTGGCGCCGTACAAGTTCGAGAGCTCGGCCACGCTGTACATGGGCTCCGGTGGCCAGGTGCTGGCCAAGGCCGAGGTCGAGTACGACGTACTGCTGACCAACCGCCTGATCCTGCAACCGCTGCTGGAAGCCACCGTGGCGGCCAAGGATGAACCGGAGTACGGCATTGGTCGCGGCCTGAACAAGGTCGAAGCCGGGCTGCGCCTGCGCTATGAGTTCAGCCGCCGCTTTGCGCCGTACATCGGCATCAGCCACGAACGCACGTTTGGCGACACCGCCGACTATGCCGGGGACCACGCGCGCGACACGCGCTGGGTCGCCGGCGTGCGCATGTGGTTCTGAGCAGCGGTTCGTAGGCAGTGGCCAGCCCCGGCAGCCGCCGGGGCCGGCTACACTGCGCCACGCTCCATTGCAGGCCCCCCCATGTCATTGCAGATCCGCCGCGCCACCCTGGCCGATGTCGACGCCCTGTCGGCCATCGCGATCGCCACCTACAACGAAACCTGGGGCGATTCCTATCCGCCGCAGGAGCTGCATGATTTCCTGCAGGCGCACTACAGCAGCGAACCGCAGCGCACCGAACTGTCCGACCCGCGCAGCGCGATCTGGCTGCTGATGGACGGTGACGCCGTGGTCGGCTATCTGGCTGCCGGCGCCAACACCCTGCCCCATGCCGATGCATGCGAGGGCGACATCGAACTGAAGCGGTTCTACATCCTGGCCGCACACCAGAACGGCGGCCATGGTGCACGCCTGATGGACGCGTTCATGGCCTGGCTGGACCAGCCGCACCGCCGCACCCTGTGGGTGGGCGTATGGGAAGAAAACTTCGGCGCGCAGCGCTTCTACGCGCGATACGGCTGCAGCAAGGTCGGCGAGTACGACTTCATCGTCGGTGACACGCACGACCGCGAGTTCATCCTGCGGCGGCCGTAATCATTCGCCCCATGGAGAGTCGAGCCACGCTCGACCATCGGCGGCGACATCCAGTCGAGCATGGCTCGACGCTACAAGCTAGAAATCGAACAGCTCCGACAGGAAGCTGTCCTTCTTCTTTTTTCGGTAGCCCTGGCCCCGGTTGTCCTCGTAGCGCTGGCCGAGATGGCGGGTATCACGGTGCATCACCGGAGGCGGCGCGGACGCCGGCGGAGCCTGTACGGGCGCTGGCGGAGGTACTGCAGCACCCGCACCCGCACGCTCGATGATCTTGTCCAGCTCGCCACGATCCAGCCATACCCCCCGGCAGCTCGGGCAGTAGTCAATCTCGATGCCATGGCGTTCGGCCATCTGCAGGGTCTGGGTCTTGCACACGGGGCACAGCATCGGCGTCGCTCCTGTCGGTGTGGTAACGACTCTACCTGCGCGGCAATGACTCTGCGGCAACACATGACCGATGGCACAAGGACTTCCGGCGCGTGCCAGCCCACCTGCCGCGCAGCACACTGCGGTCTCGTTCCGCCGGAGGTGCGTGCATGACTGTGCTGTCCCGCCAGCCCGCCGCCGCACGCGTGCTGCTGGTCCTGCTCGGCGTCGGCCTGGGCCTGAACCTGCGCGATATCGCCGCGGCCATCGGCACACCGATCCCGGCGCTGCCGATCCCCTATGGCGGCAGCCTGCTCGACAACGCACTGGCGGTGCTGATGGCAGTGCTGTTGGCCCTGCTGCTGCGCCCCCGCGGCATGGGCCTGCTGGCCAGCCTCGGGCTGCGCGGAAACGGCTGGGGCGGCCCGTTCTGGGTGCTGCTGGCCAGCGTGCCCTGCTGGCTGGGACTGGCGCTGCTCGGCACGCCGAACACCGCGCTGACCGCGTTGGATGCCACGATGCTGGCGGTCCTGTTCCCACTGGCCGAAGAAGTGCTGTTCCGCGGCCTCGGCTTCGTGCTGCTGGTGAATATCGTGCGCGTCCCCTGGCCATGGCTCGCGCTGCCGCAGGCGCTGTTGTTCGGCATGGTGCACTGGCTCGGATTCGGCGGGCTTGATGGTGGCGGCACCGCACTGTTCGTCGGTGCGGTGATCGCCCTCGGTGGCTTCATCTTCGCCTGGCTCGACCACCTCGACGGCGACACCCTGTGGTGCGGCCTGATCCTGCACGTTTCGATGAACCTTGCCTGGAATGTGTTCAGCCTCGACGACGCCACCGCTCTGGGCTGGCAGGCCACCAGCCTGCGCATCGGCACCGCCCTGCTGGCGGTCGCGGCCCTGGCCTGGCAGGTGCGTCGCCGGCGCCAGACGCACCTGTAACGCCCACTTAGCTTGCCGTGCACGCCGGGCTCACTACCGGCTTGCGCATACTTGCGCGCCTTTCGCTCCCCCTGTTGTCCGGAGTTGCCGCGTCATGTTGCTGTCCAAGCGCCACGTTGAGCCCCGCGTCCTGTTGATCGAGGACGCAGAAGAAACCCGTGAACTGAGCCGCTTGGCGCTGGAAAGCCAGGCGTGCCATGTGGTGGGCGTGAGCTCTGCCGAAGCGGCACTGGGCCTGCTGGCAGCCGGCGAACGTTTCGACCTGCTGTTCACCGATGTCAACCTGGGCCCGATCAGCGGCATCGAGGCCGCCAACCGGGTCCGCAACCTCCACCCCCAGCTGCCGATCCTGGTGACGTCGGGCATGGACCAGCACGCGGTGCTGCCCCAGTTGCGCGACGGCATTCATTTCCTGCCCAAGCCCTACAACATGAGCGAACTGCTCGATGCGATCCGGCTCTGCTTCCGGCACGCCGATGTGGGCGTATTGACCGGACCGGATGCACAGGCAGCCTGAAGCATTCATCCACACCACACCCCGACATCCATGCCATGCATGGATGCCACCGGCCATCAACCGCCGGTATACGGTCCCTCGCCCGGCATCACTTCCAGCAGCGCACGGGTGATCGCCCGCGGGTAGACGGTCAGGTGGTCCTCACCGTCGATCACCACGTTGTCCACCTTCAGCTTGCGGCCACTGCGCTGAAGCTGGGCGGTGAAGTCGGCGGTCTGGCGCAGCATGTCGTTGCCGGTTGAATAGCGGGGCCCGGGCTTGTCCGTTTCATAGCTGCCCACCGACAACAGCACGCGCGTGGGCTGCGCCGGGATGACGGCGGCGTCCTGCATGCGTGGCAGCAGCAGCTGGTCGAACCACAGCGACGGACTGGACAGGATGTAGGTGCTGAACAAGTCCGGCTGGGTGGTCAGCACATAGGCGCCGAACAGCGCGCCATAGGAGTGGCCGGCGAACATGCGGCGGGTGGGATCGGTGCGGTAGCGCGCATCGACCATCGGCAGCACCTGCGCCGCCAGGAAATCGCGGTAGTGCGCGGCCCCGCCGTAGGTGACGTCGTCGCTGTAGTAGCCATCGACCGTACGCGCCGGGCTGCTGGGCGTGTAGTCGCGTGAGCGGCTCTGCTTGGAGGTCAGCCCCTCCTGCGGCGGCAGCCCGACCAGGATGAAGTTCTCGATGTTGACGCCCTGCTGCCCCACCAGGTTGCGCACGCTGCGCACCAGCGGAAAACTGTACAGCGCATCGGTCACGTACAGCACCGGATAGTGCTTCTCCGGATGCGCGGCGTAGTCGGCCGGCAGTGCGACCCAGATCGGGTAATCGCGCCCCGCCGGGTCATGCACGCGCAGCGCTTCGGTCTCCGGCAGCACCACGCCCGGCGTGGCAGGCGGCGCACTGTCCTTCGCTTCACTCCGCATTGCGGGCGGCGCCACCGACATCGCACAGCCACTCACGGCCAGGCAGGCCGCCACACTCCATCCACGCACACGCTGCATCCACACTCTCCCGTTGCGGGCGACGCACCGGATGGCGCCGCTGCCGCATCCTCACATGGCATGCCGCGGCACGCCAATCCTCCGGATCAGGGCGAGGCCGACGGCGGCGCCGGGAACAGCGTGCGCAGCGCCTGCAATGCGGCCGGATGATAGATCGTGGCGTGGGTTTCCTCCGGCAGCGCCAGGTACTTCACCAGCGGCGACGGCGAGGCCTGCTGCAGGATCTCGGCCAGTCGTGCAGTGGATGCGGCCAGTTCCGGCTGCCCACTGCTGGCCAGGAACACGCGCGGCCGTGCGCGCGTCACCGCCGGCAGCTGTCTGGCCGCCCCGGCCAGCATTGCACCCTGGTTCCACCACAGGCTGGGGTCCAGCGCGATGTAGCTGTTGAACAGCGCCGGCTCCTGCAGCAGCGTCTCGACCACGAACAGTCCGGCCAGCGACTCGCCGATCAGCGCGCGCTCTTCGGTGGTCGGGTAACGCTGCCGTACCTGCGGCATCAGTTCATCGCGCAGGAAGCTGCGGTAAGCCGCCGATCCACCAATGCGTGGCGCGATCTTCTGGTCCTGCGGATCACTGCTGGGGCCGGTCATGTCGCGGCGGCGCTCGGTGTTCTCGATGCCGACCAGCAGGAACGGGCGCATGCTGCCGTTGCCGCTTAGCACCTGCACCAGCCCGGCCACGTGCAGGAAGTCCTCGCCGATGCCGCCGTCGGGCATGTACAGCACCGGCAACGGCGCCTTCGGGTCCAGGCCCCACGGCTGCGGACGGTAGATATTGATGCGGCGGGTTTCGCCCAGCGCCTTCGACTCGATGGTGAAGGTTTCGCCGATCACCAGTGGGGTTGCGGCAGCCTGTGCGGATGGCGCGGGTTCTGCCGCCTTCAGAGGTGCTGTGGAGACAACCGACAACAACAGTGACAGCACGATCAGGCGCATGACGGGCCCCTTCCTGGGAAAGACGCCGAGCATAGCGTCAAGGCCAGGGCATTGGCCACTCCGCATGCCTGCACGTGTACAACGGCACTGCGCGATGCTTGAAGTCCCTCAAAGAATGGCTGGCATCCGGGTGCTACCCTGCATCGTTTCCTGCAAGGGGTTCGGATATGGGAGGTTTCAGCATTTGGCACTGGATCATTCTTCTGGCCGTCGTTCTCATCCCGGTCGGCATCGCCGCCGTCATCGCAGCGATTGTTCTCAAGCGAAGGTAGTACCTTCTCAGCTGCGGCCTCCCTTGTTCGCAGGGGGGCTGCGCCGCGCTGCACGCCATCAGCGCGTGGCCCGAACCTCCGGTTCTGCGGGTCGGCCAGGCGTCGCACACAGTCGTGCAAGCCAACCCGACGCACTGGCCGGTCCGGTGCCGCCCCAGGACGGGACCGGGTCAGTACAATGCGCGGCAGCAGGGGAGAAAAGATGAGCCAGCACGCCAGTCCACACCGCTTTCTGTCGCTGCAAGTTCTACGCGGCGTCGCAGCGCTGGCCGTGGTCGTGTTCCATCTTCGGGGTGTCGAGATCAAATATCTGCCTGGTGAGGCGATCCTCGACGGGATCGGGCGCTACGCGGACGCCGGCGTGGATCTGTTCTTCGTGTTGTCCGGCTTCGTCATGACCACCCTCACCGCCGGTCGCGAGGGAGGAATTGCCGCCGCCGGCACTTTCCTGGCCCGGCGTGCGTGGCGGGTGCTGCCGCCGTACTGGATATTCACTACCTTGGTGGTGGTGTTGATGGCCTTGGTCCCGACGATGGTGAACTCGTCTTACCACGACCAGAGCATACTGGCCTCCTATCTGTTGATTCCGCACCAGCAACTTCCAGTGTTGACGGTAGGGTGGACTCTGGTGCACGAGGCCTACTTCTATCTGATGTTCGCCGTGGCGATCGCCTTTGTCCCGGCTCGAGCCCTGACCACGTTCCTGCTCGGGTGGGCCGCTCTGATCGGCGCCGCCCATCTGTTTGCACCGGCGGCCACTTCGCCAGCCCATGTGCTGGTCATCAATCCGCTCACCTTCGAATTCATTGCGGGTGCGCTGCTGGGCCTGCACTGGCGCTACCTTCCGCGCAGCCTTGGCTGGCCCTTGGCACTTGGCGGGGGAGCACTCGCGGTGGCCGCAGCCAGTCTTCTGCCCACCGAAGGCCCGTCGATCATGCCGGTGTGGACCCGGGTCATGCTGTTTGGCACGGCCAGCGCGCTCCTTGTCGCCGGGGCAGTGCTGATCGAAGCGCGTGCACGGCGAGCGCCACCGAGCAGCCTGATCCTGTTGGGCGATACGTCCTATGCCCTGTATCTGTCCCATATCTTCGTGATCTCGGTCGCCGGCCGCCTATGGTCGATGCTGCTGCCCACAGGGGCCTGGTGGAATCACGGCCTCTTCGTTGCTGCGACCCTGCTGGCATGCTGCGTGGTCGGCTATCTGGTGCATCGCGTGGTCGAACGGCCGTTGCTGCTGTTGCCGCAGCGGATGGCACAGCGCGGGCTCAGCAGGCCTGCATAGTTCCAGGCCTTGCCGGGACAGGCGCCTGGGAAAGTGTCGTCTTTGAATCGTCACTGACGGCACGCACAGCGAATGGCATACAAAGCCAGCACGACACGTGCGTACATCCGCCATTGATGGCGGACGCGGAACTCGCCTCATGCCCCTCCGTTCGGGCCGGGTCATCCGCATTCCGCGCTTTGCGCCGTGCCCGACCCCAGCCGCCGGGCGCCGGACGCCGAAGCAGGAACACTGCGCCATGATCCGGGCCATGCTCGGCCTGGTTCCTTCTCGGACCCCATCCAGACTTGCAAGGAGGTTCACATGCTGAATGCCGTGATCATGACCGCGCTGGCCGCCGGCTCGCCAACCTACGCCGATTGCCTGCTTGGCAACATCCAACCCGGGTTGTCCGACCCTGCGGTACAACTGATACAGCAGGCATGTGCTGCGAAGCATCCGGAGAGCTTTGCCGCAGCGATGGAGCTGGAACGCAGGTTCAGTGAACAGCGGCAGGCCGACTTCGCGGCGGTCCAGGCGCAGGCGGCACGTTCTGCGAATGCGGCAGCGACGGCTGCACAGCAAGCTGCCGACGTGGCGGCCGCCAAAGCGAAGGCGGCAGGGACGCAGTAAAGGCGGCGAACAGGTGCAACAAAAAAGCACCGCCAAGCGGTGCCTTTCGGAATGATCTGGATACCGGATGCAATGGTGGGCCGTGAAGGATTCGAACCTTCGACCAAAAGATTAAAAGTCTTCTGCTCTACCGACTGAGCTAACGGCCCAATGCATCGCCCCGGCCTTTCGGCGGGGTGGGCATTCTACCCTATTTTGGCCGGTCGCGTGGAACCCTGGTGTGTCGGGGTTGCCGGCCAGCGGCCGGCACTACCAGCGGGATTAAACCTTTGGCGCCACTGGCGCATCCCATCTGTGGTCCTGTCTGGAGCCATGGATGCGTCTGATCGTCAGCCTGCTTGCCGCCCTGCTGCCCTGCGCAGCCCTGGCCGCCCCATCCCAGGTCGTCACTGACGACATCGCCCGCTTCTGGGCCACCTATGACGCGGTGCGCGCCGAACCCGATGCCGAACGCCGGGTGGCGCTGGTCCAGCAGCGCTACATCGATCCGGGTAGTCCCGGCCTGCATGCGCTGATGCAGGTGCGCCACTACACGGCCCGCGAATACGCCGAGGCCATGCAGTCATGGCCACGCTTCTGGACGTCGGTACGGCCGTTGACCGCAAATGCGCAGCAGGCCAGCGCCACGCTGGAGCGCGACCTGGCCGCCTTCCGGGCGCTTTACCCGGCACTGCGCCCGGCCACCATCACGTATGCAGTGGGCGTGCTGCGCACAGGCGGCACCACGCTGGGCGACAAGGTATTGATCGGTGCGGAGATGGCGCTGGGCGATGAGCGCGTGGACGTGAGCGAGCTGCCCGCGCCGATGCGCAGCCGGCTGCGGATCTTCTACGACAGCCGTCCGGGTGCGAACAACGCGCAGAACAACCTGCACGAGTACGTGCATACCCAGCAGCGCGAAACCACCGGCAGCCTGGCCCAGTACACAGTGCGCGAGGGCGTGGCCGAATACGTGGCGGAGCGCATCAGCGGGCGTCGTCCGGCACTGCCGCTGTACACCTATGGGCCCGCGCACGAGGCAGAAATCCGCGCGCGCTTCCTTGCCGAGATGCACGGGGACAACCTCGACAACTGGCTGTACAACAGTGCGCGCAATCCGTTCGGTGTGAGCGATCTGGGCTACTACACCGGCTACCGCATCGCGCAGGAGTACATGCGCCGGCAGGCCGATGAGAAGGCCGGCATCGCGCGGATGATCGAGCTGGACTATGCCGATCCGAAGGCGGTGGCCGACTTCATCGAGGCATCGGGATGGTTGCAGGCCCGGTAGGACAAGGAGTGCGAACCCACGGTCCGCACCTACAGTGAAGCCGGCCAGCGGCCGGCTCTACCAGACGCGGTCAGGCGTACAGCGTGGGGTCGGGCACGCCGGCTTCGGCGAAGCCCTGCGCGCGCAGGCGGCAGGCGTCGCAGTGGCCGCAGGCGGCGCCGTTGGCGTCGGCGTTGTAGCAGGACACGGTCAGGCCGAAGTCCACGCCCAGGCGCACGCCTTCGCTGACGATCTGGCCCTTGCTGAGGAACTGCAGCGGCGCATGCACCTTGATGCCCGCCCCCTCCACGCCGGACTTGGTGGCCAGGTTGGCCAGTGCCTCGAACGCGGCCACGAACTCGGGGCGGCAGTCCGGGTAGCCGGAGTAGTCCACTGCGTTGACGCCGCAGAAGATGTCGTTGGCGCCGAGCACTTCGGCCCAGCCCAGGGCCAGCGACAGCATGATGGTGTTGCGCGCCGGCACGTAGGTGACCGGGATGCCGGCACCGCCGGCCTCGGGCACGTCGATGTCGTCGGTCAGCGCCGAGCCGCCAATGCTGCGCAGGTCCACGTCCACGGTCTTGTGCGCGACCACGCCCTGGGCCTTGGCCACGCGGGCGGCGGCGTCCAGTTCGGAGGTGTGGCGCTGGCCGTAGCGCACGCTCAGGGCGTGCACGGCGAAGCCCTGTTCCTGGGCCAGGGCGATGACGGCGGCTGAATCCATGCCGCCGGAGAGAAGCACGACTGCCTTCTTCATGGGAAATCTTCCGGTTGGGAGGGGAAAGCCAGCACGCTGTCCCGCGCCGGAGCTACATCAGGGAACGCTGCACCGGCTCATCGGCCGGGCTCGTCGTTCCACAGGATTTTATGCAACTGCATCTGGAAGCGCACCGGCAGCCGGTCTTCGACGATCCAGTCGGCCAACTGCCGTGCGGTGATCTCGCTCTTGCTGGGCGAGAAGAACACGGTGCAGCGCTTTACCAGATCGTGCTCGGCCAGCAGGGCCTTGGCCCAGTCGTAGTCTTCGCGGCTGCAGATGACGAACTTGATCTGGTCGCGCGCGGTCAGCAGCGGCAGGTTTTCCCAGCGGTTGCGCGCCACTTCGGCCGAACCCGGGGTCTTGATGTCCACTACCCGCGACACGCGCGGGTCCACCGCGCTGACGTCCAGTGCGCCGGAGGTTTCCAGCGAGACGTCCATGCCGGCATCGCAGAGCTTCTGCAGCAGCACCAGGCAGCGCTTCTGCGCCAGCGGCTCGCCGCCGGTCACGCAGACGTGGCGCACGCCCTGGGCCAGCACCTCGGCCACGATATCGTCGATATCCCACCAGGTGCCGCCATGGAAGGCATAGGCGGTGTCGCAGTACTGGCAGCGCAGCGGGCAGCCGGTCAGGCGCACGAACACGGTCGGCCAGCCGGCCGTATCGGCTTCGCCCTGCAGCGAGGTGAAGATCTCGGTGATCTTCAGGCGCGGCAGGGGCGATTGCACGATGTCGCTGGGCGTGGCGACGGCGTTGGACGGGGTAACGGCGGTCATGGCAGGAAATTCTTCAGGGGCGGGCGACCGGTATATCGGCGCCGGAAACGAAAGCAGCCGAGCATGGGCTCGGCTCTACGGGGTGCGCAGTGTACGCCCGTCAGGCAGGTCAGCGGATCTGCTTGCCCAGCCGGATCGACTGCAGGCGGTCCTGCGCGGTGCGCGCGGCGTCCGAGCCGGGGTACTGCGCCACGACGGCCTCCAGCGTCTGCTGGGCCTGGTCGACCTTGCCCTCGCCGTATTGCGAGAGGCCAACCTTGAGCAGGCCGCCAGCGGCCTTGTCGTGGGTCGGATAGCGCGAGAGCAGTTCACGGAACTGGGCCTCGGCCATCGGGAAGTTGCGGGTGGCGTAGTAGCTCTCGCCCAGCCAGTACAGCGCGTTCGGCGCATAGACGCCGTTCGGGTACAGCTGCAGGAAACTCAGGAACAACTGCGCCGAATCATCGTACTTGCCGGCCTTCAGTGAATCGAAGGCGACGTTGTAGGAGGTGCGCTCGTCGCCGGTGGCGGCAAGACTGCCGGCATCACCGTGTACGGAAGGCGGCCGCTCGGAAGTGGCCGCCGCTGCGGGTGTTGCCGGGGCCGGAGCGGCCTTCGGCGCGCTCGCCGGAACGGGCGGCAGGGCCGGGGCGGCATTGCCCCCTTCCAACCGGTTCAGGCGGCTGTCCAGATCCAGGTACTGATCCTGGGCGGACTGCTTGAGCTGGGCATTGTCGTGCTGCAACTGCTCGATCGAGGCCTGCAGGCTGGTGACCTGCTGCCGCAGCTGATTGATCTGGTTCAACAGGTCCTGGTTGGCACTGTTGTTGTACATCTGCTGCTCGAGCGCGCCGACACGGTCGGCCAGGCTCTGTCGCTGTGCGTGCGCCGGTGCGGCAGCCACGAGGGCTGCCGCAACGACCAGCATCAGTTTGATGCCGATGCGCATGGATTACTGCGCGGTGTAGACGATTTCGACACGACGGTTCTGCGACCAGCAGGACTCGTTCGACTCGGTGCAGACCGGACGCTCTTCACCGTAGGACACGACGGTCAGCTGCGAAGCCGAGCCACCGTTGGCCTGCAGGGCCGAGCTGACGCCGTTGCCACGACGCTCACCCAGGGCCTGGTTGTACGCACGCGAACCGCGCTCGTCGGTGTGGCCCTGCAGGGTGATGCGCGAGGACGGACGGTCACGCAGGTACTTGGCGTGGCACGCCATGATGGCCTGGAATTCCGGCTTCACGTCTTCCTTGTCCAGGTCGAAGTAGACAACGCGCTGGCGCAGGCAAGCGTCGGTGTCCAGGTCGCCCGGGCCGTACAGGCCGGAGGTCGACGGGCCGGTCGGGGTGGTGGTCGAGGTGCCGGTGTCGACCGAAGCCGGCACTTCTTCCTTGACCTTCTTCGAGCAACCGGCCAGGACGGCCACAGACAGCAGGGAAACAAGCAGAACGCGGGTGGACTTGTTCATGGCGATACCTTTGTGGCTCCTAAGCCGATGAGGGGTTCAAGACAGCGAAAATATTAACACTCTTTTAGCGCTGGGTACGGTATGGGGACCATGCCGGTTCGCGCACATCTCCGTCAGCCAGAACCAACCGCTGGCGCACGCGCGCATCGGCGGAAACGGCATACAGCACACCACGGCCACCCTCGCGGGCGGCGTACAACACCATGCTTGCGTTGGGCGCAAAGCTCGGAGATTCATCCAGCGAACCCGGGGACAGCGTGCTCCAGCGGGGCGAGCCCAGCGAGCTGTCCATCATCGCGATCTTGTAGCTGTTGCCCGAGCCTTGGGCGACGGCGATCTTCTTGCCATCGTAGGACACCGAGGGCTTGGCGTTGTAGTTGCCCTGGAAGGTCACGCGCTCGGCGCTGCCGCCACCGGCACCGACCTTGTAGACCTGCGGACGGCCGCCGCGGTCGGAGGTGAAGTAGACGGCGCTGCCATCCGGGGCCCAGGTCGGCTCGGTATCGATGGCGAAGTGGTTGGTCAGCTGGGTCAGCTGCTTGCTGCCCAGGTCCATCACGTAGATCTCCGGGTTGCCCGAGCGCGACAGGGTCAGGGCCAGCTTGCGGCCGTCCGGCGAGAATGCCGGGGCGCTGTTGATGCCACGGAAGCTGGTCACCAGCTCGCGTGCACCGGTGCCGATGTTCTGGATGTAGATCGCCGAATTGCCACGCTCGAAGCTGACGTAGGCCAGCTTGCTGCCATCCGGGCTCCACGACGGCGACAGCAGCGGCTCGGCCGAACGCACGATGGTCTGCGGGTTGTAGCCATCCGAGTCGGCCACCATCAGCGCATAGCGCATGGCGTCGCCCTTGCCGCTGGCGGTCACATAGGCGATGCGGGTCCAGAAGGCGCCGCGGATGCCGGTGATCTTCTCGTAGATGGCGTCGGCCATCTGGTGGGCAACGTCGCGCATGGCATTGCCACGGGCGGTCATTGCCAGGCCGAGCAGGCGCTCGCCCTTGGGCACGTCGAACAGTTCGTACTCGACGCGGTAGGCGCCGGCACCGGCATCGAGCACGCGGCCGACCACGATGTAGTTCTGCTTCAGCGCGCGCCAGGTGGCGAACTGGATGTCGCCGCCGCGCACTGGCTTTTCGACGATCTGCGCTTCCGGCAGCGTGCGGAACTGGCCCGAGCGCTCCAGGTCGGCGCGGACCACGCCGGCGACGTCGGTCTGCGGAGCGGCCGACGAACCCTGGTAGGGCATCGGCACGATGGTGATCGGCAGGGCGGAGGCATTGCCGCCGATGATGTCGATATCCAGCCCCTTCTGCTGCGCGACGGCAGCAAAGGGCAGCAACAGGGCCGCAAACACGGCAAGCCAGCGAGGCATCTTTTTCATGGAGCGCTCAATAGGGGGAAACCGGAACGAGGGATAACAAAGCGGCGGTGAACCGCTTCGCAATCATGAACCAAGGGTACGTGAATTCCGGGTCAGTTCCAGCCCGTCCTCTCACACACCGTTAACGTCGTGGCTAACATCGCGCCGCCTGCCCCGGTCACCGCCCAGCGCTACGGTGCCCGACGACCGCCCACAGCCTGTCGGGTCGAGCCCCGGTCCGCCAGCGGCAATCGCGACATCAGTCGGCGCGGGCGGCCCGAGAGCCGCCCTGCCCTACCCGCCTCAGCGATCCTGGGCGGTAAAGGTGAAGTTGAGCGTGCGTGCGAACACCGACTCGAAGCCGCGGTACGGCAACGGCTGCGCGTTGAGCACGGCGGCCTCGATCGAACGCTTGCCGGCCTCGTCGTAGGGGCAGTTCGGGCTGACCTTGGCCTGCATCACCGTGCCGCCCGGAATCTGGGTAATGGTGATCTGGCAACGCTGGCCCAGCGGCACCGTATCCGGGCGCACCCACTGCGACAGCACCTTGGCCTGGATCGCTGCGGCGTACTTGGCTGAAAGATCGTCGCTGCTGCCGCCACCACCGGCGGCCGGCTGGGACGCGCCGCTGGCACCGGCGGCCGCACTGCCGGCGGCATTGCGCGCGGCGGCGACCTGGCGCAGCTTCTGCTCGGCCAGCTTGGCTTCCTTCTCGGCCTGCTCGCGGCGGGCCCGGATCTCGGCGATCTTCTTCTGCTTCTCGGCCTCGGCCTTGTCGGCGGCCACGCGTTCCTGCTCGGCCTGCTTCTTCTTCTCGTCCGCTTCCTGCTGCTTGGCCAGGCGCAGCTTCTGCTCCGCTTCTTCCTGGCGCTTGCGCTCGGTCAGGTCGATCTGCTCCTGGCGGCGCTTGGCTTCCTGCTCCTGCTTGGCCTTCTCCTGCGAGATGGCCATCGCGCTGACCGCTTCCTGGTCCTTGGTATCCGGCTGCGCGACGCGCTCCTGCGCCTGTTGCTGCTGCGGCGTGGGGGCGTCCTGCGGGCGCGGTTCGGGAATCGGCTGCGGCGGCGGGATGGTGTCTTCCGGCACCGGGATCGGCTCGGCGACCGGCGGCGGCAGGTCCTCCAGCTTCTCCGACTGGCGCAGCGCCTGGCGCGCGGCGGAGGCCTCGGACGCGGACAGCGCCAGGCTGGCCTCGACCGAGGGATCGCCTGCGGCGGCGTCGGTATTGCGTTGGGGTGACCACAGCCAGGCCACGATGAAGACCAGCGCGACCAGCAGGTGCACCAGCAACGCCAGCGCCAGGGGCAGGCCCCAGCCGGGTTCGCGCTGATGCGGGGGTGGCAGGGCGTCAGCGTGCATCGGTGGCCAGGCCTACCTTGTCTACCTTGGCGCGCTTGATCACGTCCATCGCGGCAATGACCTTCTCATAGGCCACGGCGCGGTCGGCGGCGACGATCACGCGCACGCCCTTGTCCTGGGCGGCGATGCCGGCCAGGCGGCCTTCCAGTTCCTCGGCCGACACGGCGGTCGGTTCCTTGGCGTCGGGCAGCTTCAGGCTGAGCTGGCCGTCCTGGCGCACCGAGACGATCACCGGGTCCTGCTTGCTCTCCAGCGCCTTGGCATTGGACTGCGGCAGGTCGACGTCGAAGCTCAGGGTGAGCAGCGGCGCGGTGACCATGAAGATGATCAGCAACACCAGCATGACGTCGATGTAGGGAACGACGTTGATTTCCGATTTCAGCTTGCGGCGCTTGCGGCGACCGATGGCAGCGGACATGGCTTGGACTCCCGGGTCAGGCGCTTACTCGTCGCCAGCGCTCTGGCGCTGCAGGATGGAGCTGAACTCTTCGGCGAAGGTCTCGAACCGCACCGACATGCGTTCGACGCGGGTGGTGAAGCGGTTGTACGCCCACACCGCCGGGATCGCCACGAACAGGCCGATGGCGGTGGCGAACAGGGCTTCGGAAATGCCCGGCGCGACGGCGGCGATGCCGGCCTGCGCACCGCTGCTGATCATGTCGTGCATGGTCACCATGATGCCGAACACGGTACCGACCAGGCCCACGTACGGCGCGGTGGAGCCGATGTTGGCCAGCAGCTCCAGGTTGCGCTCGAGCTGGTCCACTTCACGGGTATAGGTGGTGCGCATGGCGCGCTGGGCGCCTTCCAGCTGCGCACGGCCATCCAGGCGGCGCTTGTCGCGCAGGCGGGTGTACTCGCGGAAGCCGGCTTCGAAGATGGCTTCCAGGCCGGTCACGCTGCGGCTGCGGTCCGTGGCCGCGCTGTACAGCTTGCCCAGGTCGGCACCGGACCAGAAGCGGTTCTCGAACTCGTCGGCTTCGCGGGTGGCCTGCTTGAACACGCGGGCCTTGCGGAAAATGATCACCCAGCTGACGAACGAGCCGACCAGCAGCAGCAGCACGATGATCTTCACCGGCAGGCTGGCCTTGGCCATCAGTTCGAGGTAGTTGATGCCGCCGCCGGTGGTGGCCTGGGCAAGGGTCTGTGTCGCGGCGTTGCTGACGTCGGCCGGCAGTGCCTCGGTGACCGTGGCCTGCAGGGCCAGGAGCGTTGCGATCATCCGTTGTTCCTCAGTGTTCGGATTCGGGGTGGAGGTGGGGTTGCAGCACGGCAAGGACGGCCTCGTCCATGCCACGCGGGCGGAAACTGGCCGCTTCCAGTGCGGCGATGCGGACCTGGGCCGACAGCAGCAGCTCGCCGTCGCGCAGGATCTGCTGGTCGAAGACCATGCTGGCCTTCTTCAGCTGGACCAGGCGGGCAGTCACCTGCAGGGTGTCATCCAGCCGTGCCGGCCTGATGAAATCCATCTGCATCGAGCGCACCGCGAAGACCATCCCGTGCTCGGCGCGCATGCGCTCCTGGCCGTAGCCGAGCGCGCGCATCCATTCGGTCCGGGCCCGTTCCATGAAGGCCACGTAGCGGGCGTGGTAGACCACGCCACCCGCGTCGGTATCTTCCCAGTAAATGCGTGTCGGCCAACTGAATCGCGGCTCAACCGACATCGGGAACCTCCGCGAACAGGTCCTGCGGCGGATTCTTCGGCTTCAGGCCCATGTGCCGGTAAGCCTTGTGGGTGGCCATGCGGCCGCGCGCGGTACGCACCAGGAAGCCCTGCTGGATCAGGTACGGCTCGACCACGTCTTCCAGCGTGCCACGCTCCTCCGACAGCGCCGCGGCCAGCGATTCGATGCCGACCGGGCCGCCGTCGAAGTAGTCGACCAGGGTCTTGAGCAGGCGCCGGTCCAGCTCGTCGAAGCCCTCCGGGTCGACCTTCAGCATCTTCATCGCGGCCTGTGCCACCGCCTCGTCGATATGGCCGCCGGCCTTCACCTGGGCGTAGTCACGCACCCGGCGCAGCAGGCGATTGGCGATACGCGGCGTGCCACGCGCGCGGCGCGCGATCTCGCCGGCGCCATCGGCGGTGCAGTCGATGCCGAGGATGGTGGCCGAGCGGCGCACGATCCGGGTCAGTTCTTCGACGCTGTAGAACTCCAGGCGCTGGACGATGCCGAAGCGGTCGCGCAGCGGAGCGGTCAGCAGGCCGGCGCGGGTGGTGGCACCGATCAGGGTGAACGGCGGCAGGTCGATCTTGATCGAGCGGGCGGCAGGGCCCTCGCCGATCATGATGTCGATCTGGAAGTCTTCCATCGCCGGGTACAGCACTTCCTCGACCACCGGCGACAGGCGGTGGATCTCGTCCACGAACAGCACGTCGTGCGGCTGGAGGTTGGTCAGCAGCGCTGCGAGGTCGCCGGCCTTCTCGATCACCGGGCCGGAGGTCACCCGCAGGGCCACGCCCAGCTCGTTGGCGATGACGTGGCTGAGGGTGGTCTTGCCGAGGCCGGGCGGCCCGAAGATCAGCACGTGGTCGAGCGCGTCGCCGCGGGCCTTGGCCGCTTCGATGTAGATCTCCAGCTGCTCGCGCACCGGGGCCTGGCCGAGGTAGTCGGCCAGGCGCTTGGGGCGGATGCTGGCGTCGGCGGCGTCATCCTCGCGGGTGGCGCCGGCGCCGATGATGCGGTCGTCGGTCATACCGTGATTATGCGGTAAATGGTTGCATTCCGGGGCCGGAAGCAGGGTAGTGCCGGCCGCTGGCCGGCAACCCCATGACCACCAGTGGTGCGGCGGATGCCGGCCAGCGGCCGGCACTACCAGACCTCAGATCTCGACCTGGGCCCCGAGTTCCACCAGGCGGTTGCCCGGAATCCGGAAGAAGCCGGTGGCCGGGGCGGCGTTGCGATGCATCAGCGCGAACAGCTTGTCGCGCCAGATCGGCATGCCGCGGTTGGCGGTGGCCACGATGGTCTCGCGGCTGGCGAAGAAGGTGGTGTCCATCGGGTCGAAGTAGATGCCGCCGTGGTCACACGAACGCATCAGCGCCAGCGGCACGTCCGGGGTCTCCATGAAACCGAAGCGCACGTAGACCCGGTAGAACTCGTCGCCCACCGATTCGATCTTCAGCCGCTGCCCTTCCATCGCATAGGGGATCGGCAGGGTTTCCACGTGCAGGAACACGTTGCGCTCGTGCAGCACCTTGTTGTGCTTGAGGTTGTGCATCAGCGCATGCGGCGCCACGGTCGGGTCGGCGGTGAGGAACACCGCGGTGCCCGGCACGCGTACCGGCGGGGCCAGCATCAGGCCCGGCAGGAAGGTATCCAGGCGGATGCCGTCCTTGCGGATCTCGTCGCGCAGCAGCTCGCGGCCACGGCGCCAGGTGCGCATCATGGTGAACAGGAAGATGCCCAGCACCACCGGGAACCAGGCGCCCTGCAGCAGCTTGGCGCCGTTGGCGATGACGAAGCCGAGGTCGATGATGAAGAACACCACGCACAGCGGCAGCAGCCAGCCACGCGACTTCGGCCACAACGTCCGCGCCACCACGGCCAGCAGCAGGGTGTCGATCAGCATCGTGGCCGACACCGAAATGCCGTACGCCACGGCCAGGTTGGACGAGCTGCGGAAGGCCAGCACCAGGCCGAATACCATCACCGCGATGCCCCAGTTGATGCCCGGGATGTAGATCTGGCCGATGGTGTCGTGCGAGGTGTGCTTGATGCGCATGCGCGGGATGTAGCCCAGCTGCATGGCTTGGCGCGAGACCGAGAATGCGCCGGTGATGACCGACTGCGACGCGATCACCGCCGCCATGGTGGCCAGGATGATCATCGGGTACAGCGCCCACGACGGCACGGCCTCGAAGAACGGATTCTTCAGCGCCTCGGGGTGGTTGAGCACCAGCGCGCCCTGCCCCAGGTAGTTCAGCACCAGGCACGGCAGCACGAAGAAGTACCAGGCATGGCGGATCGGACGCAGGCCGAAGTGGCCCATGTCGGCGTACAGCGCCTCACCGCCGGTCACCGCCAGCACCACCGCGCCAAGGATGAAGATGCCGTGCCAGCCATGCTCCATGAAGAAGCGGATGCCCCACCACGGATTGAACGCCTTCAGCACCTCCGGTGCGTCGACGATGTTGTAGATGCCGATCGCCGCCAGCGACAGGAACCAGATCGCCATGATCGGCCCGAACGCCTTGCCGATCTTCTCGGTGCCGAAGCGCTGCGCGGCGAACACCGCCAGCAGCACCACCAGGGTGACCGGCACGATGAAGACATGCAGGCCCGGCGCGGCCACCTCCAGGCCTTCCACCGCACTGAGCACGGACATCGCCGGGGTGATCACGCCGTCGCCGAAGAACAGCGAGGCGCCGAAGATGCCCAGGATGCCCACCACGTACGCCGAGCGCGAGCCGTTGCGCAGCGTGCGCTGGGTCAGCGCCATCAGCGCCATGATGCCGCCTTCGCCGTCATTGTCGGCGCGCATGATGATGGTGACGTACTTCAGCGTCACCACCAGGTTCAGCGCCCAGAACGCCAGCGACAGCACGCCCAGCACGGTGTCGTGGTCGCTGTTGAGCCCGTAATGCGGCGAGAACGCCTCCTTCAGGGTGTACAGCGGGCTGGTGCCGATATCGCCGAAGACCACGCCGATCGCACCGATGACCAGCGCCAGCCCTCCAGCGGAGGGGGCGTGGCCGTGGCCGCCGGGCGCGGCTGCGTGCGGGGTTTGACTGCTGGACATGGGACTCCTGGCGAAGCTCAGGCGGTTCGTTGAGGGAAAGGAAGGCCGTTCAGCGCAGCGCCGACTGCAGCGCCTTGCGGATCACGGTGGCCACTTCGTCGCCTTCATTGAAGGCATCGCGGGCCATGCGGGCCGCTTCGGCCGGCTTGTAGCCCAGCTGCTGCAGGGCCACGGTGGCATCGGACAGCGGATCGGCCGGCGCCGGGCCGCTGCCGGTGGGCAGCGCGCCGCCGGCACCGAACTGGGCGGCACGGTCACGCAGTTCCAGCACCATGCGCTCGGCAGTCTTCTTGCCGATACCCGGGATGCGGGTCAATGCGGTGATGTCGCCGGCCTGGACCATCCGCGCGAATTCCTCGACGCTGACGCCGGACAGCACGGCCAGCGCGATCTTCGCGCCGATACCGCTGACCTTCTGCACGTCGCGGAACAGGCGCCGCTCGCCCTCGCGCAGGAAGCCGTACAGCGAGACGCTGTCCTCCTTCTGCGCGTAGTGGGTGTACAGGGTGACCTCGCGGCCGAGCTCGGGCAGGTCGTAGAAGGTGCTCATCGGCGCCTCCAGTTCGTAGCCCACTCCGTTCACGTCCACCACCAGCCACGGCGGCGCCTTGTAGGCGACGATGCCGCGCAGTCGACCGATCATTGCGTGCAGCTCCTCATTTGCGGCCCCACGCCTGGCGGGCACTGAGCCCCAGGCGGTTGGCCGTTGCCCTTACGTGGGCATGGGTGATCGCCACCGCCAACGCGTCGGCCGCGTCGGCCTGCAGCTTGGTTTTCAGGTTGAGCATGAGCCCGACCATGTGTTGAACCTGTTGCTTTTCGGCGCCACCACGGCCCACCACGGCGAGCTTGATCTCGCTGGCAGCGTATTCGTGCACCGGCAGGTCGCGCAGCACCACCGCCGAGATCGCCGCGCCGCGGGCCTGGCCCAGCTTCAGCGCCGAATCGGGATTGCGCGCCATGAACACCTTTTCGATGGCCACTTCGTGCGGCTGGTACTCGCGGCACAGGTCGGCCAGGCCCAGCACCAGCAGTTTCATGCGCTGCGGGAAGTCGTCGGCGCCCAGCAGCACCAGCGGCTGGTGGTGCACGTAACTGACGCGGCCGGCAGCATCGACATCGATGATGCCGACCCCGGTCCGCTGCGAACCGGGATCGATGCCGAGGATGCGGGTCATGCCGCGCTCCTGGCGGGGCGGAACGGAGTGCGCTGGCAGGCGTATGGGCTCATGACTGTCCGCGGTGACCGTTCAACGGCCCGCGCCCAGGCCGTCGGGGACGGCTCAGGCGTAGGCGTCGGCGCCGAGTTCGGCGTTGGAATACACGTTCTGCACGTCGTCCAGGTCTTCGAGCATGTCCAGCAGCTTCTTGACCTGCAGGGCGACCTCGCCCTCGACCTTGATGTCGTTGTCGGCGCGGAAGGTGATCTCGGCGTGGTCGGCGACATGCCCGGCAGCGGCCATCGCGTCCTTGACCGCGTTGAACGCGTCAGGGCTGGTGACCACGTCGATTGAACCGTCGTCGGGATAGACCACGATGTCGTCTGCGCCGGCCTCGATGGCCGCTTCGGTGATCGTTTCCTCGTCGGCGCCGGGGGCGAAGCTGAGCACGCCCAGGCGCTTGAACATGAAGGCTACCGAGCCTTCGGTGCCCATGTTGCCGCCGCACTTGCTGAACGCATGGCGGACGTCGGCCACGGTGCGCACGCGGTTGTCGGTCAGGCAGTCGACGATCACGGCCACGCCACCCGGGGCATAGCCCTCGTAGCGGATTTCCTCGTAATCGACGCCTTCCAGTTCACCGGTGGCCTTCTTGATGGCGCGCTCGATCACGTCCTTGGACATGTTCACGGCCAGGCCCTTGTCCACCGCCACGCGCAGGCGCGGGTTGTTGTTGGGGTCGCCTCCACCGCCGCGCGCGGCAACGCCGATCTCGCGGATGATCTTGGTGAAAATCTTGCCGCGCTTCGCGTCGGACGCGTTCTTGCGGGCTTCGATGGAGGGGCCTCTACCCATGGGTGCTACCGTTTGGCTGCTTCAGGATCAAGGCGCGGATTCTACCTGATCGGGGGCGGCAACCGTGTCTAGGCCCCCTATTGTTGTAGCGCCGAGCCAATGCTCGGCTCAATCGGCCCGACGGAATGCCGCCGAGCATGGGCTCGGCGCTGCAAGGCGGCCCTGCGTTCCCTGCCTCTAGGCCGCCGCCGCGTCGCGGCTGTGGTCGAAGTGGCCGTGGCGCAGGAAATGCGCGGTCTGCCGCGCGGCATCAGGCGACACCACCAGGCCGCTGTGGCTGGTGCGGACCACGCAATGGTCGGCCAGGCCCGGCAGCCGCGTCTCGGCCAGTGCCACGGTGCCGTCGGACGCATCGTCGATCGCGCCCAGCAGGCTGCCCAGCCCATGCGGCACCGATCCGGCGATCAGCCCGACTTCGGCATTGCCCTGCCAGTCCGGCAGGCCATCAAGCAACAATTCGCTGCTGCGCCCCAGCGCCAGGCCCCAGCCGTGCTCGGACAACGAGCGCGCGGTCCCACTGCCGCGCAGCGGCGAACCGAGGCAGACCACGCGCTGCACCGGCAGTTCCGGGTTGCGCCGCAGCGCCTCCAGCGCCAGCAGTCCGCCCAGGCTGTGGCCGACCAGCGACAACGGGCCGGCGTCGGCCAGCCGCTCCAGCAGCTGCGGCACGGCCACGTCGGGGCCGCCGAACACCGAGGAGTAGCCGAACGCATGCACCTGGAAGCCGCGCGCGCGCAGGCGCCAGGCCAGCGGCCCGACCCAGGCGCGGGCATTCCAGATGCCATGCAGCAGCAGTACGGGGGGAGTCATGCAAACAGCCTGGCGGTCAGCGGGGCAGGAACGTGGGGTGATTGAACACGCGCGCGCAGCAAGCCGCGGTGAACGTCAGGACGCGCGCGGTGCGCGGCGCAGAATGAATTCCAGATCGTTGGTATCGCCAACCGGGAACAGGTACTCGCCGGCCTTCTCGAAACCGTAGCGTGCATAGAAGCGCTGCGCGCCGAAGTTCTCCGACCATACCCCCAGCCAGAGCGTGCGCGGGCCTTCGTGCTCCAGCCAGGCCAGTGCGGTTTCCAGCAGGCGGCTGCCCCAGCCGCAGCTCTGCTGGGTCTTGATCAGGTACAGACGCTTGAGTTCGCCGTCACCGGGTTTCACCTCCGGATGCGGCAGGCCGCAGGGGCCGGCGGCGGCATGGCCGACCGCCTCCCCGTCCAGTTCCAGCAGCCACACCGCGTAATCGGGGTGGGCCAGGATCACGCGCTGGCGCTCGACCGAGTAGGCCTCTTCGAGGAAGGCCTGCAGGTCCTGCGGTGGATACAGATGGCCGAAGGTTTCGGTGAACGTGCGGGCGGCCAGCGCCGACAGGGTCGGCGCGTCGTCCACGGTGGCGCGGCGGATCGAATACATGCAGGAAGTTGACGCCAGGGCGAAGCGCCGGTCAAGCCTTTTCAGGCGATTCCGCTTCTTCGTCTTCGTCCTCGTCCTCTTCCTCGTATTCCTCTTCGTCCTCTTCTTCCTCGCCGTCCTCGTCCTCGTCGTACTCTTCCTCTTCGTCGTCCTCGTAATCCTCGACGCCGAAGTCCTCACCGTCCCAACGGCCTTCGCCGTCGGCGACGAAGGTCAGCGCCATCGCCGCCGGGTTGGTACCGACACGGACCAGCCAACCACCGAACACGCGTGCACGCTCGGTGACCAGGGTGGCCTCGGAGCCTTCATTGCCCAGCTTTTCCCACTCCAGCGAAAACGCAAATTCGGTCATTGCCTGGATCTCCTGATCAGTTGGTCTTGGGGCGAACCTGGATGTGCACTTCGGCCAGCTGCGCGTCGACGATCGGCGACGGCGCGTCGGTCATCAGATCCTGTGCACCGGTGGTCTTCGGGAACGGGATGACGTCGCGGATCGACTCCGTGCCGGCCATCAGGGCGGCGATGCGGTCGATGCCGAAGGCGATGCCACCGTGCGGCGGCGCGCCGTAGTTCAGCGCGTCGAGCAGGAAGCCGAACTTGGCGCGGGCCTCTTCGGCACCGATGCCCAGCAGTTCGAAGACCGCACTCTGCATGTCCGGACGGTGGATACGGATCGAACCGCCGCCGATTTCATTGCCGTTGAGCACCATGTCGTAACCGCGCGAGACGGCGGTACGGGCGTTGGCGCGCAGGTCGGCGATATCGTCCACGGCCGGTGCGGTGAAGGGGTGATGCAGGGCGACGTAGCGCTGTTCTTCCTCGTCCCACTCGAACATCGGGAAGTCGGTGACCCACAGCGGCGCCCAGCCGCCGGCAACCAGGCCGAAGTCCTTGCCGGCCTTCAGGCGCAGCGCGCCCATGAAGTCGGAGACCTTGTTGTAGCCACCGGCACCGAAGAACACGATGTCGCCGTTGCCGGCACCGACATGGGCCACCAGCGCGGCGAAGCGCTCTTCGCTGAAGAACTTCTGGATCGGCGAGCTGACTTCGCCGTTGTCGGCGATCTTGATGTAAGCCAGGCCCTTGGCGCCGTACTTGGCGGCATGCGCGGCGTACTCGTCGATCTGCTTGCGGCTCAGCGACGCGCCGCCCGGGATGCGCAGCGCGGCGACGCGGCCTTCGGCATCGTTGGCCGGGCCGGTGAACACCGGGAACTCGCTGTCCTTGACCAGTTCAGCCACATCGACCAGTTCCAGCGCGATGCGCAGGTCCGGCTTGTCCGAACCATAGCGACGCATCGCCTCGGCCCAGGTCATGCGCGGGAAGCTGGCATCCAGCTCGACATCGACCACCTCCTTGAAGATGGCGCGGATCATGTCCTCGACGAAGTCCTGCACGTCGCGCTCGCGGACGAAGGCGAACTCCATGTCCAGCTGGGTGAATTCCAGCTGGCGGTCGGCGCGCAGCGCTTCGTCGCGGAAGCAGCGCGCGATCTGGTAGTAGCGGTCGAATCCGGCCACCATCAGGATCTGCTTGAACAGCTGCGGGCTCTGCGGCAGGGCGTAGAACTCGCCCGGGTGCATGCGCGCCGGCACCAGGAAGTCGCGTGCGCCTTCCGGGGTGGCCTTGGTCAGGATCGGGGTCTCGATGTCCTGGAAGCCCTTTTCGTCCAGGTGGCGGCGCAGGGCCTGCACCAGCTTGATGCGGGTGCGCTGCATGCGCTGCATTTCCGGGCGGCGCAGGTCCAGGTAGCGGTACTTCAGGCGGGTTTCCTCGCCCGGGTTCTCGTGGGCGTGGAACGGCAGCGGCGCGGCCTTGTTCAGCACGGTGATGGCCGTGGCGATCACTTCCACCTTGCCGGTGCGCATCTTGTCGTTCACCGCGTGGCGGGCGCGCACGACGCCTTCCACCTGCAGTACGTCCTCGTAGCCCAGCGACGCGGCCACGGCGAACACTTCGGCGTTGTCGGCCTCCACGGTCACCTGCACGATGCCTTCATGATCCCGGAGATCGATGAAGCAGACGCCGCCCTGGTTACGGGCCACGTCGGTCCAGCCGGCGAGGGTGACAGTCTGGCCAATCAGGGTCTCGTCGACCAGGCCGCAGAAGTGGGTACGCATGGGGGAAGCTCCGCTGGAGAACGCCGGCACCGGATGGGGGCCGGAAAGCCTCGTATTCTGCGGCCGAGGCCCCGGCCGGGGCAAATCCGGGCAGTCACGCCGGCTTGATCGCCCCGGTCCCTATAGTCGGGCACCTGCCACCGTATGGGATGCCGCCATGAAATCGTTGTCCCTGGCCAGCCTGGCCGTGACCCTGAGCACTCTGGCCGTGCTCGCCCTGCCCTCTGCTCCGGCCGCTGCGCAGGACGGGGTGATCCGCTGCGAAAGCCAGAACAACCGTGAACGTGTCTGCAGCACAGGCTGGCGCAATGCGCAGCTGGTCCGCCAGCTGTCCGGCAGCGCCTGCGACGAGGGCCGCACCTGGGGCAGCCGCAATGGCAGCATCTGGGTCAGCAATGGCTGCCGCGCCGAGTTCGTTGAAGCCCGCGGCGGCTGGGGCGGCGGCAATGGCGGTGGCTGGGGCGGCAACAACGGCCGTCCCGGCGAAACCATCCGCTGCGAGAGCCAGAGCAACCGTGAGCGCAGCTGCCCGGTCGGCTGGCGCAACGCCCGCCTGGTCCGCCAGCTCTCCGGCAGCCCCTGCGACGAAGGCCGCACCTGGGGCGTGCGCAACGGCGCGGTCTGGGTCAGCAACGGCTGCCGCGCCGAGTTCGCCGAGGCCCGCGGCTGGGGCGGCGGCGGCGGTGGCTGGGGCGGCGGCAACAGCAATTATTCGATCACCTGCAGCAGCAACAACAACCGCACGCAGAACTGCGACTGGGATGAGCGCCAGGGCCGGCCGGTGCTGCAGCAGCAGCTGTCCGGCAGTGCCTGCCAGGAAGGCCGCAGCTGGGGCTATTCGCGCGGCCAGGTGTGGGTGAGCAACGGCTGCCGGGCGCGCTTCGGCGCGCGCTGAGCCCCGGGGTCGGATCCCTGGCCGACGGCCAGGGCGCTGACCCCGGTCAGGTATCCCGCATCCACGCATGGCGTGGATCCACTGGGGATCTTTCCGGGGTCAGGGTGCGGGTGCCTTGTCGTCGCCCCACGGTGGCGGCGGCAGGTCGACCGGCCTGCTCAGGTCGAACTTCACCCGGAAGCGCCGGCCTTCCGGTCGCGTCAGCTCGTAGACGAAGGTCTGGTCCGGATCGATTTCCATCGCCCAGGTGTTGAAGGTGGAGGCCCGCATGTCGGCACGACGGAACATCGCCACGGAATCGGTGTCGGCCGGGAACTGCTGCCGCTCGGCGGTGCCCGGCGGCGTGCTGTCGCCGCCATAGAGGGTGATCGCATCGGCGCTGCCATCCGGGTGGCGATGATCGTGCTTCAGCCGCAGGCCATTTTCGGTACGGGTCAGCACCCACGTGCGCGAATGGTCATCACCGACATGGAAGGGGATCCGCAGCTCATGGGCCGGGTCGGCACAGCCGCGCACATGCATGACCAGGCGCTGGCCGGCGAACGGGTCCTTGCCGGTGGGTGCCGGCGTGTCCTCCACCACCCGGCCCTCGAAGGCCTGGCCGCAATGCGCGGCGATGGCCGCCATGAAGGCATCGGCCGGTGCGGTCGCCAGATCATGGGCGACCGACTCGGAACGCTGCGAGCAGGCAGCAAGGGTGAGCAGGAGGGCGGAAGCAGCAGCAACGGCAGGCAGTTTCATGCCCCCAACCCTAACGACCCGGGCCGGTGCGCGCAAACCCTGCGCACCGGCCACGTCACCTCATCGGTGCAGCCAGACCTCGCAGCCGCCGATCTCCTGCTTCTGGCCACCGGCGGCATAGCGGCGGATGATCTCCGCCTGCCACTGCACGCGTCCGGGGCTGCTTCCCACCTGGCTGGGGCAGTTGACCAGTGCGGCCAGCGGCAGCCCACCCAGCGCGGCATCGTCGGCGGCCAGCGACGCGAGCACCTCGTCCGACGCCCAGTCTGGAATCATCACCGCGCGGCGGCCGGAGAAGTACGGCAGTTCGGAGGACCAGTCCTGCCCGAACGCGACCACCACGCCCTGCGCCGTCGTGCCGGTACGGATGGCCTCGGCAATCTGCGAAACCGCTGTCGGCTCGCGCGCTTCCCTGATGTCCTTCAGCGACTTCACCAGGCCGAAGCCCACCGACAGCACGCACAGGACGATCGCCAGCGCGACGCCGCGGCGCGGCTTGCCCGCCGCTTCGGCCGCCAGCACCGTCGACCACAGCACCAGGCCGATGATCGAGGTGGCGAACACGATGTTGGCCGCCTGGTAGTAGGGATGGGCGATGTGCAGGTTGGTGAAGACCAGGAACGGCGCCAGGTAGGCCAGCAGCAGGATCCCCACCGCTGCGCGCGTGCGCTTCTGCCACAGCCCGGCGATGACGAAGATGAGGAAGATCCAGTTGGAGCCGATCGCACCGGAGAAGCGCTTCTTGAACACCGTGCCCCACCAGGTGGCCGGATCCAGGCGCTGCTGCAGGGTGCCGTAGTTCCAGGTGGACAACGCATCGGAGGTGATCTGCCGGCCCAGCGCCGACTGCGCCTTCAGCGCGTCGGCATGCTGCAGCCACAGGGTGAGCGTGGCCAGCACGGCAAGTGCGGACAGGCCACCCCAGAACAGCAGGCGCCAATGCTGCCGCAGCCATTGCGGGCGCCAGCCATGTTCACGCAGCGCCAGCCACAGGAAGGCCAGCGCAACGAACGCGGCAAATCCGAAGAACGAGGTGACCTTGATGGCCGCCGACAGCACCGCGGCGACGATGGCAACCACGCCCACCCACGCGCGCGGCTGGCTGCGCAGGCGCGCCATCGCCCAGACAAAGAGCAGGCCGAAGAACACGGCGCTGGACTCCATCATCACCGAGCGCCCCCAGAACTGCGCGTACGGCGAGACGGCAAATGCGCCGGCCACGCACAGCGCCAGCGTGCGGTCGGGGCGCCACGCCAGCAGCGTGCGGTAGACCAGCCACACGCAGCCGACATGGAAGAGCGCAGACACCAGGCGCCCGCTGTTGTCGGCGCTCATGCCGGTGAGGCTGGACAGCAACGCCGCCAACCACTGGTAGAAGGGGAATTCGAAGGGAATCGACCAGGGCGCGCCCAGCACCGGGGTCACGTAGTCCAGCCAGGGGCCGCCGCGCAGCAACCAGTCGATCGACAGTGCAGTCTGCGTCTGCCGGAAACCGGAGGCATCGACCGGGGGCATCGACCAGCTGCAGGCCAGCAGGATCAGCAGCGCGGCCGCCGAAAACCACAACAGGATCTTGCCCGGCAACAGGCTGCGGTCTGGGTTGCTTTCCTGGGTCACGCCTGTTGCTCCTGACAGTGGCCGCCCACGGCAGGGCGCGCTTCACGGGCGCGCAGTGTCTGCGTTGGCGCACCGGAGTGCAAGCCGCTGCACGCGGCTGCGGCTCAGCCCGGCGGTGGCAGTGGTGCCTTCAGCGGCTCGGCATGGCCCGCGTCGGTGGCCGCGACCGGTGCGATTTCGCCCTCGCCCGCAGGTTCCTGCTCGACCGGATCGACGTCGAACGGCGTGCGGAACACCAGCGACGGCAACAGCGTGGTCAGTGCGGCGTACAGCAGCAGCGCGCCGAACAGCACCGCCGGAATCTGGAAGCGCTCGCGCATGATCGCCGCCAGCACCAGGGTGAAGATCAGGGTCGGTGCCAGCGCCAGCGAGACGCGCAGGCTGCTGCGGAAGCTCTCGCCGAACATCACCCGGCGCTGCAGCCAGACCACGCCGATGCGCAGCGGCAGTACCACCAGGGTGATCACGATGCCCAGCCCCAGCGCCTCGAAACTGAGCGCTTCGCTGGGCACCTTGGTGCCAGCGTTGAAGAAGTAGAACGGCACGAAGAACGAGGCGAACAGGCGCAGCGCGTGCAGGTTCTCGTGCGAGGCCAGCAGCGGCATGCGCTGGTGCAGCAGGCGCGCGACCAGGCCGGCGATGAAGGCGCCCACCAGGTAGTACACGCCCAGCAGGTAGGTGATGTAGGCGGCCACCATGCCCACCATCACCAGCAGCGAGAACTCCGAACCGGGGGCGTGCGGCGCCACCCAGCGTCCCAGCGCGATGAACAGCAGCGGCAGGCCCACCATCATCGCCAGCAGGGCCAGGCTGGACAGCGCCATGTGGCCCGGGTCGCCGGCCTGCAGCACAATGAACAATGCCGCCAGCGCCAGCAGTTCGCCGGCGATGGCCTTGCTGGTGACCCAGAACCGCTCGTCTTCGCTCAGGCCCAGCCGCGACAGCGAGTCCATGATGAAGCCGGTGGACGGTGTCAGCAGCGCCAGCGCCAGCAGTCCGGCCGCCTGCCACGGCAGGCCCGCGTAGCGCCAGGCCAACCAGCCGACCCCGAACAGCGTGGCACTGCGGATCACCAGATGCGCCAGCAACGGCCACATGCCGCGCCGCAGCGCCTGCAGATCCACCTCCAGGCCTGCGAACAGGAACAGCGAGGAAATCCCCAGCGTGGCCAGCAGGCCGATCACCGCGTCATGCGCCTGGTCGCCCAGCCACAGCATGCCGATGATGCCGAACAGCAGGCAGGTCAGCGGTGCGGGCAGGCTGAAGCGCTGCAGCGCGCGCGGGATCACCAGCAGCGCGAAGATCAGCAGCAGGTAGATCAACTCATGGCTCATCGGGGTCTTCCGTGGGGTTCGAACGCGCGCAGGATGCGCGTGCCCGACCGATCCGGCAAGCCATTTCGAATGACCCCGGTTACCTCATCCGATCATTGCATCGGCCAGCGCGCCCACCCGTGCAAGCACCGCTGCGCGCTGGTCGTCATCGACCGACGCGCCCTGCAGATAGGCGGTGACCACCCACGCCGTGCCGCCCCCATGCGGCCACAGCACGGCGATGTCGTTGCGCGTGTCATCACCGTTGCTGCCGGTCTTGTCCCCCACCCGCCAGCGCGTGCCCAGCCCGGCGCGCAGGCAGGCATCGCCGGTCTGGTTGTCGATGAGCCAATCGGCGAACTGCTGGCGCGATGCAGGCTGCAGGCCATTGCCCACCGCGAAGCGGGCCAGGCTGGTGGCCATCGCGGCCGGGCTGGTGGTATCGCGCGGGTCTCCCTTCACGAACAGATTCACGTCCGGCTCGTTGCGGTCATTGCGGGTAATGCTGTCGCCCTGCCCGCGCAGGAATGCCGTCAGCGCCGACGGCCCGCCCACCACCTCCAGCAGCAGGTTGGCCGCCGTGTTGTCGCTGGTGGTCAGCGTGCCCCGGCACAGGTCGCGGACAGTCAGGTCCTTGCCCACATGGCGGCGCGCCACCGGGGCGTAGGACAGCAGATCCTTCCCGGCGATGGGCACACGGGTGTCGAGCGAAACGCGGCCTGCATCGGCAAGGCTCAGCACATGGGCAACCAGCAGCGACTTGAACGTGCTGCACATCGGGAAGCGCTCATCCTGCCGATGCCCGCCGATGCGACGGCCGTTACCGGTATTCAGCACGGTGACGCCCAGGCGGCCACCGCTGGCTTTCTCCAGCGCGGCGAAATCGGCGGCGCCGGCAATGGCGGCGGGTATGCCGGACGCTGGGGAAACAGCTCGCGCCAGCGCCGGGGCAAGCAGCGAGGAAGCAACGGCAGCACCACTGAACTGCAGGAATCGGCGACGGGCGAGCATAGGGTTTCTCCTGGTGACCGCCCGATTATTGGCGCCTCCCCTGCGACCGACCAGCGCGAAAAATCAGGGCAACCCATAAGTTGAATTCATGCCTGACGCGATCAACTATTTGAGATTTACGAAATTCCTCATTGAACGGGTAGGATCAGCCATCACCCTGGCTCACGGCTCTCCGATGCTGCACCCCACCCTGCCACTGAACGCGCTGCGTGCGTTCGAGGCGGCCGCCCGTCACCAGAACTTCACCCGAGCCGCGCTGGAGCTGTGCGTCAGCCAGGCCGCACTGAGCCACCAGATCCGGGGCCTGGAAGACCGGCTCGGCATCCGCCTGTTCCATCGCCTGCCGCGCGGCGTGGCGCTGACCGACGAGGGCGCGGCGCTGTATCCGGTGCTCAACGAATCGTTTGAACGCATCTCCGCCAGCATTGCGCGCTACACCGGCGGGCCGGCCCGGGAAGTACTCACGCTGGGCGTGGTGGGTACCTTTGCCACCGGCTGGCTGCTGCCACGGCTGGCCGCGTTCGAGGCGGCGCACCCGGACATCGAGCTGCGCCTGCAGACCCACAACAACCGCATCGACCTGGCCGGCGAAGGGCTGGACCTGGCGATCCGCTTCGGTGATGGCGACTGGCAGGGACAGGCCTGCACGGCGATCCTGGATGCCCCGTTCGCGCCGCTGTGCGCACCGGCATTGGCGCGGCGGCTGAAGCAGCCGCGCGACCTGGCCACACTGCCGTTGTTGCGCTCCTACCGCAGCGACGAATGGCCACGTTGGCTGCAGGCGGCCGGCGTCAGCGGTGTGGAAGCGCGCGGGCCGGTGTTCGATTCCTCGCTGACCGTGGCGATGGCCGCCGCAGGGGGAGCCGGCGTGGCGCTGCTGCCCCTGCGCATGTTCGAGCAGGAACTGGCCGAAGGCCGCCTGCTGCAGCCGTTCGGCACCACGCTGGAGCTGGGCCGCTACTGGCTGACGCGATTGCGTTCGCGCGCCGAGCGCGAGCCGGCCAAGCGCTTCCGCGAGTGGCTGCAGGCGCAGGGCGCGTAGGTAGTGCCGGCCGCTGGCCGGCAACCCCTGGATCCTTGTGAGCGCATCGCGCTGCCGGCCAGCGGCCGGCACTACCGATCAGAAAGAAACGGGGACGGAGGGGATTAAGTCGTTTGTGGCACAAACGACTTAATCCCCTCCGTCCCCTTTTTTGCGTGCTCAGGACTCCAGCAGCTCCATCCACGCTGCCTCAGCTTTTTCCAGCTGCGCCGCGGTGGTTTCGCGGTCACGTCCGATCACCGCCATGCGGGTCGCATCGGCGTAGTTGGCCGGATCGGCCAGCTGGCGGTCGAGCTCGGCCAGCGCGCTCTCCAGTTCGGCCACCTTGGCCTCGGCAGCGGCCAGCTTGTGCGGGTTCACCGGCTTCTTCTGCACCACCTGCGCCACCGGTGCGGTCTTGACCACCACCGGCTCTTCCACCTGCTCCATGCGCGCCTTGGTGCCCTGCGCCTGCGGGCGGGTGCGCAGCCACGCGGCGTACGCGTCCAGGTCGCCATCGAACGGTTCGACCACACCATCGGCCACGCGCCAATAGGTATCGCAGACCAGGCCGATCAGGTGGCGGTCATGCGAGACCATCACGATCGCGCCTTCGAAGGTGGCCAGCGCTTCGGCCAGTGCTTCGCGCATTTCCAGGTCAAGGTGGTTGGTCGGTTCGTCCAGCAGCAGCACGTTCGGCTGCTGCCAGGCGATCAGCGCCAGCGCCAGGCGCGCGCGCTCGCCACCGGAGAAGCCATCAACCGGCTCGAATGCACGATCGCCCGGGAAGTTCCACTTGCCGAGGAAATCGCGGAAGGACTGGTTCGGTGCGTCCGGGGCGATCTCGCGGAAGTGCTCCATCGGCGATTGGCCTTCGTGCAGCGATTCCACGGTGTGCTGGGCGAAGTAGCCGATCTTCAGGTCCGGGTGCGCCATGCGCTCGCCGACGATCGGTGCAAGTTCGCCCACCAGGGTCTTCACCAGGGTGGTCTTGCCCGCACCGTTCGGCCCGAGCAGGCCGATGCGCTGTCCCGCTTCCAGGCCGAAGCCGACGTTGTGCAGGATCACCGCGTCCTTGCCGTAACCGGCCTCGACGTGGTTCAGGCGGATCAGCGAGAACGGCAGCTTGGCCGGCGGCGCGAACTCGATGCGGAACTCGCGCTCGGCGCGCACCGCTTCGGTGCCGGCCAGCTTGGCCAGGCGCTTCATGCGGCTCTGCGCCTGCGCGGCCTTGCTGGCCTGCGCCTTGAAACGGTCGATGAAGCTCTGCAGGTGGGCGCGCTCGGCCTGTTCCTTCTCGTGCGCGATCTGCTGCTGGCGCAGCTGTTCGGCGCGCTGGCGCTCGAAATCGGTGTAGCCGCCCGGGTAGAGCTTGGCGCCGCCGCCGTGCAGGTGCAGGGTGTGGGTGGCCACGTTGTCGAGGAACTCGCGGTCATGCGAGATCAGCAGCAGGGTGCCCGGGTACTTCAGCAGCCACTGTTCCAGCCAGTACACCGCGTCCAGATCCAGGTGGTTGGTCGGTTCGTCGAGCAGCAGCAGGTCGCTGGGCATCATCAGCGCGCGGGCCAGGTTCAGGCGCACGCGCCAGCCGCCGGAGAACGAGGACACCGCACGGTGGTGCGTCTCGGCGGGGAAGCCGAGGCCGTGCAGCAGCTTGCCGGCACGCGCTTCGGCGTCGTAGGCCCCCATCTCGGCCATCTTGGTGTGCGCGTTGGCCACCGCCTCCCAGTCTTCGCGGGCGGTCGCCTCGGCCTCTTCGGCCAGCACCGCGGCCACCTCGGTATCGCCGCCCAGCACGAAGCTCAGCGCCGGATCCGGCAGCGACGGGGTTTCCTGGGCCACGCTGGCGATGCGCACCTTGCCGGGCAGGTCGACATCCCCCTTGTCGGCCTCCAGCTCGCCCTTCACCGCCGCGAACAGGCTGGACTTGCCAGCACCGTTGCGGCCGACCACACCTACCCGGTAACCGGCGTGCAGGGTCAGGTCGACATTGGACAACAGCAGCCGCTCGCCGCGGCGCAAGGCGAAATTACGAAGGGAGATCATCGGGGGAGGGGTCCATATAACCGAATGGAATGTGCTGGTGAGCACTGTTCCTGCGACGCAATTCTAGCGTTAACGAATACTTGACGCGTCCCGGGATGCGCAGTGGCCGACGTTCCTCTCTCCCACGTCCCCGCCGCGCGCGTCCCGGGGTCCCTTCCTGCCAGCGCTGATCCGGGCTAAATGGTTGCTGCTGCAACGTTTTTTCTGACGCCTGGCATTTGACAGGCACTGAATATCCCGTTAATTGCTGTATTGCGCACCGCAACAACCGCCGTCCGCCTCACGCTCGTGATGTCGATTCCGGTGCCGCCCCCGCCAACCGGAGCCCATCCCGATGACCCGCAAGACCCGCCTGATCGCCGCCGCCGTCGCTGTCGCACTCGGTGGCTCTCCGTTCGTCGCCGCTGCACAGCAGGCCGGCACCGCTGCCAACACCCTGGACACGGTGATCGTCACCGGCACCCGCGTGGCCGACCGTACGGTCGCCGAATCGCAGTCGCCGATCGACATCATCACCCCCGAAGTGCTGCAGTCCACCGGTACCAGTGAACTGGCCACCGCACTGTCGCGCGCCCTGCCCTCGCTGAACTTCCCGCGCCCGGCGCTGACCGACGGCACCAGCGGCGTGCGCCCGGCGCAGCTGCGCGGCCTGTCGCCGGACCAGGTGCTGGTGCTGGTCAACGGCAAGCGCCGCCACACCTCGGCGCTGATCAACGTCAACGGCAGCATCGGCCGTGGCTCGTCGGCGGTGGACATCAACGCGATCCCGATCGCCGCGATCGAGCGCGTGGAAGTGCTGCGCGACGGTGCCTCGGCACAGTACGGCTCGGACGCCATCGCCGGCGTCATCAACATCGTGCTCAAGGGCAGCGGCAGTGGCGGCAGCCTGGCAGTGGACTACGGCCAGTACTCGGCCGGCGACGGCAACAAGTACCAGCTGTCCGGCGACACCGGCGTCGAGTTCGGCAACGGCCGCGGCCGCGTGCACGTGGCCGGCCAGATCAGCCAGCAGGACGAGAGCAACCGCGCCGGCCCGTACCGCGGCACCACGCCGAACACCGGCAACTTCCCCAGCATCGGCCAGAAGACCTTCATCGTCGGCGACCCGCGCGTGGATGCCACCGCGGCCTCGGCCAACGCCAGCTTCGACTTCAGCGACCACGTGACCGGCTACGCCAGCGCGCTGCTCAGCAACCGCGACATCACCTCGTTCGCCTTCTACCGTTCGCGCAACCACAGCGGGCAGAGCGCGCTGCTGGCGCAGACCTACCCGGACGGCTACGTGCCGGAGATCAACCAGTATTCCAAGGACCGCTCGCTGGTGGCCGGGGTCAAGGGCAACACCGACAACGGCTGGACCTGGGACCTGAGCCTGAACCACGGCGAGAACACCCTGGACTTCCACACCCGCAACAGCATCAACTACAGCCTCGGTGCGACCAGCCCGCGCTCGTTCTACGACGGCACGCTGAAGTACCAGCAGGACATCTTCAATGCCGATCTGACCAAGTCGCTGGACTGGGGCCTGGCCTACCCGGTCACGCTGTCCTTCGGCGGCGAGTACCGCAAGGAGAAGTGGGACCAGAACCCGGGCGAACTGAACTCGTACACCGGCAGCGGCGCGCAGGGCTTCGCGGGCTTCACCCCGACCAATGAAGTGCATGCCGACCGCCACAACTACGCGGTTTACGCCGGCCTGGAAGCGGACCTGACCGAGAAGTTCTCGGCCGGCATCACCGGCCGCTACGAGGACTACTCGGACTTCGGCGACCGCTTCTCGGGCAAGCTGTCGGCGCGCTACGCGTTCACCGACAAGGTGGCGCTGCGGGCCACCGCCTCCAGTGGCTTCCGCGCGCCCTCGCTGGCCCAGCAGGGCTACCAGGCGGTGACCAGCCAGTTCCTCAATGGCGTATTCGTCGAGCGCGGCACCTTCCCGACCACCAGCCAGGCCGCGCAGGCGCTGGGCGCCTCGCCGCTGAAGGCCGAGACCTCCACCTCGTACAGCCTGGGCCTGGTGCTGCAGCCGGTCGATCGCCTGTACATCACCGTCGATGCCTACCAGATCGACATTGACGACCGCATCGCGTTGTCGTCCAGCATCACCACCAACGCGGCCACCAGCGCGCTGCTGGGCACCCTGGGCCTGCCGCAGGTGACCGCGTTCTCCTACTTCACCAACGGCCTGGATACGCGCACCCGTGGCGTCGACTTCGTCTCCAGCTACACCGTACCGTTCACCGCCAGCAGCCTGGAGCTGACCGCGGCCTACAGCTACAACGACACCGAAGTGCGCCGTGTCGGCGGCACCCCGGCGGTATTCGGCACCCTAGGCCTGACCCAGTCGCTGATCGGCCGTGATGAGATCGGTCGCATCGAGGACAGCTACCCGCGCGACAAGGCGATCCTGAGCGGCACCTGGCGTTCGGACCACTGGGAGCTGGGCCTGGCCGCCACCCGCTACGGCAAATTCACCGTGCGCAACTCGGCCACCGCGCTGCGTGACCAGACCTACGGCGACGCCTGGGTGGTGGATGCCTCGGCCAGCTACAAGCCGAGCAGCAACTGGACCCTCACCGTGGGCGCCGACAACCTGCTCGACAAGTACCCGGACCGCACCGAAGACCTGCAGAACTCCACCTTCGGCATGCTGCCGTACAGCAACTACTCGCCGTTCGGCTTCAACGGCGCGTATGTGTACGGACGGATCAAGTACACCTGGTAAGGGGTACTGCCGGCCGCTGGCCGGCATAACCCGGGCCGCGCCTGGAGGAGAGCCCCTTCTTGTTGAAGCGGCGCGCCGAAGGCGTGGGTTGAAGAGGAATGCGTGGGCAAATCCGCCGGCCACGGCACGTGGCCGGCGGATTTGCCGTATCTGGCCTCATCGGTGAAAATCGGGATACCCCCGATTGCCTGCGAGTGCCGATGCACCATGACACCGACCTGATCAACATCGTTGCCGTTGGCCTGGGGCTCGCCTTCATCTTCGGCGCGCTGGCCAACAAGCTCCGCTTGTCTCCCCTGGTCGGTTACCTGGTTGCTGGCATCTGCGTAGGCCCGTTCACCCCCGGCTTCGTCGCCGACCAGGCACTGGCCAACCAGCTGGCCGAACTGGGCGTGATGCTGCTGATGTTCGGCGTCGGCCTGCACTTCTCGTTGAAGGACCTGATGGCGGTCAAGGCGATCGCCATCCCCGGCGCCATCGGCCAGATCGCGGTCGCCACCCTGCTCGGCTGGGGCGTGGCCTCGCTGATGGGCTGGCCGGCCATCCATGGCGTCATCTTTGGTTTCTCGCTGGCCACCGCCAGTACCGTGGTGCTGCTGCGGGCAATGGAGGAACGCCGCCTGCTGGAAACCATGCGCGGCAAGATCGCGGTCGGCTGGCTGATCGTGGAAGACCTGGCCTGCGTGCTGGCGCTGGTGATGATGCCGGTAATGGCCGGCGTGTTCGGTCCGGACGCGTCCAAGGAATCGCACTCGCTGGGCAGCGTGCTGGCCGACATCGGCTGGACCTTCGTGCAGCTGGGCCTGTTCGTGGCGGTGATGCTGGTGGTCGGCCGGCGGGTCATCCCGTGGATCCTCGAGCGCATCGCCGGCACCGGTTCGCGTGAGCTGTTCACCCTGTCCGTGCTGGCGATCGCGCTGGGCGTGGCGTTCGGCTCGGCGATGCTGTTCGGCGTCTCGTTCGCGCTGGGCGCGTTCTTCGCCGGCATGCTGCTCAACGAATCGGAGCTGAGCCACAAGGCCGCGCATGATTCGCTGCCACTGCGCGATGCGTTCGCGGTGCTGTTCTTTGTCTCGGTCGGGATGCTGTTCGACCCCAACATCCTCGTCCAGCATCCGTGGCAGGTGCTGGCCACCGTCGCCATCATCATGTTCGGCAAGTCGGCGGCGGCGTTCTTCATCGTGCGTGCCTTCGGCCACCCGACCAGCACTGCGCTGACCATCTCGGCCAGCCTGGCGCAGATCGGCGAGTTCGCCTTCATCATCGCCGGCCTCGGCGTGGCCCTGCAGATCCTGCCGAAGGAAGGCCAGTCGCTGGTGCTGGCCGGTGCGCTGGTGTCGATCATGCTCAACCCGCTGGTGTTCGGCCTGCTGGACCGTTGGCAGGCCAAGCAGGAGCAGTCGCCGCAGGCGCCCGAGCCGCCCGAAGCGATCGGCCCGTCGCGCGACCTGCATGACCACGCCATCGTGATCGGCTATGGCCGGGTCGGCAGCGAACTGGCGCAGGTGCTGCGCGACCGTGGCGTGCCGGTGCTGGTGATCGACGACAACAAGGAACACGTCGAGGAAGCCCACGCCAAGGGCCTGGCGGCGATCCGCGGCAGTGCGGCGGCCGACCGGGTGCTGGCCGAGGCGCATCCGGAGCGGGCCAAGATCGCGGTGCTGGCGATTCCGCAGCCGCTGGAAGCCGGTGAAGCACTGGCCAAGCTGCGGGCGATCAATCCGGACCTGACGCTGCTGGCGCGTGCGCACAGCGATGCCGAGGTGAAGCATCTGCTGGAACATGGTGCCGATGGCACGGTGATGGCCGAGCGCGAGCTGGCCTATTCGCTGGCGGAGATGATCATGTCGACGCCGCCGTACCGGAACCTGGGGCAGCACAGCATCCCGGTGGTGTGAGGGGTCTGCGGCAGGGCTTGCAGCCCTGCACCGGCTGAATCAACTTCAACGGCAACGGCAGAAGCAAAAGCTGGCATCCCGTGGAATGGCGGGATGGGTCCAGTTGCAGGAGACGCCGTAAACCCTTCCATGGGGGCTTGGCCGCGGCATCCATGCCGCGGACACTCCCGCAACCGGACCCACCCCGCCTTCGACGGTTTTCCGCGATCTATCGGAAATACTCCTGGGGTCAGATCCGTTTTCCGCAGGAAAACGGATCTGACCCCGGAAACAAAAAGATCCCCGGTCGACCCGCATCGACCGGGGATCTGGATCGCCACGTTGCCACTGCCTTGGAGAGGCAGTTCCACCGTAACGCATCGCTCGGCCCGTGGTGATCGCCTGTGGCGATGACGACCAAGCACGTGGCTATCAGGCGCCGGCCAGGGCCTGTTCCAGGTCGGCGCGCAGGTCGCCGATGTGCTCGATGCCGATGGATAGGCGCACGGTGTCCTCGCTGACCCCGGCCCTGGCCAGTTCGGCGGCATCCAGTTGGCGATGCGTGGTCGAGGCCGGGTGGGTCGCCAGCGACTTCGCATCCCCCAGGTTGACCAGGCGGGTGAACAGCTTCAGCGCATCGAGGAAGCGTGCGCCGGCTTCACGGCCACCGGGCAGGCCGAAGGTCAGCACGCCCGACCCATGCCCGCGCAGGTAGCGCTGCGCGGCGGCATGCTCGGGATCGTCAGGTAATCCCGCATAGCGCACCCAGGCCACCTTGGCGTGCGCCTTGAGGAACTGCGCCACAGCCAGCGCATTGGCGTTGATGCGTTCCATGCGCAGGGCCAGGGTCTCGATGCCCTGCAGGAGCAGGAACGCATTGAACGGCGACAGCGCTGCGCCGGTATTGCGCAATGGCACCACCCGCGCGCGGCCGATGTAGGCCGCCGGCCCCAACGCTTCGGTATAGACCACGCCGTGGTAACTGGGGTCGGGCTGGTTGAGCCGCGCGAAGCGCGTGGGTTGTGCCGCCCAATCGAAGCGGCCGGAATCGATGATCGCCCCGCCCAGGCTGTTGCCGTGCCCGCCCAGGTACTTGGTCAGCGAGTGCACCACGATGTCGGCGCCGTGCTCGAACGGGCGCAGCAGGAAGGGCGTAGCCACCGTGTTGTCGACGATCAGCGGCACCCCGGCGGCATGCGCGACCTCGGCGATGGCGGCGATGTCGGTGACATTGCCGCGCGGGTTGCCGATGGATTCGACGAACACCGCCTTGGTGCGTTCGTCGATCAGCGCGGCGAACGCGGCCGGGTCGGCCGGGTCGGCGAAGCGCGCCTGGATGCCGTACTGCGGCAGCGTGTGCGCCAGCAGATTGAGGCTGCCACCATAGAGCGCACTGGAGGCGACGATGGTGTCACCGGCTTCGGCGATGGTCTGGATGGCGTAGGTGATCGCGGCCTGCCCCGAGGCCAGCGCCAGCGCGCCGATGCCGCCTTCCAACGCGGCCAGGCGCTGTTCCAGCACGTCGGTGGTGGGGTTCATGATGCGGGTGTAGATGTTGCCGGGCACCTTCAGGTCGAACAGGTCGGCGCCGTGCTGGGTGTCGTCGAACGCATACGCCACGGTCTGGTAGATCGGCACGGCCACCGCGCGGGTGGTCGGGTCGGGACGGTAGCCGCCGTGCACGGCCAGGGTTTCCAGTTGCCACTGCGGGTCGCTCATCGGGCCAGGCTCCATCCGGGGAAACGGCCACCATAGGCCAGCCGCGGGCCGCCGCTGAAAGCCACTGGCGATGACGGCCGTACCCACGGTTATCAGGTTGGTCGCGATTCAGGCAGTCGTCATGGACCGTTGCTAGGCTTCGCCGCCGGGCGCTCCTGCCCGGGCACGGAGGCCCCTCGCATGCAGCCATCTTCCTGGACCCCTGCGCCCAGCCACTCACCCACCTCGGTGCTGCTGGTGGAGGACGACCGCCGCCTGGCCGAACTGGTCAGCGATTACCTCCACGAACATGGCTTTGCCGTGCGGCATGTGGCCCGCGGTGACCTTGCGGGCGCGGCCTGCCGCCAGCACGTGCCGGAGCTGGTGGTGCTGGACCTGATGCTGCCCGGCCTGGGCGGCATCGATGTGTGCCGGCAGATCCGCAGCTTTTCCGATGTGCCGATCCTGATGCTGACCGCCTGCGAGGACGACATCGAACAGGTGCTGGGCCTGGAGTCGGGTGCCGATGACTATGTGCACAAGCCGATCGAGCCGCGCCTGCTGCTGGCCCGCCTGCGCGCCCTGCTGCGCCGCCGCCATGGCAGCAGCACCACCGGCACGCCCAGCCGGCTGATGCACGGGCAACTGCTGATCGATCGCATGCAGCGCGAAGTGCACCTGCACGGCGCGGCGGTGGACGTGGGCACCACCGAATTCGAGATTCTGTGGCTGCTGGCCAGCCAGCCCGGACAGATCCTGTCGCGTGACCAGATCCTGCAGGCGGTGCGCGGGATAGGCTTCGACGGCCTGGACCGCAGCGTGGACGTCTGCATCGGCAAGCTGCGCCGCAAACTCGGTGACGACGCACGCGAACCGCGGCGCATCAAGACCGTGTGGGGACGCGGCTACCAGTTCAATCCTGCGGCCTGGTCGGAATGAAGCGGCTGTTCCTGTGGCTGTGGTTCGTCACCGGTGCCTGCTTCCTGGCCTCGGTGTTCTTCCTCAACCACATCCTGGATGGCATCTACACGCCCGTGCAGGATCGCGTTTTCGTCCAGCAGGTGCGCGGGCAGGTGTACGCCCTGCGCAGCGGCCTTGCGGGCCTGGACGCGGGCCAGCAGCGTGAGCGCCTGCGGCAGTGGCAACCCCACTACGGCATTGCCTTGACCCTGCTCGACGGTCCTCCCGCGCTCGATCGGCAGGAACAGGCGGCCGTGCAGGCCGATGGCTTCATCGTGCGCGATCAGTACCAGCAGGTCCTGCTGCCCATCGAGGGGGTCGATGGTCGCTGGCTGCACCTGCGCCTGCCTGGGGCCGTGCAGATGACCACGTACATGACCCTCGCCGCCTACCTCAGCATCCTGCTGCTGGTGGGCGCCAGCCTGTCTGCCTGGGTACGCCTGCTCTGGCGCGATCTCGAAGCGTTGCGCCTGCATGCCGACCGCATCGGCGCCGGTGATCTGCAGGCACGCGCACAGGTCTCGCCGCGCTCGCAGATCCGCGTCATCGTCGACCATTCCAACCGCATGGCCGCGCGCGTGGCCGAACTGGTGCAGCGCCAGCGCGATCTCACGCATGCCATTTCGCACGAACTGCGCACGCCCATCGCGCGCGTGGCCTTCGGCCTGGACCTGATGCAGGACAGCGATGATCGCGAACGCCGCGCGCGACTGGCGGAGGGACTGCATGGCGACCTGGCCGAACTCAACCGGCTGGTCAGCGAACTGCTGGCCTACGAACAGCTGGAGCATCCCAGCGAAGGCGAGCCGATGCAGCGCATCGAAGCCGATGACTGGCTGCAGGCCTGCCTGGCCGATGCGCGCCGTGATGCGGAACGCGCCGGCCTGGTGCTGCGCGTGCAGCCCAGTGCGTTGCCACGGGTGGATGCCGAGCCACGCCTGCTGCAGCTGGCGCTGAGCAACCTCGTCGGCAATGCGCTGCGCCACGCGCGCTCGCAGGTGGAAGTGTCGCTGGTCGGTGTGGGCGGACGCGCCTGCCTGCGCGTGGACGACGATGGCCCCGGCATCGCTGAGGCCGACCGTGAGAAGGTGGTCCGCCCGTTCACCCGCCTGGATGACAGCCGCAGCCGTGATACCGGCGGCTTCGGCCTGGGCCTGGCGATCGTCGGCCGCATCGCCGCGCGCCACCACGGCGAGCTGCGCATCGGCCGCGCCACCCTTGGCGGCGCACGCCTGGAAATGCACTGGCCGCTGGCTGCCAGCTGAACGCCCACGGGCGCGCTTACAGTTGGTTACAACTCCCGCACAACTGCGGACGGATCGGTCGCCGGCGTATCGCCACGCTGGCAACCCTGCAGCGCGCGCCGGATGCGCGTGCTGCTTTCCTCCCATTGTCGAGAGTTACCATGTCCCCGCTTCGCCGTTCCCCTGCCCTGCTCTGCCTGGCCCTGCTGCCGGTGTTCGCCGCCCCGATCGCTTACGCCAAGGATGACCACTGGACCTTCGAGCTCGCCGCCGGGGGCGGCGTGGCACCACGCTACAGCGGCAGTGAGGAGTATCGTGCAACGCCCTCGCTGTCGTTCGATGCCACCGCGCCGGGGGGCTGGTTTCTGGGCACCAGTGGCATCGGCTGGGGCACCTCCCTCGGCGAGCACACCCGCGTGCGGGCCTATGTGGGTGCCAGTGGTATCCGCAAGGACAAGGACTCGTTGCTTGGCGGTTCCGACTTCCTGCGCGGCATGGGTGATATCGATGCCCGTCCCCTGGTCGGCGTCTCGGCGGGTTATACGCTGGGCGAAGCCGTGCTGAGCGGCTCCTGGCAGTTCACCCGCAAGGATGAGGACAAGGCCGAGAATGGCCTGGCCACCCAGCAGATCCATCTGAACCTGACCCTGCCGCTGTTCGACCTGGCCGGCGGCGTGGTCAGCGGCAGCGTCTCCACCGACTACGGCAACCGCGGTTACCTGCAGACCTGGTACGGCGTCAGTCCGGCACAGGCGGCGCGCACCGGCTTTGCCGAACACACGCCGAAGGCCGGCCTGGTCAGCGCCGGTGTCGGCCTGAAGTGGAGCCACCGCGTCGGCCGCAATGGCAACTGGTACGTCTCGGCCGAAGGCACGCGCCTGCTCGGCGATGCGGCCGACAGCCCGATCGTGCAGAAGGCAAACCAGTTCGGGCTGATGAGCGGTTACACCCACCGCTTCTGATGCATGAAGGGCGCCGCTGGGCGCCCTTTCTTTCTGCGGTCAGCGGCAGGCCGGCGCGTCGCCGCTGCCGCACAACCCGACCTCGCGCAGCCAGCCGATCCACTGCACGACGTCCTCCTTCTCCGGCTCGGAGCGGAACGACTTCTGCACGGTGTGGAAGCCCTGCCTGCCCTGCATGCCCTTGATCCAGGTGAACTCGGGCTTGCCTGTCCCCGGATTCTGCGGGCAGCCGAGCATCAGCAGGGCGAAGGGCCGTCCCCCTTCTTCACCTTCGCGGATCCAGTGGCTCTGCGCCGCCGGACAGGCGATGCGCCACCCCGCCTCGATGATGCCGAGGAACTCACGGGGACTCACATGGCCACTGTTCGGCGCATCGTTGACGGTGACCATGTCGGTCCAGTCGTGCACGGTCTGGCCCTGTGGCACGTACTCGGTGATGCGGTTGCCTTGCGCGTCGGTGCTCTGGTGGGCCTGCTGGTAGCCCTTCATCGGCGGCAGCTGGACCTGTTCGGCGGCCGCAGCGTGTCCACAAACAGCAGCCAACGCCAGCGTCATGCAGAGTGAAGCCCTGCGGGCAACGTCCATGCGGTTCTCCTCATCCTTGCGAAAGTGAAACAGGACCGTCGTGCGCTGCCAAGGCTCGGATGGCGCCCCAGCCATGGCCGGGGCGCCACCGGTTCAAGCCTTGGCGAAGACCAGGCGACCACCGTCGTTGCCGACTTCGATGGTATCGCCGTTGACGAAGGCGCCGGACAGGATCTGCTGCGCCAGCGGGTTTTCCAGCTGCGACTGGATCGCACGCTTCAACGGGCGCGCGCCGTACACCGGATCGAAGCCGACGTTGCCAAGCAGGTCGAACGCCGCATCGGAGACCGCCAGCTTCAGCCCGCGCTCGGCCAGGCGCTTCTCCAGCCCGCGCATCTGGATGCGCGCGATCTGCTTGATCTGCTGCTTGTCCAGCGGGTGGAACACCACGATGTCGTCCAGGCGGTTGATGAACTCCGGACGGAAGTGCGCCTGCACCACGCCCATCACCGCTGCCTTCATCTGCGTGTAGGCCTCCGGACTGTCGTCGGCGCTCATGTCCTGGATCTGGTGCGAGCCCAGGTTCGAGGTCATCACGATGACGGTGTTGCGGAAGTCCACGGTGCGGCCCTGGCCATCGGTCAGGCGGCCATCGTCCAGCACCTGCAGCAGGATGTTGAACACATCCGGATGCGCCTTCTCCACTTCGTCGAGCAGGATCAGCGAGTACGGGCGACGACGCACCGCCTCGGTCAGGTAGCCGCCTTCCTCGTAGCCGACATAGCCCGGGGGCGCACCGATCAAGCGGGCGACGCTGTGCTTCTCCATGAACTCGCTCATGTCGATGCGGATCATCGCGTCGGCGCTGTCGAACAGGAACTCGGCCAGCGACTTGCACAGCTCGGTCTTGCCGACGCCGGTCGGGCCAAGGAACAGGAACGAGCCGGCCGGGCGATTCGGATCGGACAGGCCTGCACGCGAGCGGCGCACCGCATCGGAGACGACCTTGATCGCTTCCTCCTGGCCGACCACGCGGTTGTGCAGCACCTCTTCCATGCGCAGCAGCTTGTCGCGCTCGCCTTCGAGCATCTTGTTGACCGGAATGCCGGTCCAGCGCGATACGACCTCGGCGATCTCCTCGTCGGTCACGCGATCCTGCACCAGCTTGAAGTCCTTGTGCTCGGCTTCCTGGGCCGCGGCCAGCTGCTTTTCCAGCTGCGGCAACAGGCCGTACTGGATCTCGCTCATCTTGGCGAAATCCTGGCGGCGCTGCGCGGCCTCCAGCTCCAGCTTGGCCTGCTCGACCTGTTCCTTGATCTTGGTGGCGCCCTGCAGCGCGGCCTTCTCCGACTTCCAGATTTCATTGAGGTCGGAGAACTCGCGCTCCAGCCCGTCGATGTCGTTTTCCAGGTCGGCCAGGCGCTGCCGCGAGGCCTCGTCCTTCTCCTTCTTCAGCATCTCGCGCTGGATCTTCAACTGGATCACCCGGCGCTCCAGCCGATCCAGCTCCTCCGGCTTGGAGTCGATCTCCATGCGCAGGCGCGAGGCAGCCTCGTCCATCAGGTCGATGGCCTTGTCCGGCAGCTGGCGGTCGGTGATGTAGCGGTTGGACAGCGTGGCGGCGGCCACGATGGCCGGGTCGGTGATCTCCACCCCGTGGTGCACGGCGTACTTTTCCTTCAGCCCGCGCAGGATCGCGATGGTGTCCTCCACCGACGGCTCACCGACGAAGACCTTCTGGAAGCGGCGCTCCAGCGCAGCGTCCTTCTCGATGTACTTGCGGTATTCGTCCAGCGTGGTCGCACCGATGCAGTGCAGCTCGCCGCGTGCCAGTGCCGGCTTCAGCATGTTGCCGGCATCCATCGCGCCGTCGGCCTTGCCCGCGCCGACCATGGTGTGCAGCTCATCGATGAACAGGATGATCTGGCCTTCGTTCTTGGCCAGGTCGTTGAGCACACCCTTCAGGCGCTCCTCGAATTCGCCGCGGAACTTGGCCCCGGCAATCAGCGCGCCCATGTCCAGCGACAGCACGCGCTTGCCGCGCAGGCCTTCGGGTACTTCGTCGTTGATGATGCGCTGGGCCAGCCCTTCCACGATCGCGGTCTTGCCCACGCCCGGCTCGCCGATCAGCACCGGGTTGTTCTTGGTCCGGCGCTGCAGCACCTGGATGGTGCGGCGGATTTCCTCGTCACGGCCGATCACCGGGTCGAGCTTGCCGCTCTCGGCACGCGCGGTCAGGTCGATGGTGTACTTCTCCAGCGCCTGCCGCTGTTCCTCGGCATTCTCCGACTGCACGTTCTCGCCGCCACGCAGCTTGTCGATCGCCGCCTGCAGGCGGGTCTTGTCGGCACCGGCGGCGCGCAGCGCCATGCCCAGCGTGCCGCCGTCGTCCAGCGCCGCCAGCACGAACCACTCGCTGGCAATGAAGGCGTCCCCGTGCTGCTGCGCCAGCTTGTCGGTCTGGTTCAGCAGGCGGCCGAGGTCGTTGCCCATCGAGACGTTGCCGGCCTGGCCGGATACCTTGGGCAGTGCGTCCAGCGCCTCGGTCAGGCGCTCGCGCAGCACCGGCACGTTCACCCCGGCCTGGGCCAGCAGTGGGCGCGTGCTGCCACCCTGCTGGTCCAGCAGCGCGCTGAACAGGTGGACCGGTTCGATGATGCTGTTGTCGCGGCCCACGGCCAACGACTGTGCGTCTGCCAGCGCCTGCTGGAAACGCGAGGTGAGCTTGTCCATCCGCATTGCGAATCCTCATCGGTCATCAGGGCCGGCCTGGGCCGGCAATGCTGGAAAGATGCGGTTGCCCCACCCGGTTTCAAGGGTGGCTGCGACTGCACCCCGGGGCCAGTCAGCCTGCGGCCAGCATGCCGGACCGGGTGTGGTCGGCGCGTTGATCCCGATCAGTCCGGGGCGGCGGACCGGCTCAGCGGGTGATCGCGGTGCGGATCGCCCGCAGCTGCTGCTTGACCGCATGCACCTGGGCTGCGTCCATGCGCAGCAGCGCCTTCTGGCCGACCGAGCGCGACTGCAGGGTGGCATCGACAAAGCGGTAGCGGCCGCGCGCATCGCGCTGCACCGCCGGGGGCTGCGCCAGCTCCGGGGTCTCCAGCAGGTGGTCGATGACTGCTACCAGACGGTCGTTGAAGTAACCCTCGGGCCGGCCCAGGTCGACGTAGGCCTGCTGGATCAGCGGATAGAAGCGCTTGTAGGCGGTGGCCGTTGCCGCCGGGTCGAGCGCGGTGAAGGCCTGCACGTAGGGCGCGTAGCGCGCCGCGTTGCTGGCGGCGATGCGTTCGCCGCCCTCGGCGGGTTCGACCTGCAGGCTGCCCGGCAGCGGTCGCGCGGCCAGCGCGGTCGGCGGCACGCTGGGCGTGTCCAGGTTGTCGAGCTGGGTAACCAGGCGCTGGATCAGGTGGTCGCGCAGCAGCAGGGTCAGTGGCCCCTCGCCCTGGAACAGCTGGCTCAATGCGCCCCAGGCGGCCGCATCGCTGTCGGCCAGCGTCGGCAGCGCCGGGTCAGCCGCGGCCTCGGTATCCAGCGGATGCCTGATCGGCGGTGGTGCCGGCGCGGGCTGCGCGGCCGCCTGCGGTTGTGGCGGCGCGCCGGTACTGGCGGGGGTTGATTGCACGGGTACCGCAACACCGTCTGCCATGTGCTTCAGCTGATCGCGGAACAACCAGCCGCCCGCGCCACCGATCACCACCATACCCAACACCCAGGGCCAGACCGCCTTTCCGCTCTGCATGATGCAGCACCTCGTATCACACGCATGGAAAGGGTGTGACCCCCACGGTTGCAACGGGTTCCCCGCCTGTTCCGCTGCCGTTGGGGTTCGCCTGCACCCGTGTCGCGCTCACGCCTGCTTTGCATGCTTCGCGCGAGGCTGTACGCCTTGCACTGTGGAGGCACCACCATGCAGTACGCGCTGTATTACTGGACCGGCATCCAGGGCCGTGGCGAGTTCGTGCGGCTGGCGCTGGAAGACGCCGGCGCCGACTACATCGACATGGCGCGGGTGCACGGCGATGCAGTGATGCAGTCGTTCCTGGAGGGCCGCAGCGAAGGCGCACAGCCCTTCGCGCCGCCGTTCCTGAAGGCCGGTCGCCAGGTCATCGCGCAGGTCGCCGCGATCCTGGATTTCCTCGGCCCGACGCTGGACCTCGTGCCGCAGGCCGCATCGCGGCGGATGCAGGCGCTGCAACTGCAGCTGACCATCGCGGATCTGGTGGCCGAGGTGCATGACACCCACCATCCGATTGCCGCGTCGAAGTACTACGAAGAGCAGAAGACCGAAGCCAAGGCACGTGCCGCGTCACTACGCAGCGAGCGCCTGCCGAAGTTCCTCGGCTACTTCGAACAGGTGCTGGCCGCCAACGGTGGCCGCCATGCCCTGCGCGAGCATTCGTATGTCGATCTGTCGCTGTTCCAGCTGCTGAGCGGGCTGGACTACATGTTCCCGCGGCTCATGCAGGCGCTCGGCCCTACCGTGCCCCTGCTGCGGGCGTTGCAGGAGCGGGTGGCGAAGCGACCGAACATCGCCGCCTATCTGGCGTCGGAGCGGCGGTTGCCGTTCAACACCAACGGCATCTTCCGCCATTACCCCGAACTGGACGCCGAACGGTAGTGCCGGCCGCTGGCCGGCTGCTGCACCCTCCGCCCGAAGCCCACAGGTAGTGCCGGCCGCTGGCCGGCAGCTGCACCCTCCGCCCGAAGCCCACGGGTAGTGCCGGCCGCTGGCCGGCAGCTGCACCCTCCGCCCGAAGCCCACGGGTAGTGCCGGCCGCTGGCCGGCAGCTGCACCATTCACGCGAGCCCACGACGGTGCCGGCCAGCGGCCGGCACTACCGGGGGGTCAGCTGTTCCCACCCAGCGGCTGCACCGGCTGTTTCTGCAGCGACAACAACCCCAGCAGCAGTGCCAACGCCACATAGGCACCGGCAAACTGCCAGCTGATGATGCGCGCCAGGCCGTCCAGGTCCCATGGCAGGTAGATGCCACCGCGCGGATCCACCGAATGGATCAGGCCGAACAGGGTCAGCCCGGCGGCCACCAGCAGGACGCCACAGGCACGGCGCAGGCGGCCATCGACCATCGCCGCCACGGCCGAGATCCACAGCATCGAGGTGATGATGAAGCCATTGCCCAGGGTGAAGATCACCGCCAGCTCCGGCAGGCCGTGGCCGTCAAGCTTGGTCAGCAGCTGCGGCAGCTGGTCCGGTGCGATCCAGCCGGGCGCCTTGATCGCCAGCAGGTAAGCCACCGACGGCAGGAAACCGAACACCATCGCGCCGGTGTGGTGGCGCGGCGTCGCCTGGAAGGCCTGGGTGGTGATGTCGATGGCCACGTACACGATGATCGGCGCCAGCACCGCCAGCGGCAGCCATTGCACCAGCCCGGAGATGATGCCGAGCATGCCGCCGATACCGACGAACAGGCCGGTCAGCAGCGTGTAGCCGCTGCGCGCGCCCATGTGCTTGTACGCTGGCTGGCCGATGTACGGCGTGGTCTGCGCGACGCCGCCGCAGATGCCGGCCACCAGCGTGGCCACCGCTTCCACCAGCAGAATGTCGCGGGTGCGATAGTCATCACCGGCCGCACGCGCGCTTTCAGAGACGTTGATGCCGCCGACCACCATCAGCAGGCCGAACGGCAGCAGCAGCGGCAGGTAGGTCATCGCGGTGGGCAGGCCGTCGAGGAAGCCCAGCGTCGGCAGCGGCAGCACCACCTGCGGCGGCACCCACTCCGGCACATGGAAGCCGGGCGCGCCCAGCCCGGCCAGGCCGAGGCCGTAATACAGCACGGTGCCGAACACGAAGGCCAGCAGCACGCCCGGACCCCGCACCGGCAACTTGCCCTTGGCGATCAGCACATACAGCAGCAGGCCCAGCGTGGTGAAGCCGACCAGCGGCGAGCGCAGCGTTTCCAGCAGCGGCAGCAGGCCCATCAGCACCAGCGCAATGCCGGCAATGGAGCCCAGCAGCGCCGCACGCGGCAGCGCGCGGGTGACTGCTTCGCCGAAGAACGACAGCACGAACTTGAGCACGCCCATGATGACCAGCGCGGCCATGCCCAACTGCCAGGTGGCGATGCCTGCGGCATGCGGATCCATGCCCTGCTGCTTGAAGGCGATGAAGGCCGGGCCAAGCACCAACAGGGCCATGCCGATGCTGGTGGGGGCATCCAGGCCGAGCGGCATGGCGGTGACATCGTCGCGGCCGGTACGCGCAGCCAGCCGACGCGCCATCAGCGTGTACAGCAGGTTGCCGACCAGCACGCCGAAGGCCGTGCCGGGGAACATGCGGCCGAATACCACGTCGGCGGGGAACTGGAAGATCCCGACCAGAGCCATGGCGATGAAGCCGAGGATGGAAAGGTTGTCGACGACCAGGCCGAAGAAGCCATTGAAGTCGCCGGCGACGAACCAGCGACGCGGTGCGGCGGAAGCGGGAGCGGACATGGAAGGGGCGGAGGGGGTGGGGAGCGCCGATGGTAGGCCCAGCGGGGCCGGCGCGCCAATTCCGTCGTGGAATGATGGGTTCCAGCCAACGGCGGGGCCCCTCGTGGCTGGTCGCGGGTAGAGTCGACTGTCAGTCGACTGGCATTGCGCGTTGGGTCGGTCGGGGTGGACAGCGCAGGACGCGCCGTAAACCCGTCCTTGGGGGCTCGATGGTGCCATCCATGGCGCCAACGGTCCTGCGCAGCCCATCCCGACCGGCCCCTGACAGTTTCCTGCGCGCGGCAGCCACGGAAGAACATCAAAAGATCCAAAGCCAAGTCAGGCTCTCGCTGTAGTGCCGAGCCCATGCTCGGCTGCTGTACGCGACGCCTCTGAGCCGAGCATGGCTCGGCAGTACAAGAACAATTCGATCATTTCCACGCTATCCACGCATGGCGTGGATCTACCGTGTCGACCAAGGTCGACACCTGCCCAAGGATGGCCGCCGTTGCTTCCGAGGTGGCCGGCCAGCGGCCGGCACTACCGCGGGTGCAGGGCGCAGCCCTGCATCCTCGCCCTACTTCTTCAGGAAGTTGTCCACCAGCAGATGCTTCACGTCGTCGAAGCGGCCATTCAACACCGCCTTGGCGGCATACAACGCCGTACCGGCCACCTGCTTGGCCTCGATCTGCGGCGGCATCACCAGTTCGGCGCGGCTGGTATGCACGTCCAGCAGCGCCGGGCCGCGCTGGGACAGGAAATCCAGCACCGCTTCTTCCAGATCCTCGCTGCGGGTCACCGTGCGGCCGTGGAAGCCGATCACCTCGGCCAGGCGGCCGAAGTCCGGGTTCTTCAGGTCGGTGTAGTTGTCCAGCAGGCCTTCCACCTTCTGCTCCAGCTCGACGAAGTTCAGCGAGCCGTTGTTGAACACCACCACCTTGATCGGCAGGTTCTCCTGCACTGCCGTGAGCAGGTCACCCAGCAGCATCGCCAGGCCACCATCACCGGACAACGAGATCACCTGCCGGCCGGGGAAGGCCTTCTGCAGGCCCAGCGCCTGCGGCATCGCGTTGGCCATCGTGCCGTGCAGCAGGCTGGTCAGCGTGCGGCGACGGCCGTTGACGCGGATGTGGCGCAGCACCCACACCATCGGCGAGCCGCCGTCAGCAGTGAACAGCGCATCATCGCTGGCGTGCTTCGACAGCAGCGCGGTCAGGTGCTGCGGATGGATCAATTCGCCTTCGCCCGGTTGTTCTTCCTGCTCGCGCGTCTTCAGTGCCTTGTCGCGACGCTCGATGCACTCGTCCAGGAAGCTGCTGTCCTCGCGCGGCGGCAGCATCGGCAGCAGCGCGTCCAGGGTCGGTGCGATGTCACCGACCACGCCGAGGTTCACCGGGTGGCGGCGGCCGAGGTGGCTGCCATCGCGGTCGACCTGGATGATCGTGGCCTTGTCCGGGTAGAACTGGCCCCAGGCGAAGTCGGCGCCGAGCAGCAACAGCGTGTCGCACGCCATCAGCGTGTGGAAGCCGGATTCGATGCCGAAGATGCCGGTCATGCCCATGTTGTACGGATTGTCTGGCTCGACGAAATCCTTGGCGCGCGAAGTATGCGCAACCGGCGCCTGCAGGCGCCGGGCCAGTTCCAGCAGCTGCGCGTGTGCGCCCTGGCAACCGGCACCGGCGTAGATGCCAATGCGCTTGCCCTGCCCCAGCAGTTCGGCAATGCGCTGCAGTTCGGCATCCGCCGGACGCAGCACCGGCTGGGTGTAGTGCACCGAGAACGGCACATCGTGCTTCACCTCAGCCTGGCTGATGTCGGCCGGCAGGATCACTACCGCCACGCCGCGGCGGCTGATCGCCGCCTGGCAGGCCAGGGCCACGACGCGCCGCGCCTGCTCCGGGCTGTGCACCTGTTCGCAGAACACCGTACAGCTGCCATAGACCGCCTTGAAATCCACTTCCTGCGGAAATTCCATGCCCAGCTCACTGGTCACCACCTGGCTGGCGATCAGCACCATCGGTGCACGGTTGCGATTGCTCTCGAAGATGCCGTTGATGAAGTGCAGGCCACCGGGACCACAGGAACCCGCACAGGCGGTCAACTCGCCGCTCACCAGCGAATCGGCGCCGGCAGCGAAGGCGGCCACTTCTTCGTGGCGTACATGTACCCAGTCGATTTCACTGCGGTGCAGGGCATCAGTGACGTGATTCAAGGTATCGCCGACGATGCCATAACAGCGGCGGACGCCCGCCTGCTGCAGGGTATCGACAACGATCTCGGCAACGCGCTTGCTCATCGGAGACATCCTCGAGGGGAGAACATCCGAGGCTAGACCCGAAGAAGTGATGCCTCCGTGGGCAAGGCGCACATCACCTCGATAGGCAAACTACCGGCGGAGATCGAGTCAATCGTTGACGTTGATCCAGCCCACCACCTCACCCTGCCTGGGGTTGCGGTAGCGCAACTTCACCCAGCCGTCCCGCTCATCCAGCAGTTCCACGCGGTCGCCCTGGACCAGGTAACGCCTGGTGCTGGATGCGCCGGGTTGGTCGAACAGGAACAGGCGTGCGGGTGCCACCGCGGCCTGCCGACCACGCAACGGTCCATCCGGCGGAGCACCCAGGCCATCGGCGATGGCACTTTCCAGCACGCGGCCGGCGGCATCATAGGTGCGCCAGACTGCCAACGGCCCGTTCTCGTCGCGTTGTTCCCACTGCAGCGCGGCGTTCAACGTATCGCCCAGCATCAGCACGCGCTCGGCGCGGTACAGATAGAGTGTCGCGCCTGCAAAGCGATACTGGTCGGTGTACCACATCGGGCCGCTGCGGCAGGTGCTGGTCAGCGTGCGGCTGGGGCGGTCGACCGTCAGCCCCATCAGCTCACCGCAGCTGTCCTTGCCGTGGGTCTCGGCCTGCAGCACGCGGAATGCCTCAACGGCCGGATCGAACCGGTACACCGCCACCGCTTCGTTGACCATGCCTACCGGAGCGCGTGCGACCAGTTCCGGGTAACCATCGAAATCGACATCTTCGAGCGACCAGCGCGAATTGCCGTCGGCATCGGCCGCGCCGGCCAGCGTCTGGCGCTTGCCCGAGGGTGACAGCTGCACCGCGATGCTGCCGTCCTGCTGCGGATCGGCATGCGCCTGCACATGCGCGGCCACCTGGAAGCGCAGCGTTTCTCCGTCGTCCCCACCCGCCTGCGCCGTCGGTGCCAGTACGCCTGCCAATGCCAGGCCCAGCAGGCATTTCCTGTAGTCCATCATCGCTCCCTGCGGCACCGCGGCGGCACCTTCAACTCAGAACGATACCTCGACCGCCTGCCGCGACCACAGCACCGACTGATGCCGGGTCTGCTGCTTCCACGCCAGGCGGATCGCCTCGATGTCGGCGCGGCGCTGCGGGGTGTCCTCGTGCAGCACCACCAGCACCTTGGTGCGCAGGCGGTTGGGCGCGGCATCGCCGCGGAACAGCCACTGGCCGTAGGCATCAAACACGGTCAGGCCGTCCGGGAAGCGCGGCGTTACTTCCTTGTCCAGGAAGGCGCGCCACTGCGCCTCGCTGATGGTGTCGGCCTGCGGGCGGTTGCCGGCCCCCTGCTCCTCGCCCACCCCGAAGTACAGCTCGCTGCGCACCCAGCCATGGCCGGCGGAAGGGCGGGCGGCATCGCCCTTCAGCTCGGCGGTGGTGGCCGTGGCATAGGCGCTGGGCGCCTGCGAAGACAGGCTGGCGCAGCCACTGGTGGCCAGCAGCACGGCGAAGACGAGGCCAAGGTGTTTCATCGGTACAGCTCCGGGGAAGGGGGACAGGGCGAGCCGGCAGCGTACAGCGCCACCGGCCCGGCGTGCTGATGCCAACCGGGCATCAGCTCATGCCGGACCGGCAGGGGCTTGCATCGGCACCGGCCATCACGCGAAGATAATATATCGCTTCATCCGGATGGATGTAAGTGAAACCATCTCCCCCTTCCCCGTCGTCGTTGTTGCTGGAGCCCCCCATGTCCGCCCGCCTGCCCGCGTCGCCGCTCGGCCTCGCCATCGCCCTCGCGCTTTCCTCCGCTGCCATCCCGGCCCTGGCCCAGGACGCCACCAACCTGGACACCGTGATCGTCACCGGCACCCGTGCCGCAGACCGCACCGTGCTCGAATCCACCTCGCCGGTGGATGTGCTCACCGCCGAGGACATCCGCAAGGCCGGCGTGGTCAACGGCGAACTGGGCAGCGCGCTGCAGGCGCTGCTGCCGTCGTTCAACTTCCCGCGCCAGTCCAACTCCGGTGGCGCCGACCACGTACGCGCGGCGCAGTTGCGTGGTCTGTCGCCGGACCAGGTGCTGGTGCTGGTCAACGGCAAGCGCCGCCACCACACCGCACTGGTCAACACCGACAGCAAGATCGGCAAGGGCACCACGCCGGTCGATTTCAATTCGATCCCGGTCAGCGCGATCAAGCGCATTGAAGTGCTGCGCGATGGTGCCGGTGCGCTGTACGGATCGGACGCCGTGGCCGGCGTGATCAATGTGATCCTCGACAACGGCGGCGACGGTGGCGAGATCGAGGCCAGCTACGGTGCCAACCACACCGACCTCAAGCCGATCGGCCGCACCCTCACCGACGGCCAGACCGGCAACATCAGCGCCAAGGTCGGCACCTCGCTGGGCGAGGACGGCGGCTTCCTGCGCGTCGGCCTGGAATACAAGCACCGCAACGGCACCAACCGCGCCGGCTTCGACCAGGTTCCGCCGTGGGACCAGACGCCGGACAACCTGGCGCTGCAGGGCAAGCGCAACTACGTGCTGGGCGATGGCAAGAGCAAGGACATCAACCTGTGGCTGAACACCGAGATCCCGGTGGGACAGACCTCGACGTTCTACGCGTTCGGTACCTTCAACCAGCGTGACACCGAAGGCGCCAACTACTTCCGCTATCCCGATGGCGAGGCCAACTGGAAGCAGGTCTATCCGAACGGTTACCGGCCCATTTCCGAAGGCGAAAACCGCGACGTGCAGGCCGTGGCCGGCGTGCGCGGGCAGTGGGGCGAATGGAGCTACGACGGCAGCCTGGATTACGGCCAGAACGACTTCACCTACCGCCTGCGCGATTCGCTCAACGCCTCGCTGGGCCCGACCAGCCCGACCCGCTTCAAGACTGCCGATTACCAGTACGCACAGACGGTGGGCAATCTCGATCTGAGCCGCGTGTTCACCCAGAGCGACAGCATCAGCCACACGCTGGGCCTGGGCGTGGAAGCGCGCCATGAGCGCTACCAGACCCGCCCCGGCGACCCGGCCAGCTATGCGGCCGGCCCGTACACCGACCGCCCGACCGGTTCGCAGGCCGGTGGCGGCCTGACCCCACAGGACGCCGCCACCCTGTCGCGCGACGTGGCCAGCGCCTATGCCAGCCTGTCCAGCCAGTTCGGCGACCACTTCTCCAGCGACCTGGCCGCCCGCTACGAGCACAACGACGACTTTGGCGGCGAACTGACCGGCAAGCTCGGCCTGCGCTACGAATTCACCCCGGCGTTCGCATTGCGCGGTGCCATCTCCAACAACTTCCGCGCGCCGTCGCTGGCGCAGATCGGCTACGAATCCACCTCCACCGGTTACAACGCCGGCGGCCAGCTGGTGCAGGGCCGCCTGCTGTCGGTCAACAATCCGATCGCGCGTGGCCTGGGTGCGCAGAACCTGAAGCCGGAGAAGTCGATCAACACCTCGCTGGGCTTCACCAGCCGCATCGGCGAGCACTTCGACCTGTCACTGGACTTCTTCCAGATCGACATCGATGACCGCATCGCGCTGTCGGAGAGCATCACCGGTGACGCATTGACCGATTACGTGGCCGCCAACTACGGCGTCAGCGGACTGCAGAGCGCCAGCTTCTTCGTCAATGCCGCCGATACCCGCACCCGTGGCGCCGAGCTGGTAAGCAACTGGCGGCAGTCGCTGGGCGATGGCCAGCTGCTGCTGACCGGCACCTACGCCTACACCAAGACCACGCTGAAGAATATGCTGGCCACGCCGGCGCAGCTGCGCGCCCTGAACCCGGACTACGTACTGTTCGGCATCGAGGAAACCAACACCCTGACCGATGCCACTCCGCGCACGCGTGGCAGCTTCTCGGCCGCCTGGAACAACGACCACTGGTCGCTGAGCACCCGCGTGAACCGGTACGGCAGCGCCACCCGCGTGTTCAATTTCGGCGATGGCTACATCCCGCGCCAGACCTACCAGGCCGAGTGGCAGCTGGATGCGGAAGTGGAGTACCGCATCACCCCGCGCTGGAGCGTGGCCATCGGCGGCCAGAACCTGACCGACAACTACCCGGATCGATCCAACAACGACATCTACTACTTCGGCAACCTGCCGTACGACGTGCTGTCGCCGATCGGCAGCAATGGTGCGTATTACTACGGCCGCGTCCGCTATACGTTCTGATTCGCCAGTCTGGTAGGTAGTGCCGGCCGCTGGCCGGCAACCTCAGGGTGCCGGCCAGCGGCCGGCACTACCCCGATCAGTAGCCTGTCCTCGACCCCACGTACACGCCCGCGCTGGCAGGCTGGGCGTCATGGCTGAATCGCTCCCCCTGCGTCCGCCACCGCCATTGCTGGACGACGCCTGTGCGTTGTTTCTCGATGTCGATGGCACCCTCGTCGAATTCGCTGCACGACCGGATGCCGTGCAGCTCCTGCCGGATGTGCGTGAAGCCATCGGCCGCATCAGTGACCGCCTGGAAGGCGCCGTGGCACTGGTCAGTGGCCGACCGCTTGAACAGCTGGACCAGCTGTTCGCTCCCCTCCAGCTGCCTGCCGCCGGCCTGCATGGGCACGAGTTGCGCGGCCACGATGGTCGCGTGCTGCGCGACGAACACGATGACGACACCGCCGAATGGCTGCATGCACTGCACCAGCAGGCGATGCGCTTCGCCCACGGCCATCCCGGCGTGCTGGTGGAGGACAAGGGCGTCGGCCTGGCCCTGCACTGGCGCGGCGCGCCACACGCGGCCAGCGACGTGCGGACCTTTGCCAACCGCCATGTGCGCGGCCGGCCCGGTTACCGCCTGCAGCCGGGCGACCACGTGGTCGAATTCGTTCCGGTAGGCAGCGACAAGGGGCGCGCCGTGCGCCGGATGATGCAGTACCTGCCCTTCCGCGGCCGTCTTCCGGTCTTCCTCGGCGATGACCTCACCGATGAATTCGGCTTCGACGCCGCCAACGTCCAGCACGGCTGGAGCGTGCTGGTGGGTGAACGTGAACCCAGCGCGGCGGTGTTTGCGCTGCCCGACATACGCAGCGTGCACGCCTGGCTGCGTGAGAATGCCTATTGACCCGGCCCCCCCCCACGGCCGCAACCGAGATGTACCGCGTGATGACCCAACCCGATCTTGATCTGGGCGTGGTCGGCAACGGCAGCTTCGGCGCCCTGGTCGACAAACATGCCCGCGTCGTCTGGAGCTGCCTGCCCACCTTCGACGGCGCCCCCACCTTCTGCGCCCTGCTCGGCCCCAACCAGCAGACCGGCGGCGACTTCGCCATCGAACTGGAGGACTTCGCCGGCAGCGAGCAGGAGTACCTCACCAACACGGCGATCCTGCGTACCGTCCTGCGCGACGCGCACGGCGGCGAGCTGGAAATCCTCGACTTCGCCCCACGCTGGCGGCAGAACGACCGCTTCTACCGGCCGGTCAGCCTGATCCGCCAGGTACGCCCGCTGGCCGGCAGCCCACGCATCACCGTGCGTGCGCGCCCGCTGGCTGACTGGGGCGCACGCGTGCCGGAGTCGACCTGGGGCAGCAACCATGTGCGCTGGATCCTGCCCGAGCACGTGCTGCGGCTGACCACCGATGTGCCGGTGCGCTTCGTGCGCGATGGCCTGCCGTTCGTGCTCAACCATCCCATCCACCTGATCCTGGGCGTGGATGAGTCGCTCAACCGCTCGATCAGCGGCTATGTGCAGGAAGCCTTCCAGCGCACCCGCGACTACTGGCGCGAATGGGTGCGCTACCTGTCCATCCCGCTGGAATGGCAGGACGCGGTGATCCGCAGCGCGATCACCCTGAAGCTGTGCCAGTACGAAGACAGCGGCGCGATCATCGCGGCGATGACCACCTCCATTCCGGAAGCGCCGGGCAGCGTGCGCAACTGGGACTACCGCTACTGCTGGCTGCGCGACGCGGCCTTCGTGGTGCGGGCGCTGAACCGTCTCGGCGCGACGCGCACGATGGAACAGTTCCTCGGCTACATCTTCAACCTGGCCACCACCGACGGCACGCTGCAGCCGCTGTATGGCATCGGCTTCGAAGCGAAGCTGGACGAAGACGAGGTTCCCAGCCTGTCCGGCTACCGCGGCATGGGCCCGGTGCGCCGTGGCAACCTGGCCTGGGTGCAGCGCCAGCACGATGTCTACGGCAGCGTGGTGCTGGCCTCCACGCAGCTGTTCTTCGACCGCCGCCTGCAGGATCCCGGCGACGCCCACACCTTCGCCCGCCTCGAACCGCTGGGCGAACAGGCCTTCGCCCTGCATGACGTGCCCGATGCGGGCCTGTGGGAGTTCCGGGGCCGCACCGAGGTGCACACCTACACCAGCGCGATGTGCTGGGCGGCCTGCGACCGCCTGTGCAAGATCGCCGTGCGCCTCAAGCGCGATGACCGTGCGCACTACTGGCGCGAGCGCGCCGACACCATCCATGCGCGCATCATGGCCGAGTCCTGGAATGAGGAACTGGGCCACTTCACCGATACCTTCGGCGGCCATCGCCTGGACGCCTCGCTCCTGCTGCTGGCCGACATCGGCTTCATCGACGCGATGGACGCCCGCTTCATCGCCACCGTCGATGCGATCGGCCGCGACCTCAAGCATGGCAATTCGCTGTACCGCTATGTCGCGCCGGATGACTTCGGCGAACCGGAGACCAGCTTCACCATCTGCACGTTCTGGTACATCGATGCGCTGGCGGCGATCGGGCGCATGGACGAGGCGCGCGAGATGTTCGAGCTGCTGCTGAAGCAGCGCAACCACCTGGGCCTGCTGTCGGAGGATCTGGCCTTCGACAGCGGCGAGGCCTGGGGCAATTTCCCGCAGACCTATTCGCACGTCGGCCTGATCACCGCCGCGATGCGCCTGTCGCGGTCGTGGCAGGAGGCATCGTGAGTCGTCTGGTCGTGGTTTCAAATCGTGTGGCCGTACCTGGCGAGAACCGTGCCGGCGGCCTGGCTGTCGGCCTGCTGGCCGCCCTGAAGGAACGCGGCGGCCTGTGGTTCGGCTGGAGCGGCAAGACGGTAAAGGACGGCAGCGGCACGCTGCACCGGCAGAAGGACGGTGACATCGACTACGTCACCATGGACCTGAGCAAGCGCGAGGTGGACGGCTACTACAACGGCTTTGCCAACCGCACGCTGTGGCCGCTGCTGCACTTCCGCCTGGATCTGGTCGACTACGATCGTGCCACCCGCGAGACCTACCACAAGGTCAATGCGCTGTTCGCCGACAAGCTCGCGCCCTTGCTGCGCGAGGACGACATCGTCTGGATCCACGACTACCACCTGATCCCGCTCGGTGCACTGCTGCGCGAGCGCGGCATCGGCTGCCGCATCGGCTTCTTCCTGCATATCCCGATGCCCTCGGCCGACCTGCTGCAGGCGATGCCCGATCACCTGCGGTTGTTCTCCGCGCTCTACGCGTATGACCTGGTGGGCTTCCAGACCCAGCGCGATGCCGATCGCTTCCAGACCTACCTGCGCCTGTTCGGCGGCGGTCGCGTGCTCGACAACGGCACGCTGGAAGCGCCGGGCGGGCGTCGTTTCCGCGCAGCGGCGTTCCCGATCGGCATCGACACCGAGCTGATCGCACGCCAGGCCGGCACCGCCGCGACCAAGACCGCGGTGAAGAACCTGCGCAACAGCCTGCGTGACCGCCAGCTGGCGATCGGCGTCGACCGCCTGGATTATTCCAAGGGCCTGCCCGAGCGCTTCCTCGGCTTCGAACGGTATCTTGAGCGCCATCCGGACCAGCGCGGCTCGCTGACCTACCTGCAGATCGCCCCGGTTTCGCGCGGCGATGTCACCGAGTACCGGCAGCTGCGCAGCCAGCTGGAACAGATCGCCGGGCACATCAACGGTGGCCACGCCGAACCTGACTGGACACCGCTGCGCTACGTCAACCAGAACTTCACCCATGCCACCCTCACCGGCTTCTACCGGGCGGCGGCGGTCGGCCTGGTTACGCCGCTGCGCGATGGCATGAACCTGGTGGCCAAGGAGTACGTGGCCTCGCAGGACCCGGAGGATCCCGGCGTGCTGGTGCTGTCGCTGCTGGCCGGCGCCGCCGACGAACTCAAGCAGGCACTGCTGGTGAACCCGCACGACCTGGATGGCGTTGCCGACGCCATCGCCACCGCAGCGACGATGTCGCTGCGCAAGCGCAAGGAGCGCTGGCACGCCATGATGGAACACCTGCGCACCTACGACATCAACCACTGGCGCCGCAGCTACCTGGACGCACTGGAAGGCTGAAGGAAAAAAGGGGACGGAGGGGATTAAGTCGTTTGTGCACAAACGACTTAATCCCCTCCGTCCCCTTTTTCTTCAATCCAGGAATCGCGCGGCCTGCTCCGGTGCAGGCAGGTGGCAGGCGTCATGCCGGCCGAACCAGCGATAGCGGTTCCGTGCGAGCGCGCGATAGGCTGCATCGCGCCAGCGACGCGGCACCATCCGCATTACGCCGCTCAGGCGCCATGCACCGCCCAGCCCGGCCAGTACACGCAGGATCGCATCGGTATCGGTCCACGCGCCCTGCGCGTCCAGCAGCAGGAACGACGCCGGGTCCTGCGGGTCCAGCCCGTGCGCGCGCAGCAGCGCACTGCCCCGCTCCCCCTGCATCGCTGCAAAGCGATAACGTTGCTTGCGGTCGAAACGCAGCAGGAAGCGCACCCAGCGATTGCACAGGGCGCATACGCCATCAAACACGATCACCGGATTGCCCGCCCCGGCGGCGGCCTCACTGCGGTTCGAGCCAGCCTTCATAGCGGATCAGGGCTCCCACCCAGGGCAACGTCACATCAACCCGGAAAGTGTAACGCTCGCCCTCCCCGGCCTCCCGACACTGCACGCCCGCAAACCACCGTGCCGGCAGCGGCAGCAGCCCGAACGCCCAGACCCGCCGCACCGACCAGTCGATGCCACCTTCGCGGGCCTGCAGCGCGAACTCGAAACGCACCGCGCCCAGCTGCTCGCGCAGATGCCCCTCATGCGCCCACAGCCGCGACACCATCGGCCAGCGGCCGAACCGTCGCGCCCACCGCTCGCCCTGCCGGTAGTGGTTGAACGCCACCTCGGTGGGCAGCGCGTCACCGTCCTGTGGCAACCGCACCAACGCAGCCAGCAGCGGCACCAGCCAGTGCCGCCCCCTCACGATGCGCGCCTGTCCCACGTAGCGGCAGGGCAACGGCGCGGCATGCAGCGCCTGCACCGGCCCTGCCAGGGTGGCGAAGGCCGGCCCCAGCACGCGCGCGAACAGCGGCGGAGTCAGGGCGCGATCCAGGCCAGGGTCGCCATGCGCCCGGTACGACGGTCGCGCCGGTGCGAATACAGGTCCGGATCGGCCATGGTCGACACCGTGCCGCCATACACCTGTGCCGGGTCCATCCCCGCAGACTGCAGGCGCTGCCGCGCCAGGGCGAACAGGTCCACCTTCCAGTGGCCTGCGCGGGTGGCCACGAACGCCGCCTCGGCGGCCGGATCATGGCCGACGAAGGCGTGATAGACCTCCTCGCCGATCTCATAGTCGGCCGGCCCGGCGGCCGGGCCCAGCCAGGCCCGCAGCTGCGCCGGCGGCGTCTGCAGGGCGGCCACCGTGGCCTCCAGCATGCCGTCGGCCAGCCCGCGCCAGCCGGCATGGGCCGCGCCCACCTCGCTGCCATCGGCGGCGGCAAACACCACCGGCAGGCAGTCGGCGGTCAGGATCGCCAGCACCACGCCCGGCACCGAGGTTACCGCCGCGTCGGCCACCGGCTCGCTCGCGCCGGGCACCGGCGGTGCATCGAAGCGCAGCACGGTGCTGCTGTGCACCTGGCGCAGCCAGTGCGGTGCCGACGGCAGTGCCAGCCCCTGTTGCAGCAGCTGGCGGTTGTGCTCCACGTTGGCCGGGGTATCCCCATCGGCCGCGTGCCGGTTGCCCAGGTTGAACTGCGCGAACGGCGCCGGCGAGATGCCCGCGCCGTGCCGGCGCGTGGTCAGCGCATGGACGCCTGCGGGCGCCGGCCAGTCGGCCTGCAGCAACGGCAGCGCGGCTGCCATCACCAGCGGTCCCGCTCGCGGGCGGCGAAGGCTTCGCTGTCTTCGCGCAGCACCTTCATCAGGTGCAGCATGTCCTCTGGCACCGGCGCGGTATTGCGCACCGGCTCACCGGTGATCGGGTGCGTGAACTCCAGGGTCTCGGCGTGCAGTGCCTGGCGCTTGAAGCCGCGCAGCGCGGCGACCAGTTCGTCGCTGGCGCCCTTGGGCAGCTTCAGCGCGCCGCCGTACAGCGGGTCGCCGATGATCGGATGGCGCACGTGTGCCATGTGCACGCGGATCTGGTGGGTACGGCCGGTTTCCAGGCGGCACTCCAGCGCGGTGTGCGCCCGGAAGCGCTCGCGCAGGCGGTAGTGGGTCACCGCTTCCTTGCCGTCCTCGCGCACTGCCATCTTCAGGCGGTCACGCGGGTGGCGGTCGATCGGGGCATCGGCAGTACCACCGGCCACCAGCGCGCCCATCACGATGGCCAGGTACTGGCGGTGCACGTCACGTGCCGCCAGCTGCTCGACCAGCGCGGTCTGCGCTTCCAGGGTCTTGGCCACCACCATCACGCCGCTGGTGTCCTTGTCCAGGCGGTGCACGATGCCGGCGCGCGGCAGCACCGCCACCGACGGATCGCGGAACAGCAGCGCGTTGACCAGGGTGCCGCTGTGGTTGCCGGCACCCGGATGGACCACCAGGCCGACCGGCTTGTTGATCACCAGCACGTGCTCGTCCTCGAACAGCACGTCCAGCGGGATGTCCTCCGGCAGCGCGTCGGTCTGGGTTTCCAGCACCACATTGAGGGTCACGACCTCGCCGCCGCGCAGCGGATCGCGCGGGCGCACCTGGGCACCGTCCAGCAGGACCTCACCGGCCTTGATCCACTCGGTCAGCCGCGAACGCGAGTATTCGGGGAACAGTTCGGCCACGACCGCGTCGAAACGGCGGCCGGCGGCGGTGTCGGGGACGATGGCCTGGCGGGCCGATTCAGAGGGTTGTTCAGACATGGCAGGGGGCATTCTTTGAAATTTTGGGGTCCCGGCGGCCGGTTTCAGTCGCTGGACAGGACACTAGGCTATCATCGACCCTTCGTATTCCAGCCGCGTCCCGCCTCGACCCCATGATCCGACGCTCCGCCATGCTCTCCGCGCCCGTCCGCCTCACCGCCCTGCTGCTGGTGCTGGTCATCGCCGCAACCGGCTGCCACCGCGGCGCCAAGAAGGGTGATCGCCCCGACGAAGGCGTGCCGGTCGAACAGCTGTACGAGAAAAGCCACAAGCTGATGCAGGGCGGCAACTGGAGCGGCGCCGAAGCCAGCTTCCGTCGCCTGGTGGCCCAGTATCCCTACGGCCCGTACACCGAGCAGGCGATGATCGAAACCGCCTACGCCCAGTACAAGGCCGGCAAGCACGATGACGCCGTGTCCAGCATCGACCGCTTCATCCGGACCTACCCGACGCACCGCAACATTGCGTACCTGTACTACCTGCGCGGCCTGGCCAACTCCAACCGCAGTACGGTTTTCCTGCGCCGCGTATGGTCGCTGGATGCCAGCCGCCGCGACCTGTCCACGCCGCACCAGGCGTACTCGGACTTCAACATCGTGGTCGACCGCTACCCGAACAGCCGCTATGCCGCCGATGCGCGCCAGCGCATGCTGGAGCTGCGTGACGTGTTCGCCCAGCACGAACTGGACAACGCCCTGTACTACATGCGCCGCGGCGCCTGGGTCTCGGCCGTGGGCCGCGCCAACTACCTGCTGGAAACCTACCCGCAGAGCGCCTTCCAGTACGACGCCGTGGCCGTGCTGGCCGATTCCTACACCCACCTGGGCAACAAGACCCTGGCCGACGACGCCCGCCGCGTCCTGCAGCTGAACCAGCCGGACCACCCGTGGCTGGAAGGCAAGTGGCCGAAGTACCCGTGGATGATCCGCAAGCTGAACCCGTTCGCCGGCGAGAAGTCCGCCAGCACCGGCCAGCGCAACGCGCGACTGGAAAAGAAGTAAGAGAGGGCCCCGGAAGGGGCCTTTTCTTTGTCGGTCGATCCACGCCATGCGTGGACCACGACACTCGGAATGCTACGAATCCCCGGCGGTTGCGACGACGGTCGCATCCTGCCCGGGCGTGGCTGTCCACACTGCGGCGCTGCGGCCACACCGGCCATCACGGAGCGCCCCATGCCGACACGGCCCTGTAGTTTCCGTTTCCTGTCCTGCCTTCTCGCCAGCGCCCTGCTGGCGCTGACCCTGGCGCCCGCGGCCTTCGCGCGGGGCGCACCGGGCGATCTGCTGTCTGCCGCGCCCTATCGCGCGCCCTGGGTCCCGTCCAGGGCCGCCCAGGCGTACAAGCTGCACTACCGCACCCCGGATCACCACGGCGCGCTGGCCGAAGGCACCGGCCTGCTGTACCTGCCCGCCGGCACGCCGCCCATCGGCGGTTGGCCGGTGGTGTCGTGGGCGCATGGCACCCAGGGCATTGCGGATCGTTGTGCGCCCTCGGTCTCCGGCCCCACCCATGCCGAACGCGACGGGCGCTTCCTGGACGTGTTCCTGGCCCAGGGCTATGCCGTCGCCGCCGCCGACTACCACGGCCTGGGCAGCCCAGGCCGCCATGCCTACCTGCACGTGCGTACCGCGGCGCGCAACACCATCGACATGGTCAAGGCGAGCCGGCAGTACCTGGGCGCAGCAGCGTTGTCGCCGCGCTGGGTCTCGGTAGGCTATTCGCAGGGGGCCGCAGCCGCGCTGGTCGCAGGCCACCTGGCGGCTTCCCATGGCGGGCCCTCACTGCAGTACCGCGGTAGTTTCACCGCCGGAACGCCGACCGCCGTCGAACTGACCGCGCTGGTGATGAAGCCCGACAACCGCACTGCCAATCCCGGCGCGCTCAACGCGTATCACGCGTATCTGCTCGACGGCCTGCTGCAGGTCGCGCCGCAGGTCGACCGGGTACTGAGCGACGCCGGGCGCGCCCGCATTGCCCTGGCACGCGAGCAGTGCCTGGGTGATCTGGCCAACACGCTCGACGGCATGGATACCGGCAGCATGTTCACTGCACCGCTGACCGGCGTGCCGGGCATCTGGACGGTGCTGCATGACTACCTGGGCGTGCCGCGCCGCGGCTTCAGCCAGCCGCTGATGCTGGCCCATGGCAGCGAGGACCGCGATGTCCCCTATCTGACGACCCTGCTGTATGCCGCAGGCCTGGCCCTGCGCGGCGAGCCGGTCGCGTTCCGGCGCTATCCGGTCGACCACCGCGGCACGCTGGACGCAGCGGCGGCCGATGGCCTGGCGTTCGTGCGTGCGCGACTGGAGGACGACGCCTTCAACGACACTGCGGAGATCGCAGGCCTCGAACAGATGCTCGATGAAGCCCGGTAGATTCACGCCATGCCGGATAAGCGATCCAGGACGTTGCCGGCCAGCGGCCGGCACTACCAAGCGCGGTAGATCCACGCCATGCGTGGATGCGCGGGATACGGGCTGCCGGCCAGCGGCCGGCACTACCGAACACGGTAGATCCACGCCATGCGTGGATGCGCGCGATACGGGCTGCCGGCCAGCGGCCGGCACTACCGAGCGCGGTAGATCCACGCCATGCGTGGATGCGCGGGATACGGGTTGCCGGCCAGCGGCCGGCACTACCGACCGCGGTAGATCCACGCCATGCGAGGGTGCGCGCGATACGGGCTGCCGGCCAGCGGCCGGCACTACCGAACACGGTAGATCCACGCCATGCGTGGATGCGCGCGATACGGGCTGCCGGCCAGCGACCGGCACTACCGAGCACGGTAGATCCACGCCATGCGTGGATGCGCGCGATACGAGCTGCCGGCCAGCGACCGGCACTACCTGCCAACGGCTCCCTCAGCCCTTGTAGCCGTTGCTGATCGGGTAGCGACGCTCGCGGCCGAACGCCCGGCGCGAGACCTTCGGCCCCGGCGCGGCCTGGTGCCGCTTCCACTCGCTGATGCGCACCAGGCGCAGCACGCGATCGACCACGGCCGCGTCGTAGCCGGCGCCCACGATCTCCGTGCGCGACTGCTCCTGGTCGATGTAGCGGTACAGGATGCCGTCCAGCACGTCGTAGGCCGGCAGCGAGTCCTGGTCCAGCTGGTTCTCGCGCAGCTCGGCCGATGGCGGGCGGCTGATCACCGCCGGTGGAATCACCGGTGCGCCGCCCACGGTATTGCGCCACTTGGACAGGCCGAACACTTCGGTCTTGTACAGGTCCTTCAGCGGCGCATAGCCACCGCACATGTCGCCGTAGATGGTGGCGTAGCCGACCGCGTACTCACTCTTGTTGCCGGTGGTCAGCAGCAGGCCGCCGAACTTGTTGGCCAGCGCCATCAGGATCACGCCGCGGCTGCGCGACTGCAGGTTCTCTTCGGTCACGTCCGGCGCGGTGCCTTCGAACATCGGCGCCAGCGATTCCATCAGGCCCTTGAACGCCGGCTCGATCGACACAGCCTCAAGCTTCACCCCCAGCGCCCGGCACTGCTCGGCGGCCAGGTCGTTGGACAGGCCGGCGGTGTAGCGCGACGGCAGGCGCACGGCGGTCACGTTCTCCGCGCCCATCGCATCCACGGCCAATGCCAGCACCAGGGCCGAGTCGATGCCACCGGACAGGCCCAGCCACACCTTCTTGAAGCCGTTCTTGCGGCAGTAATCCTGGATGCCGCGCGTCACCGCGCGCCAGGCCAGCGCGTCCATGCTTTCGTCGCCGTCGTCCATCCACACGTGCGGCATGAAGCGGCGGCTGTCGCCGTCGTACTCCACCACCAGCCACTGGTCGACGAAGGCGGCGGCGGCCGGGTGCACCGTGCCATCACCATCGGCCACCACCGAGGCGCCATCGAACACCAGCGCGTCCTGGCCACCGACCACGTTGAGATAGGCGATCGCCGCCCCGCTCTCGCGGGTTCGTGCGGCCAGCACAGCATCACGCTGGGCGTGCTTGCCACGCTCGTACGGCGAAGCATTGGGCACCACCACCAGCTGCGCACCGGCGCGCACGGTGTCGGCCAGCGGTTCGGCAAACCACAGGTCCTCGCAGATCAGCAGCCCGACCGCAATGCCATTGACCTCGAACACGCAGCTGCCCCCATCCGGATCGACATCGAAGTAACGACGCTCGTCGAACACGGCGTAGTTGGGCAGTTCGCGCTTGCGATAGGTCTGCTCCACCAGGCCATCACGCAGCACGCTGGCGGCGTTGTAGACCACCGCGCCAGCCGCCTGTGGCCAGCCAACCACGGCGGTGATGCCACGGCAGGCGGCGGCGATGCGGGTCATTGCCTGCTCGCACTCGTACAGGAAGCCCGGGCGCAGCAGCAGGTCTTCCGGCGGATAACCGCTCACCGCCAGCTCGGGGAACATCACCAGCTCGGCGCCGTACTCGTCGCGCGCCTGGCCGATCATCTCGATGATGCGCTCGGTGTTGCCGGCGACATCGCCAACCGGGAAGTCGAACTGCGCCATCGCGATACGGATCGAAGCCATGGGATTCCAGCCTGTGGTTGCAATGCCGCCATTGTAACGCCGGGGTCAGATCCCTTTTGCACAGCAAAAGGGATCTGACCCCACGCCAGACGCAGAAAGGCCGCCCGGAGGCGGCCTTTCTGTTTCAAGCGGCCGGCCAGCGGCCGGCACTACAGCGTCGTCTGCCGGAGGCAGTCGATCTTATTTCACCAGCTTGGCGATGGCAGCGCCCAGGTCGCCCGGCGAACGGACGGTGACGACGCCTGCGGCTTCCATCGCGGCGAACTTGCCTTCCGCAGTGCCCTTGCCGCCCGAGGCGATCGCACCGGCGTGGCCCATGCGCTTGCCGGCCGGAGCCGACGCACCGGCGATGAAACCGACGACCGGCTTCTTCACGTGGTTCTTGATGTACTCGGCGCCGGCTTCTTCGGCGTCACCGCCGATTTCGCCGACCATGATGATGCCTTCGGTCTGCGGATCTTCGTTGAACAGCTTCAGGCAGTCGACGAAGTTCAAGCCGTTGATCGGGTCACCGCCGATACCGATGCAGGTGGACTGGCCCAGGCCGACTTCGGTGGTCTGCTTGACCGCTTCATAGGTCAGGGTGCCCGAGCGCGACACGATGCCGATCTTGCCCGGCTTGTGGATGTGGCCCGGCATGATGCCGATCTTGCACTCGCCCGGAGTGATGACGCCCGGGCAGTTCGGCCCGATCAGTACGGTGTCCGGGTAGGAGCGGGTCAGCACGTTCTTGACGCGCAGCATGTCCAGCACCGGGATGCCTTCGGTGATGCAGACGATGACCTTGATGCCGGCAGCCGCGGCTTCCAGGATCGCGTCGGCCGCGAACGGCGGCGGCACGTAGATGACCGACGCGTTGGCGCCGGTGCTCTGCACGGCGTCGGCAACGGTGTTGAAGACCGGCAGGTCGATGTGGGTGGTGCCACCCTTGCCCGGGGTCACGCCGCCAACAACCTGGGTGCCGTACTCGATCATCTGAGTGGCGTGGAAGGTGCCCTGCTGGCCGGTGAAGCCCTGCACGATCACCTTGGTGTTCTTGTTAATCAAAACAGACATGGGAATTTCCTTCGGTGTCGTGGATCAGGCGGCGTTCTTGACCGCTTCAACGACCTTCTTGGCGCCGTCGTTGATGTTGTCAGCCGGGATGATGGCCATGCCGCTGTCACGCAGCAGCTGCTTGCCTTCTTCCACGTTGGTGCCTTCCAGGCGCACCACGACCGGAACCTTGACGCCCACTTCCTTCACGGCGGCGATGATGCCTTCGGCGATCATGTCGCAGCGGACGATGCCGCCGAAGATGTTGACGAAGATGCCTTCGACCTTGTCGGAGGACAGGATCAGCTTGAACGCTTCGATGACGCGCTGCTTGTTGGCACCGCCGCCCACGTCCAGGAAGTTCGCCGGCTCGCCGCCGTTGAGCTTGATGACGTCCATGGTGGCCATGGCCAGGCCGGCGCCGTTCACCATGCAGCCGATGTTGCCGTCCATGGTGACGTAGTTGATGTCCAGCTCCGAAGCCGTCACTTCGGTTTCATCTTCCTGGGACTTGTCGCGCATTGCGACCAGTTCCTTGTGGCGGAAGTTGGCGTTGTCGTCGCTGTTGAACTTGCCGTCCAGCGCGTACAGGTTGCCATCGTCCAGGATCGCCAGCGGGTTGATCTCAACCAGCGCCAGGTCCTTTTCGTTGAAGATGCGGTACAGGTTCACCATGATGTTGGCGAACTGGCCGGCCTGCTTGGCGGTCAGGCCCATCTTGAAGCCGATGTCACGGCCGTGGTAACCCTGCACGCCCTCGACGAAGTCCACGTTCAGGGTGTGGATCTTGTCCGGGGTCTCGGCAGCGACCTGCTCGATTTCCATGCCGCCTTCGGAAGAGGCGATGTAGCTGATGGTGCGGGTGCCGCGATCCACCAGGACCGACAGGTACAGCTCCTTGACGATCTCACCGGCGGTGGTCACCAGCACCAGGTTGATCGGCAGCTCGACGCCGGCGGTCTGGTAGGTGGCCATCTTGGTGCCGAGCATCTTGGCGGCTGCGGCCTTCACGTCGTCGACGGTCTTGCAGAACTTGACGCCGCCAGCCTTGCCGCGGCCGCCAGCGTGGATCTGCGCCTTGACCATCCAGGGGCCCTGGCCCAGCGACTGGGCGACTTCAACCGCCTCGTCCGGGGTCGCCGCGACCTTGCCGGCCGGGACCGGGATGCCGTATTCGGCAAGCAGTTGTTTTGCCTGGTATTCGTGGAAATTCATGCGTCACCGTGGGAATAGGAACGACCGCACGCAATTCCTCAGGGCCCCTGGAAGAGGCACCGGCACGGACCGCGGCGGGCCCACTATTGTGGCCGAGCCGGCGCCGGGGCGCAAAGAAGTCTGTACAAAACGCCACACCCGGCCAGATTTCCGCCGTCATTCAGGCAGTTGCGCCCGGGCGCACGCTGGCTACCGGTATCCATCCCGAGCCAAATGCGCGATCCGAACCGCGCCGGCGGCGTCCTGCCGGGGGCCCTATACTGGTCAGCCAGGGTGTGTCGCGTCGGGGTTGCTCGACCGCGCCCCCCAGGCCACATCGAAGCGACGTGCCCGCCCGGCCTCAGGGGACGCCGGGCAGGCCCGCCGCAGATTCCAGACCCAGGCAGCCAGAAGGGGAGTTCCGGCGTGTCACCCAGTGCTTCATTGATCGACCGCATCGAATCGATTCCGCGGCGTGAGCTGTATTTCTTCGCGCTGTACCGGGTGCTGATCGCCTCGGTCATCGCCGCCCTGCTCTACAGCCCGCTGTCGGCCATGGTCGGCGAAGCGCACCACCCGCGGCTGGCCGACACCGTCGCGGCGATCTACCTGGGATTGTCGCTGCTGGCGCTGGTGATCGGCCGCAACGAACGCTGGCTGCGCCCGATCGTGGTCAGCGGCGTGCTGGTGGACATCGTCGCCGCCACCCTGCTGTCACATGCCCTGCCCGGTGCCAGCGCCGGCATCTCGATGTCGCTGCTGTTCAACATCGCCGCCGCCGCCACCCTGCTCCCGCTCAGCCTGGGGCTGGGCCTGGCGCTGGCCGCCAGCCTCGCCACCGGCGTCGAATACACCTGGAAGCTGCTGGAAGGTGGCGACCCCACCCGTACCCTGGCCGAACTGGCGATGTTCGCCACCAGCTACCTGGCCCTGGCCTTCATCAGCTACCAGGTCGGCAGCCGCGCGCGCCGCAACCAGCAACTGGCCAACCAGCGCGGCGACGAAGTGGCCAACCTGTTCCAGATCAACGAGCTGATCATCCGCCGCATGCGCACCGGCGTGCTGGTGGTCGACGCCGACAACCGCGTCACCCTGGCCAACGAGGCCGCCTCGATGCTGCTCGGTGACAGCGACGGCAGCGGCGAAAGCGGCCGCCTGGACCTGGCCAGCGCCGCCCCGGAACTCGCCCGCCGGCTGCAGCGCTGGCGCAACGGCTGGGCGCAGGACGAACTGCCGCTGCAACTCAACCCCGACCAGCCCGAAGTGCAGCCGCGCTTTGCCCGCCTGCTGGCCGGCAGCGACCTGGCCCTGGTGTTCCTGGACGACTCCAGCGTGGTCTCGCGCCGCGCCGAATCGCTCACCCTGTCGGCGATGGGTCGCTTCTCGGCCAGCCTCGCCCACGAGATCCGCAACCCACTGGCCGCGATCAACTACGCGGTGCAACTGCTGGAGGAAGGCACCGGCTTCAACGAAAGCGACCGCCGCCTGCTGCAGATCATCCGCCAGCAGTGCCAGCGCACCAACGGCATCGTCGAAAGCGTGCTGGGCCTGGCCCGGCGCGAGCGCGCCACGCCCGAGAACGTCGACCTGGCCGCATTCGTGCGCCGCTTCGTGCTGGAGTACAAGCAGGGTCAGACGCTGGAGACCGACAGCATCGAGCCGATCATCAGTGACACCTCGGTGCTGGCCCAGGTCGACACCAAGCACCTCTACCAGGTGCTGACCGTGCTGGTGCACAACGCGCTCAAATATGGCCGCGTCGGCCAGCAGCCGGCACGGGTGCGCCTGCGCGTGGCGCAGCACGAGCGCAGTGCGGTCATCGACGTGATGGACCGTGGCCCCGGCATTCCCGAGAGTGTGGCCGCACAGTTGTTCCGGCCCTTCTTCACCACCTCCGAGCACGGCACCGGGCTGGGCCTGTACATCGCCCGCGAGCTGTGCCGGGCCAACCAGGCGCGGCTTGACTACATCCCGGTTCCGGCCGGTGGCTCCTGCTTCCGCCTGGTGCTGCCCGGCCCGCATACCCTGCTGCCGAGCTGATTCCGTGCGTCAAACATTTGTCGCTTCCAGCCCCCTCGTTTATCTTCTCCGCCCATGAACGAAACCCGCAGCGCCCTCGTCGTCGACGACGAACGCGACATCCGCGAACTGCTGGTACTGACGCTCGGCCGCATGGGGCTGCGCATCAGTACGGCAGCCAACCTTGCCGAAGCGCGCGAACTGCTGGCCAGCAATCCGTACGACCTGTGCATCACCGACATGCGCCTGCCGGACGGCAACGGCATCGAGCTGGTCAGCGAGATCGCCCACCACTACCCGCGCACGCCGGTGGCGATGATCACCGCCTTCGGCAGCATGGACCTGGCCGTGGAAGCGCTGAAAGCCGGCGCCTTCGACTTCGTCAGCAAGCCGGTGGACATCGCCGTGCTGCGCGGCCTGGTCAAGCACGCGCTGGAACTGAACAACACCGAGCGCCCCGCGCCCGGCCCCGCCGCCGAACAGGGCGCACGCCTGCTGGGCGATTCGCCGGCCATGGACGTGCTGCGTACCACCATCGGCAAGGTCGCGCGCAGCCAGGCGCCGGTCTACATCCTCGGCGAATCCGGCGTGGGCAAGGAGCTGGTCGCACGCACCATCCACGCCCAGGGCGCCCGCGCGGCCGGCCCGTTCGTGCCGGTCAACTGCGGCGCCATTCCCGGCGAGCTGATGGAGAGTGAGTTCTTCGGCCACCGCAAGGGTAGCTTCAGCGGCGCCCACGCCGACAAGCCCGGGCTGTTCCAGGCCGCGCACGGCGGCACCCTGTTCCTCGACGAAGTGGCCGAGCTGCCCCTGCAGATGCAGGTGAAGCTGCTGCGCGCGATCCAGGAGAAGTCGGTGCGCGCGGTGGGCGCTGCCACCGAAGAACCGGTGGACGTGCGCATCCTCTCGGCCACCCACAAGGACCTGGCCGAACTGGTCGAGGACGGGCGCTTCCGCCACGACCTCTACTACCGCATCAACGTGATCGAACTGAGGGTGCCGCCGCTGCGCGAGCGTCGCCAGGACCTGCCGGAACTGGCCGCATCGGTGCTGGCTCGGCTGGCCCGCAGCCATGGCCGCCCGACGCCGCTGCTGGCGCCGTCGGCGTTGGACGCGCTGGCCCAGTACGCCTTCCCCGGCAACGTGCGCGAACTGGAGAACATCCTGGAACGCGCGCTGGCACTGGCCGAGGAAGACTGCATCGGCGCCGACGACCTGCGCCTGCCGCAGCATGCCCCGCGCACGCCCGGCAGCGCAGCGCCCGCCGAAGCCGTGGTGGACCTGCAACCCGGCAGCGCCGCCCTGCCCTCGTACATCGAACAGCTCGAGCGCAGCGCCATCCAGCGCGCGCTGGAAGAAAACCGCTGGAACAAGACCCGCACCGCCGCGCAGCTGGGCATCACCTTCCGCGCGCTGCGCTACAAGCTGAAGAAGCTGGGGATGGAGTAAGGACAGGGCCCGACGCGGGCCCACCAACGGGTAGTGCCGGCCGCTGGCCGGCAACCTCATGCATCGCGTCATCCACGCATGGCGTGGATCGACCTCAATCCTTGGTAACGCGGTTGATCTCGGCCAGGCTGGTGATCCCGGCCGCCGCCTTCTTCAACGCCGACTGGCGCAGGTCGTTCACCCCGATCTGCTGCGCGGCCTCGGCAATCTGCAACGCATTGCCACCGGCCAGCACGATCGTGGCGATCTCGTCGGTCATCGGCATCACCTGGTAGATACCGTTACGGCCCTTGTAGCCCTCGGTGCATTCGTCACAGCCGACCGCCTCGTACAGCTCGATACCCGCATCCAGCTGCGCCTGGGTGAAGCCTTCAGCCAGCAGCGCATGCTCGGGCAGGTTGGACGGGCGCTTGCAGTTGTTGCACAGCCGGCGCGCCAGGCGCTGGGCGATCACCAGGGTCACCGAGCTGGTGATGTTGTACGGCGCAATGCCCATGTTCATCAGGCGCGCGATGGTCTGCGGCGCATCGTTGGTATGCAGCGTGGACAGCACCATGTGGCCGGTCTGGGCGGCCTTGATCGCGATCTCGGCCGTCTCCAGGTCGCGGATTTCGCCGACCATGATGATGTCCGGATCCTGTCGCAGGAACGAGCGCAGTGCCGCGGCGAAGGTCATGCCGCGCTTGTTGTTCTGCTGCACCTGGTTGACGCCGGGCAAGCGGATTTCCACCGGGTCTTCGGCGGTGGAGATGTTGCGCGTCTCGTCGTTGAGGATGCCCAGCGCGGTATACAGCGACACAGTCTTGCCCGAACCGGTCGGGCCGGTCACCAGCACCATGCCATAGGGCTTGTGGATGGCGTCCAGAAACAGCTTCTGCTGGTCCGGCTCGTACCCCAGCTTGTCGATGCCCAGCTTGGCCGCGCTGCCGTCCAGGATACGCAGCACCACCTTCTCGCCGAACAGGGTCGGAAGGGTGCTCACGCGGAAGTCGATCTGCTTGGTCTTGGACAGGTTGAGCTTGATGCGTCCGTCCTGCGGCACTCGCTTCTCGGCGATGTCCAGCTGCGCCATCACCTTCAGGCGTGCGGCGATGCGCTGGTTCAGCTTCACCGGCGCGCGCGCGACCATCTTCAGCAGGCCATCGATGCGCAGGCGCACGCGGTAGTCGTCTTCATAGGGCTCGAAGTGGATGTCCGAGGCGCCCTTGCGGATCGCGTCCACCAGCACCTTGTTGACGAACTTCACCACCGGGGTGTCGTCGCCCTTGGCGTCGATGCCGGAGTCGCCGCCCCCGGAAATGTCCTCGTCACCGCCGGACACATCCAGGTTGCCAATGCCATCGTCGTCACCGCCCAGCGCGTCGCCCAGCGTGTCATGGCTGGCATGCCACTGCTCGAGCGTGCGGCGGATCTGGTCTTCATCCACCAGGATCGGCTCCACCACCAGGTTGGTGTGGAACTTGATCTCGTCCAGCGAATGGGTCGGATTGCTGGTGCCCACGAACAGCTTGCCGCCGCGTTTGAACAGCGGCAGCACGTTGTGCTTGCGCAGCAGTTCCTCGCTGACCAGGCTCATTGCGTTCTGGCTGGCGTCGAACGTGGACACGTCGAACAGCGGCATGCCGAACTCGACCGCGTTGGCCGCCGCCAACTGGGCCGCCCCGACCACCTTGTTCTGCGCGAACCAGGTCGGCAGCGGCTGGCGGGCCGCAGCGGCCTTGGCCATGGCGTCGCGGGCAGAAGCCTCGTCCAGGGCGCCATCCTGGACCAGGCGACGGGCCAGGCCGGTGATGCCGACGAGATTGGCGGTGGTTACGGCGTTCATGCTCTGATCCTTACATCAGCAAAGGGACACGCCCCTGTCGGGCCGCAGGTTACCCCTGCTCCCGTGTCCCTACAACCGACAATTGCGGTTTGCGATCCGCACCCAGGGACGCAAGACGCGCCAGCAACTGCAACGTGGGATGTCGAGCAATTACTGCGGGCAAGCGCCTGGTGTAGGTGGCGTGAAGAGACTGCGCGAGCTCTGCCTGCTGGGTTGCCATGGCTGAGAAATACATACTCCCTAACACGTAGTAACTGGCAATTCCGCTGCTCAGCACCTCAGCTGCCCCCTCGCCTTCCAGGATCTGCTGACCGATATTCAGGACAGCCTGGTGATCGTCCTTGGAAGTTGCCGCGACGAGAGCAAGCGCATCTCTCACCTCCCTCGCTGAAGTGCCGCAGCCTATCCAACTGGGCGACTGCCAAAGGTCGACCTGCTCGCCCGAGGACATGAATGGCACGGTCTCCATCGCAAGCGAGTAAATCATGTCCGCCGTTCCAACGGGATTTTCGTCCAGCGTGCAGGACTTCGCACGTGATCGCAGTGTCTCGGCAATCAGAGCATCTTGGTAAGCTACGGAAGAATCCAGGCCGATCTTTCCATCCACCAATGCCAAGCGCAGCTCCCGCGCCGCTAGATTCTTGGCAGTCACACGCAGAGGCAACCCACCTCCACTAGCCTGTTCGTCACGAGCATCCCGACGCCCATGCCCGGACAAGAATTGCGTGATCGGCCAAGGGGCAGTGCTAACGGCATCGAACTCGATAACCTCCGCATTCTTAAATCTGGCCTCGGGGGCGCGCAACTGCAACAGTGGGAAGTAATCCGAGTTGGCGCGAGCAGGATACTGCTGCGTGAACGCGACCAGACCGCGTCGATCCATGACGAAGCTCTCCTGCAAATCCCGGAGTGTTCTCACACCGACTCGAGCCAGATCGTCTCTCACTGACGCGCTACGAAACGCGCTGGACGATAGCTTGGGAACATCGCCCTTCGGCGACGCAACGAGAATCAGATCGCTGTCGTTGGCAAGATACGCGTGCACATCAGCAAAGTTCACCAGCATTCCTGTAATGACGGAACTAACCAATGCTGGGTCTATTTCATACAACTGAAGCCACTGAACGAACAGTCCATCTTTGTTCAGTTGCCCCGGCACGAACGCATAGAATTCCGTACTGAACAGTGAGGCGGTCCCTCCCATCCACGGATTCGATGGCTCAGATACGATGAGATCGTACTTCGCAGGCGAAGCAGAAAAGTAGGCCTTCGCATCGTCGATAACAATGTTCGAGCGGGGATCATCGTAAGCACGTGCAACCTTGACGCCGAAATGACGGGCTGCCTCGACCATCGCCGGTTCGATTTCAACCGTATCCACTCGGCCAATGGCAGAGCTGCCCAAAAGCGTATGGGTGGTCATGCCGGAACCAAACCCAATGACCCCGACATGCGAATACTCTGCACGCAACGACAGGGGCAACGCCGCCAACAGCACCATCGTTGACTCGTCCGTCGAGGGCGGATCAGATGGTCGAACCGTCAACCCCGCATCGACCTTGCCGTTAGTGGAAATAGAGCGCGATATTGCACCATCACCATGACGAGGAGCTTCATAGACAGCCACCGTAGCGGTCTTGCCATCCTTGGAATAAATGACTTTGGAGCCCGCAGCCAGCGAGGGGCGGCCGTGCCGATAAACGGAGGAATTGAGCATCAGCGGATCAAAGTGCACAAACATCAGGGCGCAGCCAATCCCCGCAGTAGACAGCCCCGCCGCCCATGCAAGATCCCTGACCTGACCGACCGTAGAACTCGCGTAGCGCCTCAGCAGAAGCAGGCCCAGCAGCAGATCAATAGCCGCAGCCACTGCCAAGGCTAGCTTCAGACCCAGCCCTGGCAGGAGTACATGAACGGCGAAAAGAATGCCTACGATGGCACCCAGCGTATTGAAGGCGTAAACCTGTCCAATGGCACGCTCGCCATGCCCTTGCCTCAATAGCGCGAGAGTCAGCAGGGGAAGCGTCATGCCCGCAAAGAAGGCTGCCGGGAACATCACCAGCAGCGAAATGATTCCACTGGCAACGTTGTAGAGCCCATAGCCTTCGCTGCCGCGCACAATTACCCGCATCAGCCAACCGACCCACTCGAACGATTGGGCGTAGACAAACATGGATGCCAGTGCCGCCAAGCCCATCCACACCTGGACCCAACCTGCAGTGCGCAGGGGTGATTCAAGGCGGTCGGCGCGTGACCGGAGCCAGAGGCCGCCCATGGCGATACCCGCAATGAACGCCGCAAGCATCAACTCGAACGCATGGATCGTGGTGCCTAATGCCAACGATAGCATTCGGACCCAGGTGATCTCGTACACAAATGAAGAAGCACCAGTCAGCGCCGCCACAATCAACACAAATATCGGCAGATGCCGAGAGCTACTCGCCTTCGAGCCCTCCCCGACCGCAACCGCCGCCCCCGCCGATTCCGACTTAGTGAGCGGGTAAATGAAAATGGCGATCGCGATGTTGAGCAGCCCCGCGGTCATAATTGCACCGGGCAGACCAATACGCGGCAGAAGCAGATATGTAGCCACCAGCGCACCGGCGGCAGCACCAATGCTGTTGGAGAAGTACAGGCCGGAAAGAACTTCCCCCTCGGCGTTCTCTTTGATACGAATGAATCCTGCACTCATCAAAGGGAATGTCGCGCCCAGCAGCACGCACTGCGGCAAGACCAAGGCCGTGGCCAAGCCCCACCGCACGAGGCTGACGCCATCCCCACCCAATCCTGGGAATACACTGGTGTACGCCCATCGCGTCAGCGCGCCATAAGCCGGGTCGAACGCAAGACCGAGTACGCCGATTATCAGCTCAACTGCCGCATAAGCCAGCAGAGGTTGGGCAAGCAGCTCGCTGCGTTGGCTGACCAGCCATGCTCCGCAGGCCATGCCCCCCATGAAGAGAAGCAGGACCAGTGACTGCGCGTAGGACGAATGCCCGAGGAATAGCCCGAGATAATGCGTCCAGATCGATTGGTAGATCAGCCCCGAGAAACCAGACAACACAAAAAGCCACAACAACAACGCACCACTAGGCAATGACGAAGATCTCAAGCCGTTCTCCCCACGAAATCATTAGACACAGATCGCCCGCATCCCCACCGGCGTCCGGCCACAGCTTAGCAGTTAGCCATTGCAATCAGCGGCAAGCTTTCGGCAGGTATTGCTTGGGAACCGTTGTTCCGGCGCCATTGCAACTCCAGCGAGTGGCACCCTGCGCAGTCCAGTCAGGTACCCATTGCAACACCGAAGACTTGATCGCACTGTTTGCAGCAGGACCAGCATAGACCACTGTGATTACGCCCCCGGAACCCACAGTCATCGACGACACATAGCGACCACCTCCAGCAGCTGTTCGACTCATGTCCGCGTCAGATGAGGGAGGTGACCCCGTCGCCCACTGATACTCGGCGACGGCCACTTTCAGATCACCAGCGAGGGCCATTCCCTCCGCCACCTGGGCGCGGACAAGGTAGATCTGATAAGCAGGAACGGCGATGGCCGCCAAGATTGCGATAATTGCTACTACGATCATCAACTCGATCAACGTAAAGCCTCGTTGCATGACGTATCCCCCTATCACGACTGAACGGTCAACGTAGATCCGCAGATTACATGCGACCCTAAAATAACAAGGCCCGGCATTGCCGGGCCTTGTTTGCCACTTGGCCGTATCCGGCAAGCGCTAAATCAGCGGCAAGCCTTCGGCAGGTACTTTGCAGCAACCTTGGTGCCATCGCCGGCGCAAGCCCACGAGATGGAGCCATTGTTGTCGGTGCCGGTCAGGGTCAGCGAACCGCCCGCAATCTTGGAGTTAGCGTCGTTACCGAAGGTAGCGGTGATGACGTTGTTCTTGACTTCAACGCCGGTCACATACTTGCCCTTGATGTTGGCCTTGGCCTCCAGACCAGCAGCGGCATTGTCCGCCGGGAATGCGCCGGTGTTGGAGTAGGTCTCGGCTACTGCAGACTTGGCACCGGAGGTCAGGGTCAGACCTTCGGACACCTGCGAACGGATCAGGTAGTCCTGGTAAGCCGGCAGGGCGATGGCGGCCAGGATGGCGATGATCGCAACGACGATCATCAGTTCGATAAGGGTGAAGCCCTTCTGGTTCTTCATTTGGTACATCCCCAAGATAGTGGTGGTTGATTTCAGAGCACAGGATCGGTCTGGCCGACGGCCAGCTGAGCGGGTCCTGCCCCCTGCGGGTGGATCAACGCAGGTTGCGTGCCAACCCCGGCACGCCTCCCCCTGGATTTCCCCGCGCCCATGATGGCAGCTATTTCACGGATGGGAACCCCCCCGATGCGAATCTGCGATGGACGCAGCAATGTGACGCAGTGTGTCACCTTTGGTCAGTGGCCGACACGAATTCACACGCTCCAGCGGGCAACCGCTGCCCAGACGCCCCCGAACCGGATACCATCGCCTCAGAATGCCCGTCTGGGGATGACGGGCCGGGGAGACAACATGTCAGTCAGTCGTAGTGCTATGAAGAAGGACCCGGTGGCTCGCTCCACCATGGAACTGCAGCCGTTTGTCTGGGAGGGGACCGACAAGCGGGGGATCAAGATGAAGGGCGAACAGTTGGCGAAGAATGCCAACCTGCTGCGCGCCGAACTCCGCCGCCAAGGAATCACCCCTGGCCAAGTCAAGGCCAAGCCCAAACCGCTGTTTGGGGCAGCAGGCAAGGCGGTAGGAGCCAAGGACGTGGCGTTCTTCAGTCGCCAGATGGCCACAATGATGAAGTCCGGCGTGCCGATTGTCGCGGCGCTGGAGATCATTGGGAGCGGGCATAAGAACCCGCGCATGAAGAAGATGGTCGACAACATCCGCACCGACATCGAAGGCGGATCTTCTCTTTACGAGGCCATCAGCAAGCATCCTGTGCAGTTCGACGAACTCTATCGAAATTTGGTGCGCGCGGGCGAAGGTGCTGGTGTGCTTGAGACTGTGCTTGACACCATCGCCAACTATAAAGAGAACATTGAAGCCCTGAAGGGCAAAATCAAGAAGGCACTGTTCTATCCCGCCATGGTGGTAGTGGTCGCCTTGCTGGTCAGCACCATCATGCTGATCTTTGTCGTTCCGCAGTTTGAAGAAGTCTTCAAGGGCTTCGGCGCTGAGCTGCCAGCATTCACTCAGATGATCGTGACCGCCTCGCGTTTCATGGTTTCGTGGTGGTGGCTGATGGCGATCGTGCTGATTGGGTCAGGCGTTGCGCTGTTCATGAGCTATAACCGCTCTCCAAAGATGCAGCACACATTCGACAGGCTGATTCTGAAAGTGCCTGTGATCGGCGAGATCATGAATAACAGCGCCATCGCCCGATTTGCTCGTACAACTGCGGTCACCTTTAGGGCCGGTGTGCCGTTGGTGGAAGCGCTGGGTATCGTTGCAGGCGCGACCGGCAACAAGGTCTATGAGGAAGCCGTCCTGCGCATGCGCGATGATGTATCGGTCGGCTATCCGGTCAACATGGCCATGAAGCAGCAGAACCTGTTCCCCCATATGGTCATCCAGATGACCGGCATCGGTGAAGAAGCTGGCGCCTTGGATGCCATGCTGTTCAAGGTTGCCGAGTACTATGAACAGGAGGTCAACAATGCCGTGGATGCGCTAAGCAGCCTGCTCGAACCGATGATCATGATCTTCATCGGTATCGTCGTTGGCGGTATGGTCATCGGCATGTACCTGCCCATCTTCAAACTCGGCGCCGTCGTCGGCTAAAGGTATCAATGGCATTTCTCGACCAGCATCCCGGCCTCGGCTACCCCGCCGCGGCCGCCCTGGGACTGCTGCTGGGCAGTTTCCTCAACGTCGTCATCCTGCGCCTGCCCAAGCGGCTGGAGTGGCAGTGGAAGCGCGATGCGCGCGAGGTCCTGGAAGAACCGGACTTCTACGAGCCCCCGCCACCGGGGATCGTGGTCGAGCCCTCGCACTGCCCGCACTGCAAGCACAAGCTGAGCTGGTACGAGAACATCCCGCTGTTCAGCTGGATCATCCAGGGCGGCAAGTGCCGCCATTGCAAGGCGCCGATCTCGCTGCAGTACCCGCTGGTCGAGGCCCTGACCTCGGTGCTGGTGCTGGCCTGCGTCTGGCAGTTCGGCTTCGGCTGGCAGGGCTTCGGCGCCATCGTGCTGACCTGCTTCCTGATCGCCTTGTCCGGCATCGACCTGCGCACCCAGCTGCTGCCCGACCAGTTGACCCTGCCACTGATGTGGCTGGGCCTGATAGGCAACATCGACAACCTGTACATGCCGGCCAAGCCTGCCTTGGTCGGCGCGGCGGTGGGCTATCTGTCGCTGTGGATGGTCTGGTGGCTGTTCAAGCAGTTGACCGGCAAGGAAGGCATGGGCCACGGCGATTTCAAGCTGCTGGCCGCCCTCGGCGCGTGGTGCGGGCTGAAGGGCATCCTGCCGATCATCCTGCTGTCGTCGGTGCTGGGCGCCATCATCGGTTCGATCTGGCTGTACACCCGGGGCCGTGACCGCGCCACGCCGATCCCGTTCGGCCCCTACCTGGCCATCGCGGGCTGGCTGTACTTCATGTGGGGCGCGCCCGTGGTGGAGCAGTACCTGGTGATGAGCGGACTGCGCTGAGGGGAATCCCCATGAGCCGGTATGTGGTTGGCCTGACCGGCGGCATTGCCGCCGGCAAGAGCGAGGTGACCCGGCGCTTCGAGGCGCTGGGCATCGTGGTGGCCGACGCCGACCTGGCCGCCCGCGCGGTGGTCGCTGCCGGCAGCCCCGCCCTGGGCCGTATCGCCGAGCGCTTCGGCGCCGGCATGCTGCAGGCGGATGGTAGCCTGGACCGGGCGCGCCTGCGTGCCCATGTATTCGCCGACCCGACCGAACGGGCCGAGCTGGAAGCGATCACCCACCCGGCCATTCGCCTGCTGATGCAACAGCAGTGCGTGCAGGCCACCAGTCCCTATGCGATTGCCGCCATCCCGCTGCTGACCGAGGTCGGTGGGCGGCAGGCCTACCCGTGGCTGGACCGGGTATTGCTGGTGGATGCGCCCGAAGCGGTGCAGCACGCCCGGCTGATGCAGCGCGACGGCATCGACGCCGCGCTGGCCAACAAGATGATCGCCGCCCAGGCCAGCCGCGCGCAGCGGTTGGCGCTGGCCGATGATGTGGTGGTCAACGATGGCCACCCGGAAGACCTGCAGGCGCAGGTGGAAGCGCTGCATGAGCGCTATCTGGGGTTGGCTGGGGGTTGAGGCCTGGTTGCCGGCCAGCGGCCGGCACTACCGAAGCGCATCCACGCATGGCGTGGATCTACTCCAGCTGCAGGCGGGCGTAGCGGGCCAGTTCGCGGGCGCCGAGCAGCAGGCCGTCGACGACATCCGGACTGAGCTGCTGGTGGGCGCCGCCCTGTTCGCGGGCGGCTTCGGCGGCGTGCAGCACCTGCATGAGTGCATTCAAGCCGGCCAGGGTGCGGCTGAGGCCGGCCATGGTGGCCGCCTGGGCAGGGCTGAGGCCCTGTGCTTCCAATCGCCGCCCGTCGGCTGCGTCGCGGCCATCCATGCGGGCCAGCAGCGCGGGCAGCAGGTCCTTCGGATCGTCGAGCAGGGTTTCGATGCGCTCGGCGACGTCGGCCGGCAGCAGGTCAGCGGCTTCGCCGATCAGGGCATGCAGTTGGGGGAACAAGGGGCGTGCGGACATGGTGAATCTCCTCGCAGACGACGAGCCACCTGCGGATGCGAGGTGGCGGACGGTGCGGGTTGGCGTACCGGAGACCCAACAACTCAAGCGCGAGGAAAAAGACTCCAGCGGATTCTGATGAATCCCCACGCACCATCCGCCGAAACAAGGCAGGCGGTGCATTGTCCATGATGAGCCGCAGCCCACCCGGAGCGCTTGAGTTGAAGGTTTTTTTCAGGACGCCAATCCCGGCCAGGGCACCTGCCCCGGCCGACCCATCTGGCCATCACGTAGCGCTGTGATCTGTAAGGAAATTCTCAAGCCGCAGTTGGGGGTACGAATGCGTGCATGCGGACACGCGCGCTACGTGGCAACGGTCACGGTGATGTCGTGTTGGGCTTCTGGTCCATCACGCCTGCGAAGTTAATTCGATGGCACTAGCGACACAGGGCGCGTTGTGAGGTCGGCAGGATTCGTGCCGACCAAGGTCGGCACCCACCCAAGCAGGCGCCCTTACAACGGCTTCGGCGAGAACGTCAGCGTGGCGATCACGCCGCGCTCGCCACCGGGGCGCACGCTGACCTGCCAGCCATACAGATCGCACAGGCGGCTGACGATCGACAGGCCGATGCCACCGCCCTGTGAATGACCGGCGTGCGTACCGCGATAGCCGCGCTGGAACAGCTTGGCGGCGTCCTCTTCGCTCAGGCCCGGGCCGCTGTCGGTCACCGACACCGAATTGCTGCCGACAAAGACGCGCACCTCGCCATCCTGCGAGTATTTCACCGCGTTGCCGATCAGGTTGCCCAGCGCAACCGACAAGGCCGCCTCCGGCGCATCGATCACCAGGTTGCGCTCGCCTTCCAGTACCAGCTCCAGCGGCTTGCCGCCCAGCTGTGCGCGGTGCGCATCCAGCAGCTGTTCGGCCACGCGGGCGACGTTGCTGGTGCCCTGCCCGCGTTCGTTGCGCGACAGCAGCAGCAGCGCGCCGATCAGGTCGCTGCACTGCTGTTCGGCACGCTGGATGCGCTGCAGACGCTGCAGCACCTTCTCATCCAGGCCGGGTCGGGTCAGCAGCAGCTCGGTGGCGCCACGGATCACCGCCAGCGGCGTGCGCAGCTCGTGGCTGACGTCGGCATTGAACTCACGGTCACGCTGCACCACTTCGGTCAGCCGCGACGAATAGTCATCCAGCGCCTGCGCCAGCTGCCCCACTTCGTCATCGGGGAAACGCGGCGCCAGCGGCTCGGGCTCGCTGGTGCCGCCGCGATAGGCGCGCAACCGCGCGGCCAGGTCCGAGACCGGCTTCATCACCTTCGATGCCGACCACCAGCCCAGCACCAGCGACAGCAGGCTGAACACCAGCACCGACAGCACCAGCGCGCGGTTGAGCTGCTGCCCACCGCGCACGCTGTCGGTCATGTCGTAGGCCAGGAACGCCCAGGCGTCGGGTGTTTTGCGCACGGCCAGCTTGTACGCATAAGGTTGCCCGCGCTCGTCCACGCCAGAGATGTTGTGATTGCCATCGGGCAGCGCGGCCCAATCCGGCTCTTCTTCGCGCAACGCCTCGAACTTGTCAGGCTTGACCAGGCGCGCACGCATCTGCTGCACGGGCAGGTCGGGGTTGCGGTCGGGGCTCTCGTAGAACCGCCGCACGTACTCGTTGATGTTGCGGTTCATCACATCTTCGACCAGCTGGTTTTCCACGCGCATGCGGGCCCAGTTGGTGGCGAACGCGAACAGTGTCGTCAGGCAGAAGCCCAACAACACGAACGAGACGATGATGCGGCTGCGCAGGCGCCGCCGATACGGCGAACGCCGGCGCTCCCCCTTGGTTGCCACGGAATCAGGCTTCCGGGGTGGCGATGCGGTATCCGATGCCATGGCGGGTCTGGATCAGCGGCACTTCAAACGGCTTGTCGACCACTGCACGCAGGCCGTGGATGTGGACGCGCAGCGAATCCGAGTCGGGCAGCTCTTCGCCCCAGACGCGGGTCTCCAGCTCCTGGCGGGTGACCACGGCCGGCGCGGCTTCCATCAGGGCCTGCAGGATCTTCAGCGCGGTCGGGTTGAGCTGCAGCAGCTTGCCCTGGCGACGCACCTCCAGCGTGTCCAGGTTGTATTCCAGGTCGCCGGTTTCCAGCACGCGGGTCTGCACGCCCTTGCCGCGGCGCGACAGCGCGTTCAAGCGCACTTCCACTTCCTGCAGCGCGAACGGCTTGATCAGGTAGTCATCGGCACCGGAATCGAAACCGGCCAGCTTGTTGTCCAGCGAGTCGCGGGCGGTCAACATCAGTACCGGGGTCTGCTTGCGCGCTTCGTTGCGCAGCTTGCGGCACACTTCGATGCCATCCATGCCCGGCAGGTTCAGGTCCAGCACGATGGCGTCGAACTCGTGGACCACGGCCAGATGCAGGCCGGTCACGCCGTCGGCGGCGAAGTCCACGGTGTGGCCACGATCCTCAAGGTAGTCGCCAAGGTTGGCGGCGATGTCGCTGTTGTCTTCGATTACGAGAATGCGCACTGGGACCTCTGGTTCTTGAAGGGTCGTCGGGGGGCCAGGCCCACCCGCTCAGGATGCCCCTGTGCGGGTGGACGCGACGTCTACCTGCTGAACGATACAGGTTCCATTCTTAACATTTCGTACCGACGGGGCGACACCGGGCGAGGCCCCTGCGGCGGCGGGTCAGCGGCTGATGCGCTGCTGGTCGGTCAACGCCTGGCGGCTGTCTTCCTGGGCCTTGCGACGCTGGGCCACGGTCAGGCAGACACTGGTCGGCATGTTGCTGCCGGTGAGGCGCTCGCGACGGCAGATCATGCGGCTGTCGGCCTGGGCACGGGTCATGATGGTATTGACGATCTCCTGCTCGTTGAACAGGTCGTTGCGCTCCTGCGCCGCCAGCTCATCCACCTTCTCGCGGCCATTCATCTTGATCCGGATCCGGTTCAGCGCCTGCTGCACGCGACTCTTGTCCTCCAGCCCGATTTCACTGTAGTCCTCGCTGCCCATGGCCGTTTCGACGCGGCGGATCTGCTCGGACACCGGGGTGAAGGAATCCATCTGCACGGTGTCCTTCTGCGCCTTGGCCTGCACGGTGGCCACCAGGCCGAGCGACAGCATCAGGGCGAGCGTAGTGTTGCGGTACATGACGAGCTCCATGTTCGTCCATGAATAGGGTCTCGACTTTACGGTTCCGCCGATGCGTCCACAAGGGACGCACGGCAGGGTGACCGATGGCCGCGCGCGGCCCGCGCGACAGTGCTCAGGGCTTGTAGTTGTTGAAGCGCTGGCCGTCGTTGAGCGCCTTGCGGCTGTCTTCCTCCGCCTTGCGGCGCTGGGCCACGGTCAGGCAGACGCTCTGCGGCATGTTGCTGCCGGTGGTGCGCTCGCGACGGCAGACCATGCGGCTGTCGGCGTGGGCGCGGGTCATGATCGTGTTGATCACTTCCTGGTCGTTGAAGATCTGGGTGCGGTCCTGCGGGCTGACCTGTTCGATGCGTTCGTGGTCGCCCATCTTGATCTTGATGCGGCCCAGCGCCTGCTGCACGCGGCTCTTGTCTTCCAGCCCGATCTCGCTGTAGTCCTCGCTGTTGATGGCCGCCTCAACGCTGCGGATCTGTTCGGCCACCGGTGCATTGGCGTCGAACTTCACCTGTGCCTTCTCGGGCTTGGCGTGGGCGGTGGTGGCCAGTGCCAGCCCCAGCATCAGGGCGACGGGAATCATGCGCTGCATCGTTACCTCCAGGTTCTTCCATGAGTGGAAATCGATCCTGCGCTATCGCCGATGCGCCGTCACGGCACGGTCGGCGAGACCACAGGCCCGTGCGCGCTCAACGCCCGGCGGGCGGTGGGCTGAGCATGTTGTAGCTGCGCTGGTCGTTGATCAGCGCCTTGCCCTTCTCCTCGATCCGGCGCCGTTCGGCCACGGTCAGACAGCGGCTCCTGGGCATGTTGCTGCCGGTGGTGCGTTCGTACTTGCAGATCTGCCGGCTGTCTTCGTGGCCGCGCGCCAACAGGGTGTTGATGCGTTCCTGCTCGTTGAAGACCTCGGCCTGCAGCTGCGGCGGCAGTTCCTGCACGGTCTGGCGCTCGCCCAGGTGCTGGCGGATGCGCGACAGCGACTGCTGCACCTGGCCGCGATCCTCGGCAGACAGTTCGGCATAGTCGGGGGCAGCCAGGGCGGTTTCCACCTGCCGCATCTGTTCGGCGACCGAGCCCTGCCGGTCCATCTGTACAGCAGCTTTCTCCGGCTTGGCGGCAACAGCGCCAGACAGGCCCAGCAGCAACGCGATCGTCATGATGCGGTACATCGCCAACCTCCCGATCCATCCCGGAACGAAGGGCCAACTCTACGACCGTCACGCGGCCTCCACAAGAGACCTTGGGCACGGGGCCGACCGACATAAAAAAGGCCCAGGCGGTGCACCCGCCTGGGCCTGAAGTCGTATCCCGATACCGATCCTGCTGAGAGGCAGAGCTGCGGTTTGCTGAAGCATACGCCGGGGTCGATTAAAGCCTCGTTAAAGCCGCGGATCATTTACCCATGAGAATCACAACCCCATGAATAATCAGGGCTTTTTGATCTTCTCTACGTGCTCGATGATCCGCGTGGCCACGTCGACCCCGCAGGCCGCTTCGATGCCCTCCAGCCCGGGCGTGGAGTTGACCTCCAGCACCAGCGGGCCGCGCGCGGAGCGGATCAGGTCCACGCCGCAGACCGACAGGCCCAGTGCCTTGGCCGAGCGCACCGCCACCTGCTGCTCGGCACGGCTGGCCTTGGCCGCCACGGCGGTGCCGCCGGCGTGCAGATTGGAGCGGAAGTCGCCCTCCGGTGCCTGCCGCTGCATCGACGCCACCACCTGGTCGCCGACCACGAAGCAGCGCAGGTCGGCCCCCTTGGCCTCGCCGATGAATTCCTGCATCAGGAAGTTGGCGTACAGACCGCGCAGGGCCTCGACGATGCCGCGCGAGGCACTGGCCTTTTCGGTCAGGATCACGCCGCGCCCCTGGGTGCCTTCATTGAGCTTCACCACATGGGGTGGCGGACCGAGCATGGACAGCAGGTCGACGGTGTCATCAGGGTTGTCGCCGAACACGGTGACCGGCATGTCGATGCCCTTGGCCGCCAGCAGCTGGTGCGCGCGCAGCTTGTCGCGCGAACGCAGGATGGCGTCGGACGGGTTGGGCGTGCGCGCGCCCATCAGTTCGAACTGGCGCAGCACGGCGGTGCCGTAGCGGGTGATGGAGGCACCGATGCGCGGGATGACCATGTCCACGCCGGTCATCGGCCGGCCCTTGTAGTGCATGGAAAAGCCATCGGCGGCGATGCGCATGTAGCAGCGCAACGGGTCCAGGATGCGCACGGTGTGGCCCCGCGCGCGTGCCGCCTCGACCAGCCGACGGGTGGAATACAGAGAGCTGTTGCGGGACAGGATGGCGAGCTTCATCGCAGTGGGATCGGTCGGCAGGCGCGCAGCATAGCGCGGGCGTGTGGCGGGCGGATGATGCCCGTCGCCGACGATCACCAACGTTGTGGATGAAGCGTCAGCTGTCCCGTCCAGCGCTGGCCTGGAAGCCGTGGGCCGCTTCGCCCAATGCCGCCACGCAGGCCATCTGCAGGGCGGAATTACTGAACGCCTGCTGGTAGATCTGCTCGATCAGTTGCGCGGCCTTGGGGCCGCCTGCACGCCCGAGCGCGCGCACCGCCTCAAGCTGCTTGTTCGAGCCGACGCCGGCGGAAAGAAAGATTCTGTGGATGCGCTCGACGACGTCGTCCCGGCAGTTCATGGAAGGCAGCTCCTGATCAATATCCGCGCACGCTAGTCGGTCAGTGCCGGCCTGCCCATGGGAAAAGTTTGAAGCGTTACGCGCCACCGCCGCAGCACTTCTAGGAGTTCTACGAAAATGTCGCTTTCGGCTGGAAGCGAGCAAGCGTGCCGATCACCATGGAAGCCCGCCCCAGAACGGAAATTCCGATGTCGAAAATGGAGCAACTCGCACAGAAGCTGCAGCAGTCCGCACATGCGGAACAGGCCCGGGCCATCGCGGTCGAAAAACAGTACCAGGACTGGATCCAGTCGCTGCATGTGCTGTTCGACACCATCGAGCTGTGGCTGCAACCGTTGGTGCAGGCACAGGTGGCCACGCTGCGCCGGGACACGGTCACCATCACCGAGAATCCGTCATCCGGGGAACTGAAAACCTACGCGGCCCCCGCACTGACCCTGAGCGTCAATGGCAAGGCCGCCGCGATCAAGCCTCTGGCCCGCTTCTGCTTTGGCTGCCAGGGACGGGTGGATATTCTGGCCCGGGACAACCAGTGGCACCTGACACGGCACTTGGAGCCGGACGAGGTCTGGTACCTGCACACGCATGATCGCGCCCAGGGACGCGTGCTGGACGCGGACGCGTTGGCCGCGGTGTTCGCGGCGTACTGAGGCAGTCTGGAGGAACCCGCGCGGCGGAATGCGGCGCGGTCATGAAGGATGGAGCGGGCGATGGGAACATCATCGTGTTCCCAACTCGTTGATTGATAACGAGTTTTCCGCACTCGGCGAACCGAGATGGACATAATTATGGACTGAAAACCACGCTTGGTCAACGCGCGCTCCGAGCAAGTCCAGTGCGAGCCATGGACAGCCAGCAGTAGCCAATGTACCCGAGCGCTCAACGTCACGAGGCCGGTTCATCTCCCTTTGGCAGGAACTCCTCGCGGGCGCGCTGCAGAAACCGCTTCATGGGCTCAGAGGGTTCGGCGCTGCGGCGCAGCAGGTAGGTAGACAGCATGGGCGGCGTGCCGGCCAAGGGGCGAACGGTTATGTCGGGGCGGTTCAGGGTCTGCACCTGCGAGGCAATGGCGAAACCTAGGCCATAACCGGCACCGACCAGAGTCAGCATCACGCCTAGGCTCGTCACCTGATCTACCAGCTTGAGCGGCTTGGACGCACCTTGAAGCACCGCCTGGATCTGGTGGTGGCAGCCCGATCCCGCGTCCGGATGGCACAGTACCAACGGAAACTTCAAGGCTTCATCCAATGGCACTTCCGCGTGCGCCAACAAGGGGTGGCGCACGGGCACGATCACCGACAGAGGATCGGTCCACACGGGCTCGGCGACAAGGCCTTCGCTCACCGCGTCCGACAGCGCAAAGCCGATGTCCAGCAGATCGTTGTGCAGGCCCTTGAGCTGCTGCGCGAAAGGCAGCTCGAAGACGCGAATCTCCAGTTCGGGCTCTTCCTCGCGGCTGCGCGCCAGCAAGGTGGCAATGTGGGGCTGCGCCAAGCTGTCGCAGATGGCGATGCGCAGATAACCCTGATAGCCCTGCGCCGCCGCCTTTGCGGCACTCACCGCCTGCTCCACGGTGGCCAGCACACGCCGGCACTCACCGAGGAACACTTGACCGGCCCAGGTCAGTCGCGTCTGGTGCGCGCTGCGGTCGAACAACTGCACGCCGAGCGTGGCTTCGAGATTGCGCATTGCGCGCGACACAGGCGATTGTTCTACGCCAAGGCGCTCGGCCGCTCGCGCGAAATGCAGTTCTTCCGCGACCGCAACGAAATAGCGCAGTAGTCTGAGTTCCAATGCGGCCTCCTGTTTGCCTCGTTCCTGGCCTGCGTCCACCTCATGCGGATTGCGCCTCGCTTTCTCCTTCGATGATTGGCAAGAGGTTCCGGCGTTGCATGCTTGCCTATTCGGATAGGCAGATCGCATCCGAAAATTACGGAGGTTGAGGCGGAACGCTACCTGGCCGAAGACCTGAGAACCTCAATCACCGCGACGCTGCACTACCGCCTGATCCACAGGTTCAGTTCAATCAATTCCCGGGTTGCAGCTCCACACGCACCTCGCGCGATTTGCCGGCCCGTTCCACTGACAAGACCACCACATCGCCGACCTTCCTGTCGTCTAGCCGCGCGAGCAGCTTGGCCACATCGTCCGTCGCCTTGCCATCAACATCGATGATGCGGTCGCCCGGCACGATGCCTTGCGGCGTGACTTCGACACCCGCGAGGCCGGCCTTGTGCGCTGCCGAACCAGGGGTAACACGCAACACGAACACGCCCTTGCTTCCGGTCAGTGCAAGCAGACGCTGATTGAGCTGTTCGTCCACCTCAATGCCCAGCGCCGGACGGATGTACTTACCGGTCTTGATGAGTTGCGGGACTACGCGCATGACGGTGTCCACCGGCACGGCGAAACCAATCCCGGCCGAGGCGCCGGAGGGGCTATAGATCGCCGTGTTGATGCCGATGAGCCTTCCTGCCGAATCGAGCAGCGGCCCACCGGAGTTGCCAGGGTTGATGGCGGCGTCGGTCTGGATCAGGTGATCGATGGCCGGGCCGCCCGCTTCTCCGGGTAACGAGCGGTCGAGCGCGGAGACGATGCCGGTGGTGAGCGTCCAGTCCAGGCCGAAGGGGTTGCCGATAGCGAACACCTTCTGACCCACCTTGAGGTCGGCACTGGTGCCGACCGGCACGGCCGGCGGGCGCTTGAAACCGACGCCAATCTTGAGCACGGCGATGTCGTGCGCTGGGCTCGTCCCCACCAGCGCGGCCTGGTAGTCGCGGCCATCGGCGAGTTTGACCGTGGCTTCAGAAGCACCCTGGATGACGTGGAAGTTGGTGACGACGTGGCCGGCATCGTCCCAGATAAAGCCCGAACCGGTGCCGCGCGGCATGGAAAAGACATTGCGAGTCCAGACGTCGCGCACCAGCTGCGCGGTGGTGATGTAGACCACCGAAGCGCGCGATTCTTCGAACAGTTCGATGGTGGCTTTCTCGTCCGCCGCCAGATCGCCACGCGCCGTCACGGTGCGATCTGCCGCCTCGCGCGGACTGAACCAGGCCTCGATGGCGGGCAGGAACTGCCACAGCAGCATGAGCGTGGCAATACAGGCGGTGATGAAGAGCCAGCGCCGGATGAAGGGGTCCGGTGCGGGGCGTGGGTACGGGTCGGGGTAGGCCATGAGAAGTCTCCTGTTGATAGGCAATCAGCGCCACAGCCCGCTCGGGTGCCAGCGCGGCGGGCGCGGCGTCACAGCGGATTCCGGCAAGAAATGGGGCGCGTGGAATGGCAACGCTGATGCTGGCCCAGGCGCCAACGTCAGCAGGCGTGCGATACGCTCTTGCGTTGCCGGATGCGTGCGCAAGCAGGAGGGCTCGGGATTGCCCCATCCCGGCCACAGCCAGGCACGCCAGGAGCGGCTGACCCGCTCGATTTTCGCCAGCGCGGACGCCAGCCCCTGCGGGTCGCCCGTCAGTTCCGCCGCGAGGCGGTCAGCGTCGAACTCACGCACGCGAGACAAGCCGAGCTGTGCGAGCAGGGCCAGCTGGGGCGATGCGGCCAATAACAATAGACCAGGCCAATAGACCTCCGCCGCGCCAACCAGCAGCGCGGGCAGGTTGAGCAGGATCGCGATTTGTCCCATGAGGGCCAGCAGGCTCGTGAGGCGACTGACGGAATCCGCCAGCCTCATGACGCGCAGATCCTCATTGGTGATGTGCGCGATCTCGTGCGCGAGCACACCCGCCAGCTCGCGTGGGCTCAGGCTGCGCAGCAGGCCATCGGTGAGGGCGATCGATGCCTCCTGCTTCGATCCGGTGGCGAAGGCGTTGACGACGGCACTGGGCACATAGTGCGGCACCGGCGTGGCGGGCAAACCGGCACGGGCGGGCAGCTCGCGCAACAGGGCCCACATCTCGTGGGCTTCTTGCGGGTGCAAGGCCCGTACGCGGTACAGGCGCAAGCTCAGCGCCGACGCGGCTACCGGTTCCAGCAGCAACGCACCTGCAACGGCAAACAGCGCGAGCCACAGGCCGCCTTCCCCAAACGGCAGTCTCCCTGCTGCGGCTGCGATCCCGACCAGGGTCAGGACCAACAGCCCGGTCTGCAGGCGGTTGAGCCAGCGGTGTTGCAACAGCGCCGTGCGCGGATCACTGGGATGATGACGGGTCATGCTCAGAGGTCTCGGCGGCGCGGTCGCCGCGCTTGCGCAGCAGCCAGTAGGTCGCACCCAGAGCCAGCGTGGCGCCTGCCAGCGCGGCTATCTTTGCGGGGCTCGCCTCGGGGTCAAGGATCACGAACTTGCGCGCCAGCGCGATCAGACCGATGAGGATCACGGTCTTGACCTGGATGATGCTGTCCCGACGCAGCGCCACGCGCACAATGGAATGCTTGAACTCCATCGCGATCAAGAGCGTCATGATCATGCCGAACACACTCTGGAATACCTTGTGATCCAGGGGATTGAAGGCATCGAGGACCAGCAGCGTGAAGACGATGGCGATGAGCTGGAACAGCGACACCACGATGATGACGGCAATTACCGCCGACAGAACGAGGGCGACGACCTGCTCGAAGCGCTCGTATAAACTCATGATGGCCCATTGGTCACGGAAGACCTGAAATGGATTGCGGCCTGTTGACTTCATGCAGATGGACTCCCTGCGACATTGCCGCTGTCGAGACGGCGGCGCATCGCACTGATGTGTCCTTCAATCAGCTCGGTCGACATGCCAAGCGTCGACATCACCTGTTCCGCCAGCCCAATAGCTGCGGCAAAGGATTGCTGATACACGCGCACGTTGGGCATGGCGCGAAATGCATCGGCCGCGGTCGTACTTCTGCATGACACCCACAAGGTCAGCGCCGGACGGCGCTCGGCAATCGCCTGGGCGATGCGCAACGCTTGCTGGGCATGGGCGAACGTCAGCACCACCATGTGCGCATGCGTCAAGCCGGCAGCCAGCAAGGTATCGGGCCGACTGGCATCGCCATGGAACACCGGCGCGCCGGCGGCACGCGCGGCCTCGACCTTCTGCGCGTCCGCCTCCAGCAGCAGATGCGCCACGCCGGCGTGGCGAAGAATCTCGCTGACTGTCAGGCCAAGCTCGCCCGCGCCGCAAACGATGACATGGTCTCGATATCGCGCCGTCTGCGCGGCGATCTCGACTTCTTCAGCCTGGGGTGGCTGAATGACGCCGCCGGTGCGGCTCAAGAACCGGGCAAGTACATCGTGATGGCGGATCAGTAGCGGTGCCAGGGCCATGCTGAGCACCAGCGCAACTAGCATGGGTTGTACGACGGTCGCGGGGATCAGATGCTGCTGCAAGACCATGCCCAACAACAGCAGGGCGAACTCGCCGCCATGCCCCAACGCTATGCCCGTGCGCCAGGCATCGAGGGCGGACAGGCGCGTCGCCCGCAAGGCCAGGGTGTTGAGCCCGATCTTGACCGGTACCAGCACTGCCAGCCACGCGAACACCGCCAGTGGTGCCGAAAGAATCTGCGCTCCGTCCAACTGCAGGCCGATGGTCACGAAGAACACCCCCGACAACACATCGCGAAACGGTTTGAGGTGGCTTTCCATGTGGTGCCGGACGTCGCTCTCGCCCAGCACCATCCCGGCCAGAAACGCGCCCAGGGCGGCGGATACGCCGACGGCGTGCGCAGCGGCGGCGGCAGCCACCACCACGCACAAGGAAACCAGCACGAAGGATTCTTCGTGGCCCTGCCGCGCCACCCAGCCCAGCAGGCCATGCAACAGACGACGGGAGGCGAGGGCCGCTGCCGCGAACAACATCAGCACGCCCAACACTTCGAACAGCACGCTCTCGATCTTCGGCGACTCGCCGCGCGCCCAGATCGCCAGCAAGGCCAACAGGGGCACGCTGGCCAGATCCTGAAAGACCAGCACGGCGATGGCGCTGCGGCCATGGCGTGTGGTGAGTTCACCCTGGTCGGCCAACTGCCGGCTGACCAGCGCCGTGGAAGACATGGCCGCCGCAGCGCCGAGCAGCGCAGCGCTCTGAGCTGGCTGCCCCAACCCCATCAGCATCAGGGTCAGAGGTGCGGCCACAACGACCATCTGCAAACTGCCAGCCACCAGTACGGTCTTGCGAGTGAGCCAAAAGTGCCCGAGGGAGAATTCCAGTCCGACCATGAACAGCAGCAGCGCCACTCCCAGCTCGGACAGAAAATCAAGCGCTTCTCCCGGCGCGATCACGCCGGTGACTGAGGGGCCCAGTAAGGCGCCGGCGGCGAGGTAACCCAGCAAGGCGGGCACTCTGAACGCCGCCGTCGCCACCGCCGCGAGGCTGCATGCCGCCAGCAGGATCAGGGTGGCGCCGAGCAAGTCCTGCATCGGTCAGCGCCCCACCTGTGCAGATGCCCAGCGCACGATGTCCTGCGCGCCCAAGGCGCCGGCCTGACGCCCGATCTCCCGCCCACCCTGGAACAGGGCGAGCGTCGGAATGCTGCGGATGCCGAACTGCGCGGCCAGGTGGGGTTCTGCCTCGGTATTGACCTTGGCCAGCCTGACCCTGGGTTCGAGCTGGCGCGCCGCTTGCTGGAACTGCGGGGCCATCATCTTGCACGGCCCGCACCAAGGTGCCCAGAAATCGACCAACAGTGGCAGGTCGCTGCGCTCCACGTGGCGCGAGAACGTCGCCGTGGTCAACTCGATGGGTTCGCCCGTGAACAAGGGCTGCTGGCAGCGGCCGCAGTTGGGATGTTCCGATAGCTTCGCAGTCGGTACGCGGTTGATGGACTGGCAATGCGGACAGACGAGGTGAAGATCATTCTTCATGGTTCGCCTCCTTGGACCACAGTGAGGCTGCCGCGCTTCGGGTCACAGACAATGCCGACCAATCAACGCCTTGGAGCCAATCGTTCCCGTCTTTGCTTACTCCGGCCTCTTCCAAATGAGCAGCGATGAACGCTTCGGCCTGCATGAGCCACCTTTGGACAGTATCTTCCTGACCAGGAATCAGCAGGATTTCAGAGACGCTGCTGGCATCCAGCCCGTCCACACGGATAAGCAGAAAAATGCGCCGCCACAAACGCGGCATGTCCTTCAGCAGGTCGAATGCAAAAGCGAACTCGCTCGACCGATCAACTAGCTCCTCCTGTTCCGCGATCGTTGCGGCATCGGGATGCTGACTGTCAGCGATGATATCGGCCAGCCTGAGTGTGTCATCGGGCTGATAAAATTCGAAGACTTCCTCTTCCACCATGGCCTCGGCGACGTCCTGGGCATCCGCTTCGACCGGCGCGTCCAGAGAAACGAATTCGCCAAATTGCCGGCTGTTTGCCACTTCGTGATCCAGGACGGCGAACAGATGCTTCAGAAGACCGATGTAAGCCGCTTTTTCTTCCGGCACGGATTGCCATTCCACCTCAGCTCGGACAATCGCTTCATCCACCACGTCGCGCAGCGTCGGATAATCGCGCGGTAAATCGCCGACGGCACGCAGATAAGCCAGCTCACGCCTTGCGACAGCCTCAAGTTTCGACAGTAGAGGCATTCGGGTCGCCTCGGCCTCATGGGCGGCTGACGCGGGTTTTGCGGCAATCCGCACCTTGAGCTCGCGCAAGCGCTCGCGTCGTGCTTTGCGCTTGATTTGATCCTGAGCATGCAGCCGGTCAAAATGCTTCTTGGCCTGACGGAACAACGACTGTGCGAGCATCTGCGCGAGGGGCGTCAGCTCGTCATGTGATGCAGTAACGCTGACAGTCTTTTTGCCGGGCAGGTGCATATAGCCACTGGCCAGAAATTGCCGCTTGGTCTTGTCGCGATCAAGGACGATTTGAAGTCGCACTGAATCTTTAGTGTGTTTGTCGAGCAATGGCTTGAGGGCGTGCTCGATCACATTTCCCAAAGCTCTCTGCCATGGTTCATGAAACTCTTTGTCGACAGCTCGAAAGCTATATTGCATCTGCATGCATGACTCCTTTGATGTCATTCCTATGGAGGCACGAACCGAAAATGCTCATATCCATAGAATTTAGTTTGACCCGCTCTTATCCCTGGCGCGTTTTGCGAAGACGCCAACTCAAGAACAAAAGCGTGACACCATAGACTGCCACATAGAAGCCCAACAGCCAGCCTGCGGCCAGGAATGACTCGACCGGACGGGTAAAAAATATCCACAAGACGATAGCGCCAAGGACAATCGAGAGCAGTCCACTGAAGGCAAGCCAGATTTCACCCTTGATTTCTTGACGCAGCCGAACGGCGGCGGATATCTCCAGCACACCGGTGAAAATCGCCCAGAACCCCACGCTAGCCCATAAAAAAGAAGCCATGACCATCGTGGCGACCCAAGGAGCAACCAGGACGACGACGCCGGTAAGTATGCCGACAATGCCGCTGAACAGCAGCCAGCCCCAGCGCTCTTTTTTCTGGATATGGCGCACCGCTGCAACCAAGTTGAAAGCGCCATTGACCAAGGAAAATGCGCCGAACACTAAGGTCATGGCCAACAGAGCCGATTGTGGCATCCAGAACGCAAGGGCTGCGAAAATCAATGCCAAGACACCGCGCAGCGCAAAAAGCCACCAATTCTGGCTCAGCGAACACAGTGCTTTGGTGGGGTCATCCGCATTGGAATTGGCGATGGTGTCTGTGTTCATGCTATATCTCCTAAAGATCTAATGGGGTGAAAAAGCAAACACTCCTGAGCCAAGAGAGGGGCGCGACGCGCCCCTCTTACGCCCTATCCAGCGGTTTCAGAACAACTTGGACAGCTTTGCCTTGATTTCATCGAGCCAGCCTTTTCCGCCGCCTCCCCCAGCCGTCTTTTGCTTGACTTTCTTGAGTTCAGCATACAGGGGCTCAAAGTCCTTCTTCTTTCCATAACCCAGCAGTTCTGCCATTTCCAACTGCTGCCGCGCTTCGTTCAATAATGTCTCCAGGCGCTCATTGGACGCTTCGCTCCGCTGACCATCTTCTACCAGGGTCTCGGCGCGCTTCAGGAGCAGCCTGGCGCGCAGGGCGGGCAGCGGAAGCACGCTGCGCTCCTCGACCAGCGTGCTGAGCGCTGACTGCAGCGCGGCTTTGGCTTCTTCGATCTTGCCCTGATCGATCAGCGGCACGACTGCCTTCACGGCTGCGGGATAGGACGCCAGAGGGATGTTGGTGACCGTGATCACGATTTCACTGGCCAGCAAAGCCAGCACGTGGCGAGCCTGTTGCACCTCGCCATGTTTGAGGGCGTCCAGCGCCTCGTCGGTCATCGCCTCAATGGTTTCCGTGTTGGCGAACAAGTCGTGCACGATGGTGCGCACATCAACGGGGGCCAGGGCGAGCGTGGGTTCGCGCGCAACGATCAGCTCCAGCTTTCCCGTCACTTCGGCCAGCGTTGCCAATGCGCGTGCAGCGTCCTTGCCGTCAAGTGCGGCCAGCGCAGATTTGGTCAGCGCCAAGGCCGAGACGGCCTCATCGAGGACTTGTTTACGTTTGTCTGCCGCCTGCGAGTCCGTTTCCTTCTGAACCTCAGGCTGTACCTCCGTGACGACTTCAGGCTTGGCCTCTGGACTGACAGGAAGGCTGCTTACCGCGGCCTGTTCGTTTATTTCTTTGGCCGTCGCATTGGGATTCGATGTTTGCTCGTTCATGGTGATATGCCTCGTATGAGTTAGTGAAAATAGGCGAATCTATTGGGGCTGACTGCGAACATCGCGAGACTGACCGACCGAACAGTCAGCCCCTTCATCACCTCAAACCAGCTTTTGGAGGCGCGTCTTCAACTCGTCGAACCATCCCTTGCCGCTTTTGCCACCAGCCGACTTTTGCTCAATGGACTTCACCTGATCGAAGATGGGTTTGAAGTCCGCCTTCTTGCCATAACCCAGGATCTGCGCCAGCTCGATTTCCGTGCGCACGTAGGCCAGCAAGGTTCTGAGCTTCTCGTTCTGCTTGGCATCGCGCCTGTCGGTCTCGGCCAGCTTTTCAGCTATTGCCATCGCGGCTTCAGCCCGTAGCACGGGCAGAGGAATGACGACCGAGGTCACCACCAACGTGTTCAGTGCTCGGGCGAGTGTCGCCTTGGCGTCTTCGATCTTGCCGCTGTCGATGAGCCGTGCGGCCGACTTGATCGCAGCCGGGTACGTTGCCATCGGCAGGTTGTCGGTTTCGATCACGATTTCGCTGGCCAGATTGGCGACGATGGGCCGGGCCTTTTGCACCTCGCCATCCTCCAACAACTCCCGAGACAACTCGACCGCTTTCTTGACCGATTCCACGTTGGCGTGGATGTCATGGGTGATGACGCTTACATCGACGGGCGCCAAAGCAAGTTTTGGCTTACGCGCCAATACCAGTTCCAGCTTTCCGCTGGCCAGTTCCAGCGCAGCGAGCGCCTCCTTGGTCTTCCTTGCATCAAGGAGGATCAATGCCTCATGGGTCTTGGCCAGCGCAGTGATTGCATCTTGGGCGAGTTCGGCGCGCTTTTTCGCGGCTTCCCGGGCGGCCTTGTAATCTACCTGTGGCTGCGCCGCCTTGGATGCGGCAGAGGGTGCTGCAGCACCTGGGCTAGAACGTGCCGCCGATTGGGCCTGAGCCGGTCCGCTCAGTCCGACGACGACCGCCAGGGCAAGTGCGGTGAAGGTTGATTGGGGCTGTTTGATATTCATGATTTTGGGCTCCTGATTAAAGTTAGTTGACCGAGATTTCAATCTGTTTCGGTTTGGCTTGCTCGGCCTTGACAAGCCGCACTTCCAGCGCGCCGTCTTTCATCGAAGCCGTCACCTTGGTCGGATCAACGTTGTCAGGCAAGACAAAGCTGCGCACAAAGCGGCCATACGCACGTTCGATGCGGTGGAACTTCTTGCCCTGCTCCTCTTTTTCCAGTTTGCGCTCGACGAGAGGCAGTCGCGGGAGTGGGGGCTTCACCCCGAGGAGTGGACCCGTTACCGGCGTTTGATGCAGGGGCCGCTCGGGGTCTATTCGCCCCAGCTCGATCCGCTCACGGCGCTCGGCATCGAGGCCCGCAGCGAGGAGGAGCGCAGGCGCTACGCGGAGTTGCAGGTGCAGGCCGAGGCCCGGCGCGTCGGCAAGACGCTGGCCTACCAGCGGGCCTACGACGCGGCGTGGCGGCGCCTGTTTCCCGGCCAGCCGCGCGTGAGCCTTCCCGGCGCCAAGGCGCAGGGTGCCGGCAACACCGGCTCCGGGCGCCTGGCCGTCTTCGTCAAGGCCGACTGCGCACCGTGCGCGCAGCGCGTGCAGCAGTTGCAGGCGGCCGGCACGGCCTTCGACCTCTACATGGTCGGCAGCCGTCAGGACGACGCGCGCATCCGGCAGTGGGCCACCCAGGCGGGCATCGACCCGGCCAGGGTGCGCGCCCGCACCATCACGCTCAACCACGATGCGGGGCGCTGGCTGTCGCTCGGCCTGCCCGGCGATCTGCCGGCCGTGGTGCGCGAGGTGAACGGCCAATGGCAGCGGCAATAGGTACTCCGGGCCGGGAGCGTCGGCCATCCCGCGTCACCATCCGCTGCGCCAGCGCCGCGCTGCTGCTCGCCACCGGCGGCTGGACGTTGGCCGCCCTCGCGCGGGAAGTGCCGCCGCCGGCCTATCAACTGGCGGCGCATCGTGCAGACGTGCCGGCGGCGGTGCTGTACGCGGTGGCCTTGCAGGAGAGCGGCGCCATGCTGCGCGGGCGCCTGATCCCCTGGCCGTGGACGCTCAACGTCGCCGGCTCGCCACAGCGCTATGCCACCCGCGCGGAGGCCTGCGCGGGGCTACGCCGGGCACTCGCCAGCACGCCGGCCAATCGCATCGACGCCGGCCTCGGCCAGGTCAATCTCGGCTACCACACGCATCGCTACACGCAGCCTTGCGAGCTGCTGGACCCGTACCGCAACCTCGCCATCGCTGCGGAAATCCTGCGCGAACAGCACACGCCGGGCGAGGACTGGCTGCTTGCCATCGGCCGCTACCACCGGCCCGCCGGCGGGGCACCCGCGGCGCGCTACCGGCGCAGTGTGCATCGGCACCTGACCCGTGTGCTCGACCCCGACGTTCCCGTTCCAACCCTCCAGGCCACCACGCCATGAACCACATCGTCCTCATCGCCGCCATCGGGCTGCTGTCCACGACCACCGTCTTCGCCCAGACCGCCTCCGCGCCGCTGATCGTCGTCGAAGACCACGGCGGCGCCTCCGCGCTGCCGTACTACCGGTCGCTGAATCCTCAGCCGGATCAGGCCACACCGCCGACCCCGATGCCGGCCCCTCGCGTGGGCAACGCGGCCGACGCCGAAGCCGCCATGCTGCCGGTGCGCTCGACGCAACTGTCGCCGGGCGAGGTGCAGCGCCGCGTCATCCGGGCGCCGGGCCTGACGGCGCTGTTCCTGATCGGCGACGACGAGCGTTCGCGCGCCTGGCTGCGGCAGCGGCAGGTGGCGCTGCGCGAGCTGCAGGCCGTGGGCCTGGTGGTCAACGTGGAGTCGATGGCCGCGCTGATGGCGCTGCGCAGGCTGGCTCCCGGCCTGACCCTCTCGCCGGCCTCCGGCGACGACCTGGCCCAGCGCCTGGGCCTGCGCCACTACCCGGTGCTCATCACGTCCACCGGCATCGAGCAGTAGGTGCGCAAATGGCCCAACCGCATGCGGTCGAGGTTCTGCTGCGGCCAGCGGTGGAGCTTTACACCGTGGCGGTTTGCACCGGCGCCGCGATTCTGTGCCTGGTGGCACCGTGGTCGCTCGCGCTGAACCCGCTGCTCGGCCTGGGCTCGGCGCTGGCTTTCCTGACCTTCGGCGCGATTCGCCTGCGCGATGCCTGGGCGATCCTGCGCTATCGCCGCAACATCCGCCGCCTGCCGCGCTACGTGATGACCAGCCGCGACGTGCCGGTGAGTCAGCAACGGCTGTTCGTCGGCCAGGGCTTTCGCTGGGAACAGCGGCACACGCACCGGCTGATGCAGACCTATCGGCCGGAGTTCCGCCGCTACGTCGAGCCGACGGCGATCTACCGGGCCGCCCGGCGGCTGGAGGAGCGGCTTGAGTTCGCGCCGTTTCCCGTCTCGACGCTGGCGCGCGCGTTGGCCTGGGACAGCCCGCTCAACCCGGCGCGACCACTGCCGTCGGTCGGCGGACTGCCACGCCTGCATGGCATCGAGCCGCACGAGGTCGACGTCACCCTGCCGCTGGGCGAGCGCGTCGGCCACACCCTGGTGCTGGGCACCACGCGCGTGGGCAAGACGCGGCTGGCCGAGCTGTTCATCACCCAGGACATCCGCCGCAAGGTCCGCGGCGAGCACGAGGTGGTGATCGTCTTCGACCCCAAGGGCGATGCGGACCTGTTGAAGCGCATGTACGTCGAGGCCAAGCGCGCCGGGCGCGAAGGCGAGTTCTACGTCTTCCATCTGGGCTGGCCGGACATCTCGGCGCGCTACAACGCCGTGGGCCGGTTCGGGCGGATCTCCGAGGTGGCCACGCGGATCGCCGGGCAGCTCTCCGGCGAAGGCAACAGCGCCGCGTTCCGCGAATTCGCCTGGCGCTTCGTCAACATCATCGCGCGCGCCCTGGTCGAGCTGGGGCAGCGGCCGGACTACCTGCTGATCCAGCGCCACGTCATCAACATCGACGCGCTGTTCATCGAGTACGCCCAGCACTACTTCGCCAAGAACGAGCCGAAGGCCTGGGAGGTCATCGTCCAGCTCGAAGCGAAGCTGAACGAGAAGAACATCCCGCGCAACATGATCGGGCGCGAGAAGCGCGTGGTGGCCCTCGAACAGTACCTGTCCCAAGTGCGCATCTATGACCCGGTGCTCGACGGCCTGCGCAGCGCCGTGCGCTACGACCGGACCTACTTCGACAAGATCGTCGCTTCGCTGCTGCCGCTGCTGGAGAAGCTCACCACCGGCAAGATCGCGCAACTGCTCGCACCGAACTATTCCGACCTGTCCGACCCGCGGCCGATCTTCGACTGGATGCAGGTCATCCGCAAACGCGCGGTGGTCTACGTGGGGCTGGATGCGCTGTCCGACGCCGAAGTCGCGGCGGCGGTGGGCAACTCGATGTTCAGCGATCTGGTCTCGGTCGCCGGCCACATCTACAAGTTCGGCGTCGACGACGGGCTGCCCGGCGCCGCGGCGGGCGCCAAGATTCCGATCAACGTCCACGCCGACGAATTCAACGAACTCATGGGCGACGAGTTCATTCCGATGGTCAACAAGGGCGGCGGTGCCGGCGTGCAGGTGACGGCCTACACGCAGACCTTGAGCGACATCGAGGCCCGCATCGGCAATCGTGCCAAGGCCGGCCAGGTGGTCGGCAACTTCAACAACCTGTTCATGCTGCGCGTGCGCGAGACCGCCACCGCCGAGCTGCTGACGCGACAACTGCCCAAGGTCGAGGTGTACGCCACGGCGCTGATGAGCGGCGCCACCGACAGCTCCGATCCGCACGGCAATACCGCGTTCACGTCCAACACCCAGGACCGCATCAGCAGCAACAGCGTGCCGTTGATCGAGCCGGCGCATGTGGTGGCGCTGCCCAAGGGGCAGTGCTTCGCGCTGACCGAGGGCGGCAACCTCTGGAAAGTCCGCATGCCGCTGCCTGCGCCCGACCCCGACGAAGCCATGCCGAAGGATCTGCAGGAGCTGGCCGGCTACATGCGACAGCACTACGTCGAGGCAGGAGACTGGTGGGAGAACCAAGGCATCCCCGGCCTGCAGGACAAGGCGCTGCCCGACGACCTGCTGGACGACTTCAAGCAGATGGCCGCGGCTGAAGAGGCCGAAGCATGAGCGATCCGGCCGTCGCGGCCCAACGCCAGCAGCAACGACAGCAAGGCCTGATCGCCGGCCTGGTCACGCTGCCGTTCCGCTTCTTCGGCGTGCTGTGCGGCGCGCTGCTGCTGTGCATCCTGATCGAATGCGTTGGCATGCACTTCTTCTGGCCCGAGCAGGGCTGGCGCCACGCGCAGGGCATGCTGCACTACGAGCTGGATCAGCTTTCCACGCATTTCACCCGCAGCGCGCTGGTGCAGGAGCCGGGGCGCACCGCGCACCGGCTGGTCGAGCAGGGCTACGACTGGCTGTTCGTGAAAAGCGGTCTGCTGGACTGGATACGCGACGCCTCGGCGCAGGCCAGCGCCGGCAGCCATCGCCCGACCAAGGACTTCCGCTACTACCTGGGTCTGGTCTCCGTGAACGTGAAGAGCTACCTGATCGCGGCGGCCTACACGACACTGGTCTTCCTCGTGCGGCTGCTGGTGCTGTGCCTGACCTTGCCGCTGTTCCTGATGGCCGCCTTCGTCGGGCTGGTGGATGGCCTGGTGCGCCGGGACATCCGCCGCTTCGGCGCGGGACGCGAGTCGGGGTTCATCTATCACCGCGCCAGGGCCAGCCTGATCCCGCTGGCCGTGCTGCCGTGGGTGACTTACCTGGCACTGCCGGTCAGCGTGAACCCGCTGCTGATCCTGCTGCCCAGCGCCGCACTGCTCGGCGTGGCGGTGTGCATTGCTGCGGCGACGTTTAAGAAGTACCTGTGACCTGGGTGCCGCTGCGATGGAGTATGCGCCGTCAAGTTCGTAGCGACATGTGGATCAGTTTGAACATGTCTCCGCTGTACGTAGCAGCCACTCAATCTGCCGCCGCGCGGTGGAGATGACCTGACCAAAAATCCGAGCCTCGACATGCGGTTCACGATTGTCCGTAGGAAAGTCGGAAGACCGACTGCCGCCGACGAGCAGAACCTGAATCGGAGAACCGAGATACTTTGCCAGTTCGTGCCTGTAACCAATCGCTTGCACGTAATCATCGTGATTCAGCGCGTGGCTCGGCCGCTTGAACTCGATCAACAGGTACTGTCCGCCGAGGTTCTCGTTGAGGAGCAGGTCGGGGCGCCTGTTGGCCTTGTCACCTGTGTAGGTCTCTCCGAGGACATCTTCCACTTGCCGCCGCAATGTACTGTTCGAGCTGAATAGCGAGTATTCGGGACCGAATACCCACAGGTTTCGCTCCAGGGCTTTGTGCACGACGGCTTCCGTCGTAGCGGCGTCACGAGCGAGCGCGTCCAGTTGATCAAGGAAGACCTGGCGAGCCGTCGCTTGCTGTACAAGGAAGGCCATCTCTGCCAAGCCAAATTCATCAAGGCGCTCGGCTACCCCAGCGACATCGCCCGGTGTTGCTTCTGCGATGTGCTCCAGGAGGATGCGGTAGTCGGAACGCTCCATCGCTTCCAACAGCACATTTACCACCGGCTCGACTTTGCTCTCCGGCTCGCCGTAATACTTGTCGAGAATCTTCTTGATCGCGCGGTCGGCAAATACACGCTTGTGCTCTGGCAGAGCCGACAAGCGCGCGAGGATCGCTCTCTGCAAGCGGGCCTGCGCCAACTGAATTTCGCGCCGGTACTGCTGCTCATAGGCTTCTCGCAAGATGGGCTGGACGTAGCCCTCAACCTCTCTCAGAAGCTCGCTGTTCTCGACCGCCGCATCCCAGCCCGCCGTGATGTGGTCGCGCAGTCCATCTGCTTCGATCTCGCCGTAGAGCTTTCGCAGCAGCTTGGATGGAAAGTCATCTCGTTGATCAAGGCCGAAGAACCCAGGCCGCCCAACGGCCTTGCCGTCCACACGCAGAGTGATGCCTGGCTGACGCAACCCGGACTTGCCGTCGCTGATGGAGAAACGCAGCTTTACCTTACCGGCACTTGGAAGCTCCTCTTCCTGCTCCGAGTAGCTACCGGATACATCATCGACGTCGAGCCGCTTGCCGTCGATCGTGATTGCAAAGTCATCCTGTCGCCCGTAGTCCTGCAAAAGGATCTGGCGCAGCCGATTGGCATCCGGATAAGCCAGGCCCTGATGCAGATCGCTCAGCGTGATTGTCGTGCCATGCAGTTCCGGCCCACAAGGATCGCTTTGCAGGCCGATATTCAACTGTTCAATGTCTTCGACTTGGGACAGATCGTCCAGCCGCAAGGTGATACAGCACAATCGACCGCGCGCACGGGTTTCAAGCGTCATCACCGCTGCGGCCATGAGCCCGGCGAACTTGCCGATACCCTTGCGCCCCTTGACCAAGCGATTTTTCCCGGCCGTGCGCTCGCCGCGCCGCGAACGCCGATCAGATGCGATCGACAAATAGTGCCGGCGCAGTTCTTCCTCGGTCATGCCAGTGCCGTCATCCTGGATGACGAGAGGGTCACCACTCAGAGGTTTCGGGAGGAGGATCGTTATCTGCTCCGCGTCGGCGTCCCATGCGTTGTCCACGAGTTCCTTCAGCGCTCGCTCGGACGAGGAGTATTCCTGACTCAACAATGTGGCGAGGCGGGAATCCACCTGGAAGCGCAGATGAGCACGGCTCATATCGGAATCTCCGTGGGCGAACAGCGGTAACTCAATTACGCCTTGACCTCAAAGCGCAGGTAATCCGCGAGCCGTTTCGACTCGCTGACTTCGTCATGGGGCACCAGCAGGTACTTCCAGGGCTTGGTGCCTACGTTCGCCGCGTGATCGGAAGCGTGCTTGCACCACCGCATGGCGGCAGCGGCCTTGGCCTGAACCTCCTGGGTGTTGATGTCGGCACGTGCCTTGGTCTCCACCATGAAGATGGTCGCGTCCGTCTCGGCCACGAAGTCGGGGATGTATTCCGGCTGCTCGGTGCCGAGCTTGTAGTAGATCTGGAACTGCCCCTTCGCGGGCTTGAGCCACTTCGTCGCGTCGCGCTCCAGGATGATGGCGAAGCGCCGCTCGGTATCCGAGTCGAACTTCTGCAGCGGATACAGACAACGCGCGAAGCCACCGAAGAGCATCTGCTTGATGCGACTGGTCTCGGTCACGGTCTCCCGGAAGTGGTGGGCCGTCTGGCCTGCCGTGGCGGTGTAGTTGCACGGCTTGAGTTCGGTGAAGCCGCGACTGACCTGCACCTCGTACTCGGTCGCCTCCTCCCAGAAGTGGGCCATCATCTGCGCGTGGATTTCCCGTGCGATCAAGCGGCGGTCACGATCCAGCACGCTGATGGCTTCGTCCTCGGACAGATAGCCGCGCAGGTGCTGCACCATCTGGCCCGCGAGGTCGTAGAGCAGATCGGCGTGGGTGAAGTAGTCGATGTCATCGAAGTCCACGAGGGCGTGGACGATGTAGTCCTCCGGGCGCTGCTCCTTGAGCCCGACCTCGGCGGCCAGAGTGAACTGCTCGTTGGTCCGCAGCATCTGCCCGACGATCTCGCGCTGGCCCGGCTGGAGATGGAGCTGGCTCACATCCAGCTTGAAGGCGTGGAAGCCGGTCGTGACCTCGCCGGTCGGCACCACCGCGATGCGCGGGATGTCGATGGTCTGCTGCACCACGATCTCGGTGGTCTTCGCCACCACGGCGGACAAGTCAAGTGCGGGGACTGATTCATCCACGCCCGCCAGCAATTCGCCTTGCAGCGGCTTCAACCGCTCTGCCACCTCCGCGAGGATTTCCTTCTGCACTTCGGGTTTCAGCAGCGCGCTGCTGGTTGGCACCAGATCGCGCTTGACCTCGTACTTGCCGATAACCTCCATAACCATTCGTGCGGCTTGCCTCTCCGCCTCCGTGGTGAACACCGGTTTGGGCACAGGGACTTCCGCGCCACTGTCAGTGGCTGAAGCCCCTGTGACCACGACCGGTGCTTCCGTCAAACCGAGACGCGCCGATGCACCTGATTCGACCTGCATGCTGACCTTCTTGTCGTCGGCGCTCGGCGCATCGAGGATGACGTGCTTCAGGCGAATCGGCGAGTCGCCGCGGTTGGCCTCGTCGATGATCTCCTGGAACTTGTCGTGCGCGACGATGTTCAAGCGATCCACCGACGCGACGCCCGTGCGCTTGCCGTAAGGCAGGCGCAGGCCGCGCCCGATGGACTGCTCGATCAGCGTGCGGGCATTAGCCGCGCGCAGCGGCACGATGGTGTAGAGGTTGGTCACGTCCCAGCCTTCCTTCAGCATGTTGACGTGAATCACGATCTCGGTCGGCTCGTCCACGCTCTCCACGGCCAGTAGGCGCGTGATCATCTCCTCTTCTTCCGCGCCGGTACGGCTGGAATCGACCTGAATCACCTTGCCCTGGTAGCGCCCCTCGTAGAAGGCTTCCGATTCCAGAAGCGCCAAGAGTTGCCCCGCGTGCGTGGTATCGCGAGCGATGACGAGCATGAAGGGCTTGACCGGCTTGACGCCGTTCTCGCGCGCATAAGTGAGCAGTTCGACCTTGGTCGTCTCGTGCAGGCGCACGCCGTCTTCCAGTTTGGTCTTCTCGATCTCCTCGGGCGTGTGCGCCTTGGCGTCGAAGTTGCGCTGGGTGACCACGGCCGGCTCCTTGACGAAGCCATCCTCCATCGCCCGCGCCAGCGGGTAGTCCATCACCACGTTCTTGAACGGCACCGGCCCGCGGCTGGACTCGACGAACGGCGTCGCCGTCACTTCCAGACCGAATAGCGGCTGGAGTTCGTTGATAGAGCGCACCCCGGCGCTGGCCCGGTAGCGGTGCGACTCGTCCATCAGCAGCACCAGGTCAGACAGGTTGGCCAGATGGTTGAAGTAGCTGTCGCCCAGCACTTCCTTCATCCGCTTGATGCGCGGCTCTTTGCCGCCGCGCACCTCGGAGTTGATCTTGGAGATGTTGAAGATGTTGATGCGCACGTCGTGAGCGAAGCCCATCGACTGCTCATCCACCGCCGCGCCGGTCTGGTCGTAGTTGTCGCCGGTGATGATCAGCGGCGGTTGCTGCGCGAATTCGGCGATCCCCTTGAACACGTACTTCGGCGTGTTGCGCGTGAAGTCCGTGATGAGCTTGTTGTAGATCGTCAGGTTGGGCGCGAGCACGAAGAAGTTGTTGATGCCGTGCGCCAGGTGCAGGTAGGCGATGAAGGCTCCCATCAGCCGCGTCTTGCCCACGCCCGTGGCCAGCGCGAAGCACAACGACGGAAACTCCCGCTCGAAGTCCTCCAATGTTGGGAACTCTGCCTTCAGCGTGGAGAGAATGGCCGAGACATCACGCTCGTGACCCAATAGCTCGGGCGCAGCATCGAGCGCGCGAGCGAGCTTGATGAGGGACTCGGCCTGGGGCGGGCGGAGAGACAGACGGCCGGTAACGGCGTGCAGGACGCGGGTGCTCATTATTCGTTCTCCCCAAACAGGCCGCCCTGTCCCGCGTTGGCGAGGGCCGCTTTTCTGCTCTTAGTGTTCTTGACGCTATTGCCAGGGGCCGCAGGCTCGGCCTTCTCAATCTCCGCCATTGGCAGGTTGGTCACATTCAGGCTGTAGTCGTCACGGCCCCAATGGCAGCGGGCCAGCACCATCTTCGGGATCTTCTTCAACGTCAGGTTCGGCCAGCGCTCCGCCGCTTTGGTCGCCGTGACGCCGTGGAAAGCGGCACAGCACACCAGCAGGCTCCGCTCCGGGCCGACTTCATCGGCCAGGGCTTGCAGTTGCTCAGCGGACAGGTTCTGCGTGGTGACATAGATGAAATCGCGCTCGCTGGAGTGGCCGTGCTGCCACCAGTGCGCTTCTGACGGCGCGTAGTTGAAGCCTTCCAGCTTGGCCAGCGCCTCGGCCAGTTGCGCAGCGTTGTATTCGGGGTTGATCACCGGGTTGCCCCAGCGGTCGTTGACGATCAGGCTGGGGGCAAGACGGTAATAGCGGAAGCCGCCGCCGCCGTGCCAACTTAGAGCCTCTGTGACGCCGCCCTTATCTTCGCCGTCAATTACCTTCCTGAGACGCGGAATGATGTGTGTATGGCAAGTTTCCTCAAGCTCCACCATTATCCAGCGCCGTCCCATTTTATGAGCGGCTGCTCCAGTGGTACCAGATCCCGCAAATGAGTCAAGAACCCAGTCTCCTGGATTCGTTGAAATACTAAGAATACGGGAAACCAAGTCTTCTGGCTTCGGGGTTTCAAATGCTTGAACGCCCTCCAAAACAGATCTTTGATGAGCCTTAGTTTGTCGAGTCGTGTGCAAGTCTGACCAGATTGTTGGCCAAGGGCGCGTAGGAGCGTCGGGAGCATATTCTCTTGTGTAAGGAACCCACCGCAGTACTCCGCCGCTCTCCCTTTGCTTCCAAACAAGCTCTCCCTTCGCTATCAGCTCATCAACACCCTTTTTCCCCATTGCCCATCGGGCTTCTTGGCCGTCATCGTGAATGGGGTAAACATCCACGCCGTCTGGCCCCTTGATCGGGAAATACATCGACGGGCGGTCGATCCGAAGACTATTCTTCCCGTTTTTCTTTAGGAGACGGTCACGGTACGGCCTGTCCGATTCCGCGTCCGGCTGCCGGTATGCATTTAAGATTGACTCATCCTGCTTCGGTCGAAAATTAATCGAGTCAGGATTCTTTACATAGCAAAGAATGTATTCATGATCTGGGGAAAGGGCGCCCTTGTTGTCATTTGGGCTGTCGACCTTCTTCCAGATAAATGACGTAACGAAACACTTGCGACCAAAAATCTCGTCGCACAAGACCTTAAGATAGTGAGCCTCGTTGTCATCAATAGAAATCCATAGCGAGCCATCGTCCGAAAGCAGACGCCTGATGATTTCTAGCCGATCCCGTACTAAGCCAAGCCAAATCGAGTGCTCAAGACCATCATCATATTGTGCAAATGCGCTACCGGTGTTGTACGGTGGGTCAATGAACACGCACTTCACTTTGCCGGAGAACTCTTGCTCCAATGCTTTCAGCGCAAGCAGGTTGTCACCGAAGATCAGTCGGTTGTCGAAGATGTCGTTGTCCGACACGCGATGCTTGGCGTGATATGACTTCTCTGGATCTTCGAGCAAGATGCGCGGCTCCAGCTTGGGTCGCTTCTCCTTCCCGATCCAGGTAAGTTCTAGTTTTTGTTTGCTCATGGTCATGCCACCTTAATTCTTGTGCAGTCCAAGCTTGTCAAACAGGATGCGGTTGCGGCGTTCTGCATCCTTGATGAGCTTGTCGTAGGAGAGAATTTCGATATACCCGTTGCCAGTCGCCAAAGGGGAGAAATACCCCTCGTTGTCGGCGGTGCGGTGGTAACGTCCGAATACTTGTCGATGCAAAGACGGCGTTAAATCAGCGATGAGATAGCCGGTGTACCGCAGGCTGGCGGGATTGATCTGCCTCCCATCAACGTCCGTGACGCCCCCTTCGGAGATTTCTCGGAATCGTTGGATGATCTGATCAGCTGGGTCTTTGTCGTAATTGTCCCTTCCAGGCCGCTTGAACTCGATGATGACAACACCACCGCCAGGCAGGCTGTCTGCCTCAGCGACACCGATGGGCGTGTCATAAAAGAACGCAAAGATGTCCGGCTCCCGGCCAGAAGTGTCGTCCAGCCCAGCGACGCTTTTTAGTTTTTTGTCTGATGTGAGCAGGGTGTGATAGCACAGCCGCTCGTCAATCACCCAGAGGTTCTGCTGCTCGAAGAAGATGTCTTTCGAGGTCATCCCCATCGGGAAGATCATTTTGTGCAAGACCCTTTCGAGCGGGTATTTGTCATCCGTGCGCTTTTTCTTGAGGCTGTTGTTCACCAAGTCAAGAATCGTTCGGCGGTGCGCAATATAGGCAGCAAGCTGGGCCTTGCCGATTTCGTTGGCCTTTTCCGCGATTTCCTTGAATTTCTCTTGGCACTGTTCGAAGGTTTCGGTTTCGAAGAGCGCTGCGACATGCTTGGCCTCTTTACGGATGTCGTCCTCGATGGCGCGCTTCACATGCAGAAGAGCCTCGTCCAGCTTGTCTTCTGACAGGCCTGGCTGAATCTTTTGCTCGATCATCTCTTTGTAGCGAGGGTGCGTGAGCGCCCTGTACTCGGGGGCTTGCTCAACAAACTTCTCGATCTGGGCACGCTTTTCTTCGTTCGTTGACTTCAAGTCGTCCAGGAGCAGCGGCCGCAACGCCCCTGCGACACCCTGGTTCAGGGCGCGTCGGGAGACGAGGGTCTGCTCAAGTTCGGGCTCCTCATCGCTTTGGAAGGCGATGCGCGTGCGCTCTTGGTTGGCATGGTCGTCCAGATATTCCCCGGTGACCAGCACGATCAAGGTGTACGGCGCTTGGTCTTCGTCAATCAGCTTCTCGGGAAGCTCTGGAAGCAGGTCCCGCAGCTTGCTCGTGGTGACTTCGCGCCCGTTCGCGCACAAGTTGAGTTCGTGGCGCGAGCGTCCGTCTCGGTGACCATATGCCTGCAAGGCAAATGTATGCCCGGAAACCTCGAAGAACAGCTCTTGGATATGCGCCAGCACTGTTGACTGAAACAGGGCGTGCAAGTCAATCGGAGCGTGTCCCGGAGACTCCAGAGTCATAGGAGGGCAGGAGCGGGCCGCAAACCGGATCAGAAAGTGCGCAATGATGCGTTCAGCGATGGTCTCGGGCTGGGTAGGCCACCCAGCCCGAAACTTGTCATCCATGCCCCGCAAGGAGGTATGCGTGCCACATGGCTCTTTGACTTCAGACGTGGTGTCCGCACCTTTCAGTTCATCTTGGATGCTGAAGTCGAACTCTCGCAGCAAAGCCTTGCCGTCGCGTTTGAAGACACTGCGGATGTGTACGGATGAAAAGACTTTCAGGAAAGTGAAGCGCCCGACACCTCGGCCGCCGACCTTGACCTTTGAAAGCGTGTGCGCCTCTTGAAACGAAGCCAGGTTCTTGTCGTTGAAGCCAACGCCATCATCAATGACATCGAAGCCGTCCACGACCAGAGTCCCGTCCCCAGCTTGATGGGCGAGGTCGTTGGAGGCCACCAGCCGGATGCGAATCGAATGATTGCTGAAGCCGTCCTGATGCTCCTCGATTGCATCGACGGCCTTCGAGATAGCCTCGTAAAGAGGCATCATAGCCTTGCCCTGGGAAAGCTCCAGCCGATCCACCAGACCTTTGATGTTCGCTTGCACTATTGATTTCCTCCCTGACCCTGCTGCGCCAATGCCGCCATCAAACGGCCTTTCACGGTTCGACAGTCCGTTTTGTTCTCAAAGACGCTGCGCGCCTGCTTGTTCCACTGCACGCCCTGGACAGAACTCACAAGACGCTCGCAAACAAGATCGACCTCGCGTGAAATCGCTGTCAGTTCATCCTGGGTCAATGCCAACGCCGGCCCGTTCTGCAACTGAAGGCGGATGAAGATGACGTGTAGAACCAGCCAGGCGCCGTGAGTGAGAATCTCCCGAGCGGGGAGTGTCCCCGCTGGCAAGCCGGCGGGATCACCCTCGGCGGTGGCACGGGCGCGGACCTTCTCTACGACCACTCGGCCGATTTGGACTATCCGCCACATTTGTCTTGCCGTGAGCGAGTCGGCGAAGAGCCGTTCGTAGGATTGGCGTAAGGGGTCGGTGGCTGATACCAGCCCCTCCCGCCCAAACAGCTTCTTCTTGTCGGCCTTGGCCGCGGTCACGTAGTCCTGCCAGTCGTTCGTGGTTACGGTGCAAGCCAGGAACGGCGCGAGTTCACGTGCGCTGAAGCAGGTTGGTGATAGCGGCGGATCGTCCTCCCCCTGCTTGACCAGATAGGTGACGCCGGCCATCTGCAAGGTCTGCTGCCACATGGTCTGGCGTTCATCGAGCGCGGCAAAATCTTCCAGCTCAACGGCATTCTGGCGGTTGCGCGATTGGGTGACTCGATCGCCAAAACCATCAGGCGCGTTCTCAAGACAAACGAAAGTCGCCATGACTACAGTGGGATGAGCATCGTAGTGGGCCAGTGGCTCGCGGGCGATCGCCCCAACCATTTGCGCGCCGTTGATGATGGACAACCCGCGAATGCGAAACGTCCCAGTCTGACGATGCGGGTCGCGGGGGTGCTGTTCCGTTATGGAATCGCAGAGGAAGGTGACGCCGTTATTGAAGTAGAAGAAGTGCTGTGCTTCTTGTCGGAGTGTCTCGGTCAGCCCTGCATTGACGGTGGTCGTGCCCTTGAACCGGCGAATGTTCCGATCAACCAGATGTTCTTCGTGTGCCGCCCAAAGCTCGGCGAGCCGTTTGCCGTCCATGCGCCCGTAGAACGCCCGGTAGGGTTCCTGCGTGTGGCCGAAGTCCTTCAATTCGACTTCGGCTTCTATGGGCTGGGCCGAAACTCCGTCTAGATGTAGGTCGTGCAGGGTCGTGAGCCCATAAGCATGGCACCGAAGAAAGCCCGGATTCGCGCCATTGAACGCGCGCTCCAAGTCGGCAAAGATGTCGCGCCGATCATCGGACACCGCCGTGCCGGAATAGGCCAGCACGACTTTGATCCTGCAGACACCACTGTTCAAGGCATTGGTGATTGCCGCTTGGCGGTTTTGCAGGACGTTATTGAAGCGATTCCAGCGTCCTTGCAGAAGGTCGGTTACGCCATCCCGAAATTTGGATACATCACCGAGTTCGGGCTCGCCGGTACCCGACTCCTTGTACTTGGACTGGACCAGCCAGATCGTTTGATCCGTTGAAACGAACACCGAATCGATACCATGATCCTGGCCACCATCGATGCTGGCGGCCACGGCCTCATCCAGATTGGCGCCAGCGTCTTCGTGCAGGACGAATGCCGCGATTGCCTTGGACAGGTAGTTGCTACGCCGAGACTCTGGAGTGTTTCCCGTCCCGGTGATTCGGTTCGCGTAGTCCGCATCAAGTTTTTGGCACAGCAGATCGAGTTCGAGGGGGCGCGCGATAACTGTTGCCATCAGACCAGCTCCCACTCGACAGTGAACAGCGTGCGCTCCTCGACCTGCTGTTGGAGTTGCACTTCAAGCTGGCTGATCAAGTCATTGCGTTGCGCTTCAACTTCGTCCTGCCGGGCAAACAGCTCGCGGCGCAGCTTGCTGCGCTTGCCTTCCAGTTCGCGCTGCTTCTTCTGCCATGACAGTTTTTCTTCCAGCCTCGGCGAGGTCGCGGCGGTTCGGCGCACCTCCTTGATCTCGCGGTCGATCTCCTTGATCTCCTGCTCCAGACCGAGCTTCAGGTCGTCCGCCCAGGCATCCAGCTTCTGGACTTCCTGCTCGAAGTAGCCGAGGTTGCGCTCGTTGACGTCGCGCAGGAGCGCGGTCTTGCGGGCTTCCACGTCGGCCAGCAGGGTGGCGTCAGGGGCGTTGAACAGACTGGCCGCCTGCGTGGTCGCGGGCAGGCGCAGCAGTTTTTCCGGGTCTTCTTCCGCGAGCACGACGCCATCGGTCGTGCCCGCGGCAACCAGCAGATGTTGCTCCTGGTTGCCGAGTGTCTCGACCGAGATCAGCTTCACGGTGAGCCATCCGGCTTTGCCGCGCCAGGCTTCAAGCGTGCTGATCTTTGAACCGTAGGCGTTGTAGTCGAAGACGAGACGAGCCCCGTTGAGTGCGCGAGCCTTGGCCTGCTCGATGCCCCATCGCGCCAGCGGATGATTGATGCGGTATAGGTGCGCGTCGCCGGAGCGGCGGGGCAATTCGTAGCGCCCCAGCTCGATGCCCGTGAGGCCGCTGTGCTCGACTCCAGTCGGTATGTGGCGGAGATCGAAGCCGTCGTCATCGAACGCGGCGCAATGAACCAGTTCGGCGCGGGTCAAGTCCATCAGCATCCGCTCGAAGCGGTTGCGCGCGTTGCGGCTGTCGTCGGCCCGCATGCGCAGCTTCTCCTGCACCTCCTCATCAAAGTTCTCAAGCAATACCTGGCGCGTCTTGACCATCGCCTCGTTGATCTCGCCGGAGAGGTCGAGCTGGAGTTGCTCGAAGCTGGACTTGATTTCCTCGGGCTCTCGGCAGTTCTGGTAGATCTCGGCGATACGCCGCTCGAAATCGACGCCCGAACCGATGGCGCCCAACACTTCGTCGCTAGCCCCAAACACGCCCTCGAAGAGCTGGAACTTCTGCGACAGCAGCTCATACACCCGTGCATCGGCCTCATTGCTGCGGTCGACGAAGTTGACCACCACCACGTCGTGCTTCTGACCGTAGCGGTGGCAGCGCCCGATGCGCTGCTCGATGCGCTGCGGGTTCCACGGCAGGTCGTAGTTGATGACGAGCGAGCAGAACTGGAGGTTGATGCCTTCGGCTCCAGCCTCGGTGGCAATCATGACCTTGCCACGCTCCTTGAAGTGCTCGACCAGTGCCGCACGGGTGTCGGCGGTCTTGGAGCCGGTGATGCGGTCGGTGCCTTCGTGGCGCTTCAGCCAGTCCCTGTAGATCGCCTGCGCACGCTGGTCGCTATTGGTGCCGTTGAAGAGCACGATGCCGTCGCCGTATGGCGTGTCGGCCAGCAAGTTGAGGAGGTATTCCTGCGTGCGCTTGGACTCGGTGAAGATGATGGCCTTCCGGGCCGCGCCCAACCGATCCAGTTCGGCGAAGGCGCGATCCAGCGCGGTGAGCAGCGCCTTGCCCTTGGCGTTGTCGCGGATGTTGGTTGCCAGCGTTCTGAAGTGGCGCAGCTCCTCGATCTCCTGCGCGATGGCATCACGCTCGGCGCGGCTCGCTGCCTTTGTTCCCTGCTCCTGGTCTTCCCATTCTTCGGCGGTCTCGTCGAGCGACTCGTAGTCCTCGTCCAGTTCTTCGGCGAGATCGGCAACCACGGGAGTTTCATTCAGCACACCCTGGAGACGCTTGGCCATCGTCTCCAACGCACCCGCAATCGCGTGCGTGCTGGAGGCGAGCAGCTTCCACAGCACGAGCGAAATCAGTTGTCGCTGCCCCTCGGGCAGGGCCTTGAGGTTGGGGCGGCGCAGGTAATCGGCGACGAGCCTGGAAAGTTCCTGCTCTTCGCTCGACGGCGTGAACTCCTCGACGATGGCCTTGCGCGCTGTGTACGACACGTAGGGCTGAACCTGTTTGCGCAGGGTGCGCTTGCAGATGGGGGCCAGCCGGTCACGCAGGCTGCTGAAGGATTGCTCTCTGCCAGTGAATTGCGAGCGGAAGCTATCAAGGTCTCCGAACACCCGGTCATCGATGAAGCTGACCAGCCCATAGAGTTCGAGCAGCGAGTTCTGCAACGGCGTCGCGGTCAGGAGCGCCCTGGAGTGAACGCGCGACAGCGCCTCCTTGAGGGTCTTGGCGATGACGTTGCTGGTTTTGTAGACGTTGCGCAGGCGATGCGCTTCGTCGAGGACGACCAAGTCCCAGTCGATGCCCTTGACATCGTCAGCCTTGGCCTTCGCGAACTGGTAGGAACAGATGATCGGACCGGAGGCGAACAGGAACGGGTTCCGCTGCTCCTGCTTGCGGATCGCGTTGTAGCTTTTGGCTTCGAGGATCAGCCCTTGCAGGCCGAACTTGTCCTGCAGCTCCTGATGCCATTGCTTGCGCAGGTTCGCCGGAACGATGATGAGCACCTTCCGCCGCCGTTCCGCCCAGCGTTGGGAGATGACCAAGCCGGCTTCGATGGTCTTGCCCAGACCAACCTCGTCGGCGAGGATCACGCCGCGTGAGAGGGGGTTGCGGCAAGCGAAGAGCGCGGCCTCGACCTGATGGGGATTCAGATCGACCTGCGAATCGACCAAGGTCGAAGCCAGCGACTCCACCGAGTCGCCTGCTGCACGCCTGGTCAGCAGCCAAGCAAAGTACTGGCTCTGGTGCGGCGTCAGAAGCTGCTGTGTCGTCAACGGCGATCCTCCCCTTGTTCTTCCCCAAGCGTGATTCGGCGGCTGGCATGGTCCGCGCTCACTCGGCCTCCGGCTTCTTCTTGTTGATGCTTTCGGCGATCCACCGATCCAGCTCCGAGCGGCGAAAGCGCCAGGTTCCCCCAAGCTTGAACGCCGGAATCTCTCCTTTCTGGGCAAGGCGATAGACCGTCCGTTTGCCGGCTTTGAGGTAGGCCGCAACTTCCTCCAGCGTGAGGATCTCGCTCTCGACTTCACTCATCTGAAAACCATATGGTTTGGTCTTTCGTGACTTTGGATTGCCAAGTTTGCTCAATTCTACCAAAGGGTGGTAGGCGCTAGCCAACAAGAAATCCACCAGGCATTGCGCGAATGTCGGCCAACGCGACCAACAAATCCGGTCATGCCGTAGTTCCCATTCCCTGCGGCGCAAAGCGAGAGCGCGCCACAGCATCTGGCCATCCGCTTCAACGGGGAATGGCACGATGGGACAGACCAACCGCCGCACATCCGCATGGCCTGCGCTGGCCGTGGTGTTGGCTGTGTCGTTCTCGGCGCTGCCGCCTGCCGCCGCTGCCGACAGCCTCGCCTCGGAGCGTGAGCAGCTCGCCGCGCTCGCCCGCCAGCTCGACCTGATCGACCGCCTCGCCGAGCACGCTGCCCATACCGCTCCGCAGGAACGCGCCCGCTACCACTTCGACTACGCCCGACTGCGTGCCGACCTGAAGCGCGTTCGCGCCGGCCTGCAGGACTACCTCGTGCCCCAGCGCGCCCAGCCGCGCGATCCCGTCCCGCTGGCCGGCGACTACGTCCGCCGCGATCGCGCCGACGACGAGGAGCCGTCGCCATGACGCCCTCTGCCGATCAGGTCGCCGCCTTCCAGGCCAACGGCGGCTTTGCGCCTTCGGCCGTCGCTGCCGTGGTGCTCGCTTTCGTGTTCGCCGTGTTGCTGCTGTGGGGCGTGTGGGCCATGCGCACCGCCTACGTCGGCTGGGCCGAGCACCGCATCAGTGAACGTCAGTTCCTCGCCGTCGTCGTGCGCTTCGTGGCGATGTACCTGGTGCTGACCTTCTTCCTCCTCTCCTGACCGTCACGAAGGGCCATACGCCATGAACATGCCTCCGACACCCCATCGCATTCCGTCCCGCATCGCCGCTCCGCTGCTGCCGCTGGCGCTCGCGGGCCTGCCGCTGTCGGCCTTCGCGCAGGGCCTGCCGACCATGGAAGACCCATCGCGCGGCCAAGGCAGCGGCATCCTGCAGACTTTGCAGAACTACGGCTACGACATCGTGCTGCTGATCGCGCTGCTCGTGGTCGCCTCGATGTTCGTCGGTGTCTGCTATCACGCCTACACCCGCTACTCGGAGATCCATACCGGCCGCGCCACCTGGGGCCAGTTCGGCCTGACGGTCGCCGTGGGCGCGATCCTGCTGGTGGTCGGCATCTGGCTGCTCACCAAGGCCACCGGCGTGCTGTAAGGGCGGCAAGCGATGGCCGTCCCTTCGGAGACCCCGCGCGACACGCTGGTGACCTTCCTACCGCACCGGCTGAACCGCCAGCCGGTGGTCGTGCGCGGGCTGACCGCCGACGAGTTGTGGTTCTGCGCCGGCCTGTCGGCCGTAGCCGGGTTCGCGCTCGGCCTGCCGCTGGCCTGGCTCACGCACAGCATCGCCATGGTGCCGACGCTGATCGTCGCCGGTATCGCGCTGGGCGTCTTCGTCGGCGGTGGTTTTCTGCGCGCACAGAAGCGCGGCCGGCCCGACACCTGGCTCTACCGACAGCTCCAGTGGCGGCTGGCCCTGCGGCACCCGGCGCTGGCAGCGCTCCTGGGCGGGCAGCGCCTCATCACCCGCTCGGGCTACTGGACGACCCGGCGCAACGCCGATCGAGGTTCGCCATGAGCCGTTTCAAGAACGAGGTTGCGCACCTGCAGGCACACGTGAAGACGTTGCGTCTGGGGGCCGGCGCGTTGTTCGTGGTGGCGCTGCTGCTCGGCTTCGGTTGGTGGAGTGCGCCGAAGAGTCTGACCATCCATGTGCCGCCGGACCTGCGCACGGGCAGCACGCGCAAGTGGTGGGACGTGCCGCCCGAGAGCGTGTATGCCTTCTCGTTCTACATCTGGCAGCAGGTGCAGCGCTGGCCCACGAACGGCGAAGAAGACTACCCGCGCAACCTACGCGCGCTGTCGGCCTACCTGACGCCGAGCTGCCGGGCCTTCCTGCAGCAGGACTACGAGTACCGGCGCGCCAGTGGCGAGCTGCGTCAGCGCGTGCGCGGCATCTACGAGATTCCCGGCCGCGGCTACGGCGATGATCCGGCCACGCGCGTCAAGGTGGTTTCCGACCGCGATTGGATCGTCACGCTCGACGTGAGCGCGGACGAATACTATGGCTCCGAGCAGGTCAAGCGCGCCCTGGTGCGCTACCCCATCAAGGTCGTCCGGCTGGACATCGACCCCGAGCGCAACCCCTTCGGCCTGGCGCTGGACTGCTACGCCAGCGCACCCCAGCGCATCGAAACGCCGCCGACGCCGGCCCAGGCCGGCGCGCCCGCCAACGCCCCCGGCCATCTGCAGGGAGACTCCCCATGAAGTCCGTTGCCTTGTCGGCCCTGGCCGGCGTCCTGCTGATCCTCGGTTTCGTGCCGGCCAGCCACGCCGTGGAAATCCTGCGCTGGGAGCGGCTGCCGCTGTCGGTGCCGCTGGTGGTCGGCCAGGAGCGCGTGGTCTTCATCGACCGCAATGTGCGCGTCGGCGTGCCGGCCAGCGTCGGCGACCACCTGCGCGTGCAGAGTGCGGGCGGCGCGATCTACCTGCGGGCGAGCGGGCCGATTCCGCCCACGCGGCTGCAACTGCAGGACGTGGAATCCGGCGCGCTGATCCTGCTCGACATCGCCGCCGAGCCGGCGAAGGACGGCCAGGCGGCGCTGGAGCCGGTGCGCATCGTGGAAGCGGAAGCCCCCGCGAAGCGCTACGGCGGCGGTGCAGCAAGCGGCGCGGACGAACAGGCCGATGTGCCCGCAGACAAACCCGTTCCCCGGCGCGAAACGCCGGTACCGGTCGTGCTGACGCGCCATGCCGCACAGAACCTGTACGCGCCGCTGCGCACCGTCGAGCCGGTCGCCGGCATCGGGCGCGTAAACCTGCGCCGCGACCTCGCGCTGGACACCTTGCTGCCGACGTTGCCGGTGCATGCGCGGGCGCTGGGCGCGTGGCGCCTGGAAGACCAGTGGGTGACGGCCGTGCGTCTCACCAATACCTCGGCGCGCTGGCTCGACCTCGACCCGCGCGCCCTGCAGGGGAACTTTGTGGCGGCGACCTTCCAGCATCCGAACCTGGGGCCGGCCGGCAACCCGTCCGACACCACGGTGCTCTACCTGGTCACGCGCGGCCACGGCCTGGCCGAGTCGCTGCTGCCGGCGCTGAGCCCGATCGACGCCACCGTGAACCTGCCGCCGGCCGCCGCGGCCGGCTCGACCGGAGGAGCGCGCGATGAAAAGTAATCCGCTGCTCAAGTGGCTGCTGATCCCGATGGCGCTGCTGCTGGTGTTCGTCGGCATCAAACTGTTCTCTGGCGCCCCCAGCGGCCAGCCCGCCCCCAAGGGCGCGACGCTCACGCCCGAGGAGATGAAAGCCCTGGGCATCGCCGGCGACACGCCGCGCGATACCGTCGCCACGCTGGTGGCCCAGGTGAAGCAGTTGCGCACCGAGCTACAGAGCGCGCTCGGCGACAACAAGCAGCACAAGGCCGAGAACGAGCGCCTGCGTGCGCGGGAAAGCGCGATCGACCAGCGCATCCAGAGCGCGCTGGAAGGCGAACGCAACCGCCTGGAGCAGGAGCGCAATCAGGTGGCCAGCGACAGGCAGCAGACCCAGGGGCTGCTGCAGGATCTGCAGCGGCAACTGGACGGCCTTTCCGGCAAGGGTGGCGCGTCCGACCTGCCCGTCGGGCTGGGGCTGGAAGAGGGTGACGGCCAGCGCTTCGACCGCGGCGTCGGTGGCACGCAGTGGGTCGAGCCCGACGATGCCAAGGTCGACGCCAAGAACGGCAGCAAGGAGCCGAGCTTTCCCCTGAGCTTCGGGCCAGCCCAGAAAAGCCTGTCGGCCGCAGTGGAATCCGTCGCCGACGTCGGCAGCCGCGCGGTGGGCGCATCCACGAAGGCGGTCTACACTGTGCCGTCGAACTCGACACTCATGGGCTCGATTGCCATGACGGCGCTGATCGGGCGCGTGCCGATCGATGGAACCGTCAACGACCCGTACCCGTTCAAGGTGCTGATCGGCCCGGACAACCTCACCGCCAACGGCATCGACATTCCCGATGTGGCCGGCGCCGTGGTCAGCGGCACGGCCTCGGGCGACTGGACGCTCTCGTGCGTGCGCGGGCAAATCCGCTCGGTCACGTTCGTGTTCCAGGACGGCACCATCCGCACGGTGCCGGAGGACAGCAGCAAGGGCGGTAGCAGCGGCGGCAACTCGGGTCACAACGGCGCCAGCATCCAAGGCGGCCTGGGCTGGATCAGCGACCCCTACGGCATTCCCTGCGTCAGCGGCGAGCGGCGCAGCAACGCCCAGCAGTACCTGGGCAGCCAGGCGCTCATCACCGCGGCTGGCGCCGGCGCGGCCTCGCTCATCAAGTCCGACAACGGCAGCGTTGCCGTGGTCGCCAACAGCAACGGCTCGCTGGGCACCGTCGGCATCAGCGGCAACGAAGCGATGGGCCGCATCCTCGCGGGCGGCGTGCGCGACATGGCCGATTGGGTCAACAAGCTCTACGGCCAGGCCTTCGCGGCGGTCTACGTGCAGCCCGGCGCCAGGGTGGCCGTGCATCTGGAGCAGCCGCTCGACATCGACTACGACGCCAAGGGGCGTCGGGTCCACCACCGCACTGGAGAAACTCATGCCTCGGATCTGGATTGACGCGGCCGCCGTGCTGCTGGCGGCCAGCCTGCTCGGAGGCTGCGCCACCAGCAAGGAGAAGCTGCTGCCGCACGGCGACAGCACCATGCTCGACATCTGGCATCAGGAGACCGGCGGCGGCGCGGGCGGCGGCCAGGCCGCGCGGCAACTGCTCGATGCGCGCCAGGGCCTGCGCCGGCCGCTGGCCGAGGCCGATGTGCAGGCGGCGCCCGGCGTGCAGGCGCGCTACACCCGTACCGCGCAGAACGAGATTTACCGGCAGTTCCACCGTGTGCCGAACCCCGACCTGGTGATGTACGTGTTCCCGCACCTGGCGGGCACCGACCCGGTGCCGGTGCCCGGCTACAGCACGGTGTTCCCGCTCTACCAGCGCGTGCAGTACGCGATGCCGGGCGAGCGCGTGGAGGACTACTGATGGCCTGGTCGCTGCCGTGGTCACGCAAGCCCGGCGCATCGCCTGCTGCCGCCGTGGATGCGGCCGATGATGCCTGGGCACGGCACGTGACGGCCCTGGCGGCACAGGGTGTCGCCGAGCCGGGCAGCGCGCTCCGCCGGGGCCGGCGCAGGCCGGCCACTCAGGCCGACCACGATGCGCTCTATGGCGTCGCGCCGTCGTTCGCTGACTTGCTGCCCTGGGTCGAGTACCTGCCCGACACCAAGTGCATGTTGCTGGAAGACGGCCAGTCGGTGGCGGCCTTCTTCGAGCTGGCGCCGGTCGGCACCGAGGGCCGCGAGATGGCCTGGCTATGGCAGGCGCGCGATGCGCTGGAGAACGCCCTGCAGGACTCCTTCGACGAGTTGGACGACAACCCCTGGGTGGTGCAGCTCTACGCCCAGGACGAGGCCGACTGGGACAACTACCTGCGCTCCCTGGCGAACTATCTGCAGCCGCGTGCGCAGGGCAGCGCGTTCAGCGACTTCTACCTGCGCTTCTTCGCCCATCACCTGCGGGCCATCGCCAAGCCGGGTGGCCTGTTCGAGGACACCACGGTGACGCGCCTGCCGTGGCGCGGCCAAGTCCGGCGCGTGCGCATGGTGGTCTACCGCCGCACGTCCGCGGCGCCGACCCCACGGCGCGGCCAGGCGCCCGAGCAGGCGCTGACCACGATCTGCGACCGCCTCGTCGGCGGGCTGGCCAATGCCGGTGTGAGAGCCCGACGTCTCGGCGCGGCGGACATCCACGCCTGGCTGCTGCGCTGGTTCAACCCGAATCCGACCCTGCTCGGCGCCACTGCCGAAGATCGGGAACGCTTCTACGCGCTGACCCGCTACCCGGAAGAACGGGAGGAAGGTGAGATCGAACTCGCCAGCGGCACCGACTTCGCGCAGCGCCTGTTCTTCGGCCCGCCCCGTTCGGACGTGCCCAACGGCCTGTGGTTCTTCGACGGCATGCCGCATCGGGTGATCGTGATGGATCGCCTGCGCACGCCACCCGTGACGGGCCATCTGACGGGCGAGACGCGCAAAGGCGGCGATGCCATGAACGCGCTGTTCGACCAGATGCCCGAGGATACGGTGATGTGCCTGACGCTGGTCGCCACGCCCCAGGACGTGCTGGAGGCGCACCTCAACCACCTCGCCAGGAAGGCCGTCGGCGAAACCCTGGCCTCGGAGCAGACCCGCCAGGACGTGCAGCAGGCGCGCGGCCTGATCGGCAGCGCGCACAAGCTCTACCGCGGCGCGCTGGCGTTCTATCTGCGCGGCCGCGACCAGGTCCAGCTCGATGCGCGCGGCCTGCAGCTCGTCAACGTGATGCTCAACGCCGGTCTGCAACCGGTACGCGAAGAGGACGAGGTGGCGCCGCTGAACAGCTATCTGCGCTGGCTGCCGTGCGTGTTCGATCCGGCTGCCGACAAGCGCCAGTGGTACACCCAGCTCATGTTCGCGCAACATGCGGCGAACCTGGCGCCGGTCTGGGGCCGCAGCCAGGGCACGGGGCATCCGGGCATCACGTTCTTCAACCGCGGCGGCGGTCCGATCACCTTCGATCCGTTGAACCGCCTCGACCGGCAGATGAACGCGCATCTGTTCCTGTTCGGCCCCACGGGTTCGGGCAAGAGCGCGACGCTCAACAACATCCTGAATCAGGTGACGGCGATCTACCGGCCGCGTCTGTTCATCGTCGAGGCGGGCAACAGCTTCGGGCTGTTCGGCGACTTCGCGGCACGGCTGGGCCTCACCGTGCATCGGGTGAAGCTCGCGCCGGGCGCGGGCGTCAGTCTGGCGCCGTTCGCCGACGCCTGGCGCCTGGTCGATACGCCGAGCCAGGTACAGACGCTGGACGCCGATGCGCTCGACGAAGACCAGACCGATGCCGGCATGGCCGTGGAAGGCGATGAGCAGCGCGATGTGCTCGGCGAGCTGGAGATCACTGCACGACTGATGATCACCGGCGGCGAGGACAAGGAAGAAGCGCGCATGACGCGCGCCGACCGCAGCCTGATCCGCCAGTGCATTCTTGATGCGGCCCAGCATTGCGTGGCGGATAGACGCACGGTGCTCACGCGCGATGTGCGCGACGCGCTGCGCGAGCGCGCCCGCGACGCCACGCTGCCGGAGATGCGGCGCGCACGGCTGCTGGAGATGGCCGACGCCATGGATATGTTCTGCCAGGGCGTGGACGGCGAGATGTTCGACCGGTCCGGCACGCCGTGGCCCGAGGCGGACATCACCATCGTGGATCTCGCCACCTTCGCGCGCGAGGGCTACAACGCCCAACTCTCGATTGCCTACATCTCGCTCATCAACACCGTCAACAACATCGCCGAGCGCGACCAGTTCCTGGGCCGCCCGATCATCAACGTGACGGACGAAGGCCACATCATCACGAAGAACCCGCTGCTCGCGCCCTACGTGGTCAAGATCACCAAGATGTGGCGCAAGCTCGGCGCCTGGTTCTGGCTCGCCACGCAGAACCTGGACGACTTGCCGAAAGCGGCCGAGCCCATGCTCAACATGATCGAGTGGTGGATCTGCCTGTCGATGCCACCCGATGAAGTCGAGAAGATCGCGCGCTTCCGCGAACTCAACGCTTCGCAGAAGGCGCTGATGCTCTCGGCCCGCAAGGAGGCCGGCAAGTTCAGCGAGGGCGTCATTCTGTCCAAGTCGATGGAAGTGCTGTTCCGCGCCGTGCCGCCCAGCCTCTACCTGGCGATGGCGATGACCGAGCCCGAGGAGAAGGCCGAACGCTTCCAGTTGATGCAGCAGCACGGCATCAGCGAGCTGGATGCCGCCTTCCGCGTGGCCGAGAAGATCGACCGTGCGAGGGGCATCGAACCCCTGGCGCTGGACACGCTGGCCTGACGGGAGCGACACGATGCGCCTGCCTTCATTCGCCCGCCGTCATCCCTGGATCGGTCTACTGATCGTGGCGACGATTGCGATGGCCTCGTGGATGCTGCTGCGCGCGCCGCATCCGGCAACCGAGTCGATGCCCCTGGCCGCCGCCGGGTCCGAAGCGCCGAAACCGGCCGGCCCGCCCTGGCTGTATGGCCGTGCCGATGCGCGCTTCACGGTGGTCGGGTACGCCGACCTGGAGTGTCCGTACTGCCGGGCCTACTTCCCCGCGCTCAAGCGCTGGATCGACGCCCATCCCGAGGTGAACTGGCAGTGGCACCACCTGCCGCTGTCCATGCACGAGCCGGCCGCGACTGCCGAGGCACGCCTGGCCGAGTGCGCGGGAGAGACGGGCGGACATGCCACGTTCTGGCAGGCCGTGGCGTGGCTCTACGCGTACACCCGCGGCGACGGCCAGGGCCTGCCGGAGGGCCTGCGCTATCCCGACCTCACGCCAGCCATGCAGGCTTGTCTCGACAGCGAGCGCCCCGATGCGGTCATCCGTGCCCAGGCGGTGGAAGCCGCACAGCAGGGCATCGCGGCCACGCCGGCCCTGCAACTGCGCGACCGCGAGTCCGGCAAGACCCTCCTGCTGCACGGTCCCGTCGAAGGCGATGCCTTGCTGTCGGCCATCGACCTGCTCGCCGCCGGCAACACGACCGCAGCCGAACCTGCCCATTCCCCAGACATGCCCGCCGGCGTTGCCGGTGACATGCCCAGGTAGCCATCGATCTTCAAGGCTGCGGCGCGGCTCGTCCGCGTTGATCGAAACCCGTTCGCATCGCATCCCTTGACGCGAACAGCCACCGCATCCGCGGTGGTGGATGCCCGCTCGTCACCTGTTCCATCCCCATCGTCCCCAGGAGGGTTTGCCCTCCAGGGGCAGGCGCCCTCCGATCTCATCCATTGGAGGTTCGCCATGTCTCTCGTCATCGCCGACTCCCGCCCGGAGTCGCTCACCCTGATCGCCGCCCAGCACGAAGACTGGATCATCCGGCAGGCCATCACCCTGCTGGAGAACCGCGTGTTCAAGGCCGGTCCGGCGCTGGGCAGTCCCGCCGCCGTGCGCGACTACCTGCGCCTGAAACTGGTCGCGGAGCCGAACGAAATCTTCGCCGTCGTGTTTCTCGACAACCAGCACCAGGTGCTCGCCTTCGAGCCGCTGTTCAAGGGCACGGTCGACCAGACTTCGGTGTATCCGAGGGTGGTGGTCCAGCGTGCGCTGGCGCTCAACGCTTCGGCGCTGATCCTGGCGCATCAGCACCCCTCGGGGAACACCGAGCCCTCGGCCGCTGATCGTGCGATCACCGAGCGGCTGAAGAGCGCCCTGGCCACCGTCGATGTCCGGGTGCTGGACCACTTCATCGTCGGCAAGGGCAGCCCGTACTCGTTCGCCGAAGCCGGCTTGTTGTAGCAGCACCAGCCGACGCGCATTCATGTCATCACCACGGGAGCCCTTGGCTCCCGTTTCCTTTCGCCGGCCCGCAGAGAATCGGGACTGACCGGTTTCGGTTTCTTTGTCGTCCCCTGATCTGCGTTGCGCTCGACTACGAGTCTGCATCGACTCCGCGGAGGCGCGACATGCCGGCTCATTCCCTCAACCTTCCTGCCGCCTCGCGGCGCCCCCTGGCCGCCCGGCTGGCCGCTGGACTGTGCGCCGCGCTGCTCGGTCCCATCGCAGCGGCCGCCGATGTGCTCGTCGTCACCGACAGCCGTCATCCGGTGCTGGCCCCGGCCGGCGTGCGGATCATCGAGCTGGACCAGGCCACGCGCATCGAGGTCGAACTCGCCGCGCGCCTGCCGGCCGACCCGCAACAGGCCGCAGCCGTGGTGCGGCAGCGGTTGCATGACGGCGGCGAGGCGCTGCAGCGCCGCATCGGCCACGCCTATCAAGGTGTCGCGGATGCCTGGGGACTGGGCATCGCCAAGATTCCCGCCGTGGTGGTCGATCGACGCTACGTGGTCTACGGCGAGCCCGACGTGGCCCGCGCCGTCGCGCGCATCAACGCCTACCGGAGCACGCAGCCATGAGCCTCCTGCTGGCACGCCGGCGCCTGCGCGCCACCGCCGCCTCGCTGCTGCTGAGCGCGGCCACGTCGACGTTCGCCCTGGACACCGCCACCATCGTCTCGTCGGCGCTGTCCCCCGACTGCCTCGAATACCGCGTGGTCGGAATCTGCTACTGGCTGTACTGCACGCCCTTCGGCTGCTCGGTTCGCACCTCCGTCAAGGTGCGCCACTACGTCCCCGATGCGGTGGTGTCGAGCTACTCGAACACCGGAGAAAACCCGTGGCAGGAAGTCAGGGCGATGAGCATGCCCAACCCGACCGCCAAGGCTGGCGGTGACGGCACGACCAATCACGACAACGAGAACAACCTCGCCAAGTTCAAGAACGCCGATGTCATCGGCCATCCGGCCGGGCTGGTGTTCAGCCAGTTCGCCAGCGCCTCCGGCTACACCTGCGAAGGCGCTGGCACGGCCTTCATGCCGTATCTGCTGAGCACGCTCGACACGATCGCCTGGCGCTACAACATCCCGGAAGCGTTCTACCCCGAAGCGCTCATCCCCGGCCGGCGCGAAATCGGTACGCGCACCGGCCTGAACCTCTGGGGCAACGTGTATCCCCGCGGTGGCTTCCTGCACCAGACCGACGACCACAAGAGCGGCGCCGTGGTCGCGCAGCGCGCGGGCGACATCGTGACGCGCCGCAACCAGATTCACGTGTATCAGCCCCTGCTGGCCAACGCCCGCGACGGCTACTGGCCGGCCGGCGCGCTGATGGAGACCGACGCCTCGACGGGCAAGTGGCAGGAGCTGACGCCCACGCTCTCGAACAGTTGCGTGGTCTTCCCGCACAGCCGCACCCGCGTGCAGGCCCAGCAGGGCGACTACGCCTGGGCCTTGTGGCGGCCGTACTCCTGCTGCCGGCGCCGTGGCCAGGTCTTCCTCGGCAGCGTCGATTTCATGTGAGGAACCCACGATGAACGCCTCCCTCCCTGACTTCCTGCACCGCGCGAAGTCGCCCCTGCGGGCCACGCTGCTCGTGGCGGCCATCACGCTGGTCGTCGGCGTCGCCTGGGCGCAGACCCGCATCGACCCCAATGGCGTGAACGTCAGCGGCAGCGTGATCGGCGACGACGTGCTCTACAGCATCGGCGGCGGCCGGGCCGTGTCGATGGGTGGTGCCGGCAACATGCAGAGCATCGGCGTCGGCGTCGGCTGGAACAGCAACCTGATCTGCGGCGACATGAGCATCACCACGACGCTGCAGAACCAGCTCAACGGCATCACCAACGGCTTCCAGACGATCATGAGCAACGTGATCCAGAACGCCACTGCCGCGGTGGCGTCACTCCCGGCGCTCATCATCCAGCGCGCCGACCCGGGCCTGTACAACCTGCTCACCAACGGCATCCTCCAGGCGCGCCTGGATTTCGACCGCTCGAAGATGACCTGCCGGGCCATCGCCAATCGCATGGCGGACATGGCCGGCGGCCAGGCCGGCTGGGACCAACTCGCCGAAGGGATGGCGCTGCGGGATGCGGTCAGCAGCACCGATGCCGTCTCCGCCATCGAGCAGGCCGAGTCCAACAAGGGGAACAACGGCGTGCCCTGGGTCGGCGGCGGCAACGCGGGCGGCTCCGGCCAGAGTTCGATCAAGGTGGTCGGCGACGTGACGCGAGCGGGCTACAACCTGCTCAACGGGCGCAGCGCCACCGATACCTCGTCGATCGCGCGCAGCGCCTGCGGCAACCGCCTGACCTGCCAGACCTGGTCGTCGCCTGGCGCGGCCGCGGCCTTTGCGAACCGCGTGCTGGGCGAACGCGAGCAACGCACCTGCGAAAACTGCACGAAGACCCAGACCACGCCTGGCGTCGGGCTCACGCCAGTGATCCAGGAAGAGTACGAGACCAAGCTGCAGGTGTTGCAGGAACTGGTGACGGGCGCCCGGCCGACGACACTGGCCAATCTCGACGCGGCCGGCAGCAGCTCGCTGCCGATCACCCGCGGCGTGATCGAGGCCCTGCGTGACGAGCCCGACCAGGACGTGCTGGGCCGGCGCCTCGCGTCCGAGGCTGCGCTGTCCAGCGTGCTGGAGAAGGCCCTGCTGCTGCAACGCACGTTGCTGACCGGCAAGAAGGAGCCGAACGTCGCCGCCAACGAGCTCGCCGTGCAGGCGGTGGACCAGGAGAACAGCGCGCTGGAGCAGGAGATCAACAACCTCAAGACCGAGCTGGAGCTGCGCCGCACGCTGGCCGGCAACTCGGCGATGGCGATCATCCAGCGCCACAGTACCCGCGCTGCCGGCTCGCGCGGCGTCTTCGAGGGCGACACCACGCGCGACCGTCTGCGGGAAGTCCAGAAGCCGCGGAGCGGTACGCCATGAGCCGGCTCGCCTGGCTGCGGCTGCCATGGCTGTTCAACCGCCGCGTCGGCGTGGCGCTGCTGTGGACCTTGCTGGTGGTCGCCGCCGCGGTGGCGGTGAACATCGCCGGCATCCACGTGGTCGGCGGCGTCGAGGGCTGGCAGCACTGGCTGCAGGCGCACGCCGGCCACTTCTTCGTGTGGCGTCTGTGCCTCTACGGAGCGACGGCTTACGGCTGGTGGTGGATGCGTCGGCGCCTGTTGCGGCGGGAGCCGTCCCGCGAGACGCATCAGCGCCTGCTGCGCACGGAGATCGCGGCCGTCATCGCCGTGGTCGCGCTGGAAGCCAGCCAGCTGCTGCGGCACGGCTGAGACCGGGAGGCAGGCATGACGCTCTACACCACGGACTACTTGGAGTATTACCTGACCCTGGTGGCTTGGGTGGTCAACAACGGCATCTGGAGCATCCTCGTGGCCAGCGGCGTGTTCGCGCTGCCGTTCGTGGCCATCGTGATCCAGGAATGGCTCAAGGCCCGCAGCGAAGGTGCGGACGAGGGCAACAAGGGCGTGCTGTCGTCGATGCGCATCGAGAACCGGGTGTGGGTGGCGATCGTGGTCATCATGTTCGCCGGCATCCCGTTCATCCCGGTGGATCTCGCCACGATCAGGTTCGACACCACGCGCTCCGCGCAATGCCAGGTCAGTGTCCCGCTGCCCAACGACACGGGCTGGTCCAACGTCTACACGGCGCTCAACGACCAGAGCGCGCTGGTGCCGGTGTGGTGGTTCTTCATGCACGCGCTGTCGAAAGCCGTGACGGGCTCCGCGGTGGCGGCGATTCCCTGCGGCACGGACCTGCGTCAGATTCGCATGGATGTGGATGCCACGCGCATCGACGATCCGGTGCTGGCACAGGAGGTCGCCGACTTCACGCACGACTGCTACGGGCCGTCGCGCGCCAAGCTGTTCATGAACCGGCCGACGCTCTCCGACGAGCAAATGAACGACGTCACCTGGATCGGGTCGAGTTACTTCCTCGACACGCCCGGCTTCTATGACACCTATCGCGCCAAGACCCCACGCACGGCCTGGCCCTACGACGCGACCCGCGATGCAGGGTTGGCACAGGTGGACAGCGGCGGCGGCTATCCGTCCTGCCGGCAGTGGTGGGCCGATGGCGGCCAGGGACTGCGCAGCCGGCTGCTGGCACAGGTCGACCCGGACCTACTGACCCGCATCGGGCGCTGGGCGGGCTTCCTGTCGCAGAGCGAGGTCAATGACTCGGTGATCCGCGCCGTGGTCTCACCGCGACAGCAGAAGATGAACCAGGGCGCCGTCTACACCGACTACGGTGGCCAGATCGACAAGACGCTGCCGAACGTTGTCACGCGCGGCGCAAGCGACCTGGGGTTGACCGTCGGCTCGCTGGCCTTCTTTCCCGCGATGGACGTGGTGCGCCAGGCGCTGCCGATGGTGCTGACGATGCTCAAGATGGCGCTCGTCATCTGCATCCCGCTGGTGCTGCTGATCGGCACCTACGACCTGAAGACGGTGGTGACGGTGAGCTGCGTCCAGTTCGCGCTGTTCTTCGTGGACTTCTGGTTCCAGCTCGCGCGCTGGATCGACAGCACGATCCTGGACGCGCTCTACGGCTGGGGGTTTGGCGCGGACAGGCCGCACACGAACTTCGATCCGTTGATCGGTTTGAACAACGCCTTTGGCGACATGCTCCTTAACTTCGTCATGGCGATGATGTTCATCGTGCTACCGGGTTTCTGGGTAGCTGCGCTCGCGTGGGTTGGTGTCCGCGTAGGCAACATTTCGCAGATGCTCTCAGCAGCCACCGATGGCGCCAAATCTGCGGGAGGCAAAGGCGCTGACCTTGCAATCAAAGCAGCGAAGGCGAAGTAGCGCCGAGAGTGGCGAGCTACTCGTCGTCCGCGCTGCCGCCGTCAATGCGTACCTCGCCCCGGTAGAGACCGTATCCGTCCAGGCCGTTTCGCCATTGAGGCTCGTCATCATCACTGCTTTCGTCGGCATCGACGTTGCGTACCATCCAGGCAGCGATCCCTGCAAAGGCCAGCAGCAGCGCCAGCCAGAACGCGGAGTAGAGCAGCACACCAAGCACGGCCAGCTTCACGATCCAGAGCACCGCCGTCGCCGCGCTCGCGGGCACCCCGCGCGTCACCAGCCAACCGGCGACACGCTGCTCGCGGCGCAGGTATCCACGCCAGGCACGGCCAGCCCCCCGGCCCAGCCGGTGGCTCCAGCGCCCGTTGTGCGTGTTGGTGGTCATGCTCATGTGCCTCGGTTTCAGTGGTGCCTCACCTCAAGAGCGGCCGGTTGGGGCTTGCCCTCCAGCATAGACCGCGATCAGGAGGCCGGGTTGCGGCTGGCAGAGCGGTCGCAGGTCGATTAGATTCTGCACTATAAATCAAACGTTATGCTACTTTCCCTGCACGTTCTTGCGATAGCTCTAGAGGCTGATTTGATTCCGTGCTATTTTTACAGCATGGATGGAAATTCTAGGCACCAGGTAATCAAGCGGCTGCAGGCGGGACTCCCCCGCGGGGCGCCGTTCGACCTTGCCACCCTGAGCCAGTTCGGGGTGTCGCCCCAGCTCGCCGCCCACTATGCCGACGGCGGGTGGCTCGTGCGCCTGGCCCATGGCGTCTATGCCTTCCCGAACGATGAGTTCGGGGTCTACGGTGCGCTGAAGTTCCTGCAACAGCGCGTGCCCGGCCTGCACGTCGGCGGCAAGAGCGCCCTGGCCCTGCAGGGCGTGCGGCACAACCTGGGCAGCCGGGAGACGCTGGTGCTGTGGGGCGACGGTCGTTTCGCGTTGCCAGCCTGGTTCACCTCGCGCTTTCCGGCCCGCTACGTCCACGCCCGCCTGTTCGACTGGCCGGACACGGCGCTGGCCAGCAAGACCCTGACCACGCCGCCTGGCCTGCCCGAGGATCTGCGGGTGGCTGCCTCCGAGCGTGCCGTTCTGGAACTGCTGTACGAAGCCGGCGTCAAGCAGAGCCTCGAAGAGGCCCGCAACCTCTTTGATGGACTGCGTTCCCCCCGCAAGGACTTGCTCGGACAACTGCTGTCCTGCTGCACCAGCGTGAAGGCCGTGCGCCTGTTCCTCACCTGGGCGCGCGAGACCAGCCTCGTGGATGTCGATGCCCTGCTGGAGCAGTACCCGGTTCGCACCGGCAGCAACACGCGCTGGATGAGCCGGCTCGATGACGGCACCTTGCTGAGCCTGAGACCTCATGGATAAGACCTACGCGGACACCGTTCGCCTGCTGCTGGCCGTCGCGCCCGACGTGTTCGCCAACGACATCTTCGCCATGAAGGGCGGCACGGCCATCAACCTCTTCGCGCGGGACATGCCGCGCCTGTCGGTGGACATCGACGTGGTGTACCTCCCGTGGCAGACGCCGCGCGACGAAGCGCTGCAAGCCATCAACCAGGAGCTGGCCGCCATCGCCACGCGCGTTGCACCACTGGGCGTGCAGACACGCCTGGTTCGCGCCAAGGATCTGGGGGACACCAAGCTGATCGTCGAGAACGACGCCAACCAGGTGAAGATCGAGGTCAACGTCGTGTTCCGAGGCAGCGTGCTGCCCGTGGAGCGGCGGCCGCTGAGTGCCAAGACCAGCGATCTGTTCGGCGTCGAGTTCGAGCTGCCGGTTCTGGCACCGGACGAGCTGTACGCCAGCAAGCTGGTGGCTGCGCTGGATCGGCAGCACCCCCGCGACCTATTCGACGTGTGGCAGCTCTACGAATCGGGCGACATCAGCGACGGCATGGTCGAGTGCTTCGTGATCTATCTGGCGGGCCACAACCGGCCGCCCCACGAAGTGCTGTTCGGCAACGACAAGGACATCGCCGGCGAGTACGAGAGGGCCTTTGTCGGCATGACCGAAGTGGACTGCTCCCTGGAGACACTGCTCGACGCTCGCGCCAGGATGCGGCGCGAGCTGCCACAGCGACTGAGCACCGCGCACAGGCAGTTTCTGAGCGGGCTGGCGCGCGCAGAACCGGACTGGTCGCTGGTGCAGTGCCGGCACGCCGCGCAACTGCCGGCACTGCGCTGGAAGCTCGCCAATCTCGAAACCTTCCGCAAGCGCCGTCCCGACGACTTCGCAGCGCAATCCGCCGCCCTCGACACCGGCTTGGGCCAGAGCTGACGAACGTCCCGCAGCGCCCCACTTGCCGGGGTTGCCCCATGCCGCATTCATCGTGGCAGCCGCGAAGCAGCGGCCCTATACCCAAAGGCTTCCGACAAAGGCCAAAGGGCTGGGAAGGGGCAAAGGAAGGGCGCCAAGGGGAAAGGCCCTATCCTGAAAAGGCCAAAAGGCGCCCCGAGCAGCCCGTCATCCGGGGTTCGCCATGCTCTCGCTGTTCCAGCGCAAACGGGTGCCACCCACCGCCGGCACACCGCCCACCTCCGCCATCGAAACTCCGAAAGGGTTGACGCGGCCGGAGTCGGCCGCATCGCTGCTGGCCACGCCGCGCCGGCAGAAACTGCTGGAACACATCTGGCAGCGCACCTCGCTCTCGCGCCGGCAGTTCGCCACGCTCTACCTCGCCCCACTGGAGCGCTACGCCGAGCTGGTCCAGCAGTTCCCGGCCTCCGAGAACCACCACCACGCCTATCCGGGCGGCATGCTGGACCACGGCCTGGAGATCGTCGCCTATGCGCTGAAGCTGCGGCAGTCATACCTGCTGCCTGCGGGCGTCACGCCGGAGGCACAGGCGGCCCAGGCCGAAGCCTGGACCGCAGGCACGGCCTACGCGGCCCTGCTGCACGACATCGGCAAGATTGCGGTCGATCTGCACGTCGAACATGCCGACGGCAGCGTCTGGCATCCCTGGCACGGCCCGCTGCGAAAGCCCTACCGCTTCCGTTACCGAAAGGAGCGCGAGTACCGCCTGCACAGCGCCGCCACCGGGCTGCTCTACGCGCGCCTTCTCGATCGGGACATCTTCGACTGGCTCAGCGGCTATCCCGACCTCTGGGCCGCGCTGCTGTACGTGCTGGCCGGCCAGTACGAGCATGCCGGCACGCTCGGCGAGCTGGTCGTGCAGGCCGACCAGGCATCGGTCGCCCAGGAACTCGGCGGCGATCCCAGCAAGGCGCTGGCGGCGCCCAAGCATGCGCTGCAACGCAAATTGCTCGACGGCTTGCGCTACCTGCTCAAGGGAGCGTTCAAGTTGAACCAGGCCGGCCCGGCGGACGGCTGGCTGACACAAGACGCCTTGTGGCTGGTGAGCAAGACCGTCTCCGACAAGCTGCGCGCCCATCTGCTGTCGCAGGGCATCGACGGCATCCCGGCGAGCAACACGGCGGTGTTCAACGTGCTGCAGGATCACGGCATCGTGCAACCGACGCCGGATGGCAAGGCGATCTGGAAGGCTACCGTCACCAGCGACGCCGGCTGGTCGCACGCCTTCACCTTCCTGAAACTCTCGCCGGCGATGATCTGGGATGCCGCCGACCGGCCGGCGCCGTTCGCAGGCCGTGTGCAGGTCGAAGAGGAACAGGCGGAGCCGACGCCGCAGGCGACAACGGTGGCCGATGGGCCGCGCGCCGAAGGCATCGAAGCTGCATCCGCGAGCACGGCGCCGATCGCATCCACAGCCACGGATACCGGCGTGGCCGCGCTACTCGACCTGCTGGGCGACACCGCTCCACCCGCGACACCGGAGATCCCGAGTTCCCCTGTTGCCGAGCCCGAGCCGGCCCCTTCGACCATGCTCCCGCCGCAGATGAGCCTCGCGTCTTCCCAGGATCGCGCGGAGCCCTCCGGGGCGCACTTCATGGCCTGGCTGCGTCAGAGCATCCAGACGCGCAAGCTCATCATCAACGACGCCAAGGCCCTGGTGCATACCGTCGCCGGTACGACCTACCTCGTCAGCCCCGGCGTGTTCCAGCGCTACGCGCAGGAGTACCTTCAAGTCGCCGCGCTGGCCAAGCAGGAGAAGCTGGAGGGGTGGCAGTGGGTGCAGAAGCGCTTCGAGAAGTTGGGACAGCACCGCAAGCAGCCGAGCGGGCTGAACATCTGGACCTGCGAAGTCACGGGGCCGCGCAAGTCGCGCCGGCTGCACGGCTACCTGCTCGTCAGCCCGGATACGCTGTTGCAGGAGACGCCGCCAGACAACCCATACCTGCGGCTCCTCAACGAGGCCGCAAAGCGCGAAGATTCAGCCCTTGGGGGCAAGGACGACGATCAGGCGTAGGCATGCGACCGCTGTGCGGGCCGGCTTCAATCTGCGGATGGGGCCGACTCCGCCAGCTTGGCTTCGGTCAGAGTCATCAAGTGGGCGGAACTGCATTTCAGCGCACGGGCAATCTTGAGGATGAGAGGGAGCGTGGGGACATGCTCGCCGCGCTCGATCTTGCCCATGTGCGACCGTTCGATGCCGGCCATGTGGGCCAGCGTTTCCTGAGCGATGCCCTGGTTGGTTCTTTCTTCCCGCACGGCAGCCCCAAACGCGATGGCTGGTTCCGCTTCGTAGGTAGTGGTGCCGGTGGGGCGGCCCCTTTGGATCGAACGCTTTGGCATTGCCAAGAGCGTCGAACACGGTCACGATTTAAACCACGTTAAACTTAACTCATCCAACGGCTTCGAGATCAGTTGCCACGAGTTCACCGCCTGGGGGAGCTGGACGTGGAATCGAGTGACATCACCGCCGAAATTCGCATGGCCGTCCTCGGCGAATGGGTGCCTCCCCAGCTCGCCGACGTGCTCGCCCTGCAGCGTGCCGAAGAGCCGGAGACCCATGCCGTCCTGGCCGGGTGGACAGATCCCGGTCGAGGCGCGGAGCTGCCGGGCGACGGCTTCGACTTCGCTTTGTCTGCGGTTGCCCGGCAGTGGCCTGGCTGGGTATGCGAGCCGCTGTGGCATGGCACGCTGGCGGTCGCCGTGGCCAAGCGCTCTCACCTGCTGGCCTACCGTGAAGTGCCGTGCCAGGAAGTGCTCAAGCAGCCCTTGATCTGCGCGCAGTCCACGGCCGATGAACCATGGCGCATGACCGTACAGCGCGTGTTCGAGAACGCGCTGCAGGAGCGAGAGCAAACGGTGGAGACATTCGATGTGGCGATGACGCTGGTTGCCGCCGGGTACGGGATTTCCATTGCACCTGCCGCGAGACTGGCGAGCTACCTACGCCGAGGCATCGCCGTGCGGCCGCTGGCCGGCGCACCAACGATCGTGATGGCTTACCTGCTCCGTCGCAACGCTACCTTGTCGGACACCCAGGCAAGATTCGCCCGCCGCGCGCGCTTGGTGTCCTGACAGACGCGCGGGGATCGCGGTTTCGCCACGATCCCGCATTCCTGCTGCTAGGCGACCCCGACTCGCAGCGGGGTCCATTCGCTTTCCTTCACGGCTGTGCTCACTGCCATGACGAGCTTGTCGAGATTGCTGGCCGTCACGCCCTCCAGTGCCGAACGCCCCCGCAGCATCGAGCGCGGTTGCAGCAGTGCATGGTAGATCTGCCAAGGGTCCGCACCCCTGGTCAGCTTCAGGACGGACTGGATCAGCTCGTGCTTGAGTGGGTCGAGGTGCCAGTCCGGCACGCGCTGGCCGCGGTTGCCTACGTTCAACGCCAGCAAGTTGCCCGCCTTGATCTCGTAACTGATCCACCTGCGGGATTTGCCCGCCATCTTGGCAAACGCAGCGACGGAAAGGTTGTGCGGCGCTTCGAAGACATCGAACAGCTCCATCCTCTCGCGCTGAATGTCCGAAGGCACCAGCGGCGCGGCCGATCGAGGGGGCGGAACCGCCGGCAGCCGATGTGCGGCGGCAGAAACCAACGGCATGGCGTCACCCGGCTTCGTCACGAGCAGGATTGGCGAAGCGGCAATCGGCGTAGAGGGGGCGCTTTCGGTTTGCTCACTCGGGAATGCGGGCACGCCTTCCAGATGCACGGTGAGCGGCATGCTGGCCGCCTCGACCTGGTTCTGCTCGAAGAGGTCGAGCCGATCGGCCCAGTCCTGCATCATGCGGCGACGCTGCTCCACGTACTCGGCATGGTTGTAGGTCGCGCTGACCTTGTTGGGATCGACATGCGAGAGCTGTGCATCCACCCAGACCTTCGGGTAGCCGATCTCGTTGAGCGCAGTGGACATCGTGCCGCGGATACCGTGTCCGGTCAGGCGTTCCTGATAGCCCATGCGTTTGAGCGCACCATTGAGCGTGTTCTCGCTGATGCGCTTCTTCAAGTCGCTGTCGTGCCGGAACAGGTAGCGCTGGGCCGGCTTGAACTCATCCAGCAGGTGCCGGACGATCTCCATGGCCTGAATCGACAGCGGCACGATGTAGGGCGGGATGTCCTTCGGCTGCTGCCGCTTCTTGCGCATATCCAACTGGAGTTGCTTCACGACGTCGGCCGGGATGATCCACAACCCACGGTCCAGATCGAATTGATCCGGCATCGCCTGTCGCAGCTCGCCGGTTCGCACGCCGGTCAGCAGCAATAGCCGCAGCCCGAGCTGGGTCTGCCGCCTGCCGCGATAGCTGCGCAGCCGCTGCAACAGCTTCGGCAGCTCGGCCATGCGCAGGAACGGGTTGTGGTTGACGGGTGGCAGCGGCAGCGCCACCACATCGAGATCGGAGGCGGGGTTCTGCTCCAGGCCCGGCACGATCACCAGCGCGTAGCGGAACAGTTGGTTGAACCACGTCCTGACTTTCTCGGCGACGGAGAGCGCCCTGCGCTTCTCGATCTTGGCGATCACCTCCAAGAGGTCGGGACGCTTGATCTCATAGATCGACCGCTTGCCCAAGGCGGGCAGCACATCCTTGTCGAAGATGCGCGGAAGGATCGAGAGGGTCGTCTGCCGGCCTTCCTTGAGGCTGAGCCCGCGATGCTTGAGCCACTTGCGATACACCGCCTCGAAGGTGTTTTCGTCGGCGAGCCGGACAGCAGTGCGCTTCTGCTTGCGGTGAACGCGAGGATTGGTGCCTTTGGCCAGCAGGGCGCGCGCTTCGTCGCGTAGGCTGCGGGCCTCGCGAAGCGTCACCTCCGGGTAGGTGCCGAGCGACATCCGCTTCTGCTTGCCCGCCCAGTAGTAACGGAAGTGCCAAGTCCTGCCCCCTGCAGCCGTGACGGCCAGGGAGAGGCCATCCAAGTCAGGGAGGGTGTATGCCTTGCCAGTTGCCTTGGCCTGTCGAACGGCCAGGTCTGAGAGTGCCATGCTCTTGCTCCTGAACATGAGTCAGGAACCAGATGCTGGTCACGTCGACCTCGCCCCTCCATCAACAATCCGGAATCAGCCGCGCCCGCAAAAATGGACTTGTTTGTGGACTTAAAAGTCCCGGCTGTAGGCGGATCGCAGTGGACTACGGCAGAACGTCAAAGAGAGGAAAAGTCCTTGTGTGGCAACGACTTGCAGACTCTCTTGGACTTCTGCGGAAGTCCGCAGAATGATGCGGTGGAGCGGGCGATGGGAATCGAACCCACGTCAGTAGCTTGGGAAGCTACAGCTCTACCATTGAGCTACGCCCGCAGTGCGCGGTGAAAGTCTATGCGGTTGGGCCAGTGTTGCGCAATGGCAGCATGCCGCAAAGGGGGCAGAGCCGTTTCCTGGCGGAAACGGATCCGCCCCCTGGCGCAACAGGTCAGAGCCCTTTCCCTGCGGAAAGGGCTCCGACCCCGGCGGTTGCTGCTTAGAACGTGCCGCTGAAGTTGGCGAACAGGGTGGCGTCCTGCGCGCGCTTCTGGCCGGTCGACGCGCTCAGGCCGAAGTTGCTCTGCAGGCCGAACAGTTCGGTGCGGGCACCCAGCACGACGGTGGCGTAGTTCTTGTCGAACTTCAGGCCCGGCACGCGGTAGCTGCCCAGCTCCGGCAGGGTCTGCAGCCAGGCGCTGGCCTGCTTGGTGTCCTCGAACTCGTGATCGTAGGTCACCTGGGCGTACGGCTTGAGGGTGCCGCCATCGAAGCGGGCCTGCCAGCCGATGCGACCCACGGTCGAATCGACGTTCTGGCGGTCGTAGCCCAGTGCGGTGGCCAGGGTGCCGGCCGCAGCGCTTTCGGTGTAACCGTCGATCTTCACCTTCTGCCAGATCACCGAGGCGATCGGGCCGTGGCGGAAGCCACCTTCGGTGCCGAACTCGTAACCGGCGTTCAGCGCGGCGGTCAGGTTGCTGCCGTCCGGCGAACCACCATGCTCACGGGTGGCCGGGCCCAGCTGGACCTTGCGGTTCACGTCATAGGACAGCCAGGTGTAGCTGACCTGGCCATTCACCCAGATGCGGTCGCCATACCAGCCTGCGAACAGACCGGCGGTGGTGTCCTTCTGGGTGAAGTCGCCACGGCTGTTGCCGAAGTCGGCGTTGAGGCGACCGAAGCCGGCGAAGCCACCGAACACCATGCCGTCGCGGGCCCAGTCGATACCGAACAGGCCGGCCGGGGCCAGGCCGTCGTACAGGTCGGCGTGGTCGTAGCGCTGCAGGTCGCCACGCACGCCACCCCACCAGGACAGGCCGTCGGCCGGACGACCGCCGAGGTGCATGCTGACCTGGTCGGCACGCGAACGACCGATGGTCTGCGCCGAGTGGCTCAGCACCTGCTGCAGGCGCGGGGCTTCCAGCACCGACACCGCATACTGGCCCAGCAGCTGGTGGCCGGCGGTGGTCGGGTGCACGCCGTCGGCGAACAGGTAGGTGTTGGCCGCATCCGGACTGACGTAGCTGGTCGGGTTGCAGGTCAGGATGCTCTGCGTCGAGTTGGCCGGGTCGATCCTGCAACCGGTGCTGGTGACGTTGGTGAAGCCGTACATGCCCGGGTTGGCGGCGACTTCGCCCAGCACGGTGAAGGTATCGAGCGGGATGAACGCGATGCCGGCCTGCTTCAGGCCGCCGTACAGCGCCTTGTTGTAGCCGGCCGACAGCGCGGTGGCGGCGGCGGCATTCGGACCGCGGAAGGCCGGGGTCAGGCCGACGTTGGGCAGGTTCGGCACCAGCACGTACTCGGCACCGGCCTGCTTCAGCGCGCCGACCAGGGCGATCTGATCGGTGACGGCGGCGCCGATGATGGCCTGTGCCTGCGCCGGCGCAGCGGCGGCCGCGAACAGGTCATTGGCACCGCCCCACACCGTGTACAGGACATTGGCGTCAGCCTTGCCGCCATTGGCAGCCAGATAACGCGCCGCCTGCGACTTCAGCGACGGGATGGTTCCCATCGGGCTCGCCACGTCCACGCCGACGCGGGCACCGCCGACCGCGTAGTTGTCGCCGCTCTGGCCGTTGCCGTTGGCGGCGCCGTTGAGGCCGTAGTAGTTGGCGACCTGCTGCGCCCACACCCAACCGGGGTTGGTGGTGAACTGGCCGGTCACCGGACGCACATCGGCCGGCAGCAGCGGGCGGAAATAGCCGGCATCGGTCAGGCTGTCGCCGAAGAACACGGCCTTGGAATACGGGGATTCGCCTGCCATGGCCGGAAGCGCGGCCAGCGCGATCGCGGCCGCCATCAGGGAGCGGATCGGGCGTTTGCTGAGCAGCATGTAAAAAACTCCTGTGGGGATATCGTTGAGGACCCGGCGGACGTACGCCGGCGCACGGTGAATGGTTTCACTGCGCCGCGTTTTGCTCACGCTGCGCCGCCGCATGGATTGTCGCCCGAGGGCGCTGGACCCCGCTGTGCCGGGGCTGGCGATCAGCGACATTTGCAAGGGTTCCGATCCGCGCAGGCCATCGGCGACAATGCGGTGATGAACATCCAGCTCAACGGCGAACCCCGTACCCTGCCCGCCTCGGCGACCCTCCACGATCTGCTGCAGGCCGAGCAGCTGCTGCAGCGCCGGGTCGCGGTCGAGGTCAACGGCGAGATCGTCAGCCGCAGCCGCCATGGCGAGCACGTCCTGGCCGAAGGCGACGTGGTGGAGATCGTGCACGCGCTGGGCGGCGGATGAGGCTGCGCGGGTAGTGCCGGCCGCTGGCCGGCAATCCGACGCTGTCAGGCACCCTGCATTTGCCGGCCAGCGGCCGGCACTACCCTCGCCCTCCTGCGGACAGCACCGCCTTGCATGACCCCATCTTCAGGCGGATAAGCGATAATCGCGCCATGAACGTTCATGTCTCCCCCGATTCGCTGGTGATCGCCGGCAAGACCTATGGCTCGCGGCTGCTGACCGGCACCGGCAAGTTCAAGGATCTGGAAGAAACCCGCCTGGCCACCGAGGCTGCCGGCGCCCAGATCGTCACTGTGGCCATCCGCCGCACCAACATCGGGCAGAACCCGGGCGAGCCGAACCTGCTCGACGTGCTGCCGCCGGAGCGTTTCACCATCCTGCCCAACACCGCCGGCTGCTACACCGCCGAGGATGCCGTGCGCACCTGCCGCCTGGCCCGTGAACTGCTGGACGGCCACAACCTGACCAAGCTGGAAGTGCTGGGCGACCAGAAGACCCTGTACCCGGACGTGATGCAGACCCTCAAGGCTGCCGAACAGCTGGTCAAGGACGGCTTCGAGGTGATGGTCTACACCTCCGACGACCCGATCCTGGCCAAGCGCCTGGAAGAGATCGGCTGCGCTGCGGTAATGCCGCTGGCCGCGCCGATCGGTTCGGGCCTGGGCATCCAGAACAAGTACAACCTGCTGCAGATCATCGAAGACGCCAAGGTGCCGATCATCGTTGATGCCGGCGTGGGTACCGCCTCCGATGCCGCGATCGCGATGGAGCTGGGTTGCGACGGCGTGCTGATGAATACCGCCATTGCCGGTGCGCGCAATCCGGTGCTGATGGCCAGTGCGATGCGCAAGGCGGTCGAGGCCGGCCGCGAGGCGTTCCTGGCCGGACGCATCCCGCGCAAGCGCTACGCCAGCGCTTCTTCGCCAGTGGACGGGCTGATCGGCTGATGACCAATCCTTTCGACAGCGCCGGTTCCAAGGCCCCGCCCAAGCCCTTCACCGTGAACGAGGGCCGCCGCGAGGTGCGCAGCTTCGTGTTGCGCCAGGGTCGTTTCACCCCGGCCCAGCAGCGCGCGTTCGACGAACGCTGGCCGCGCTTCGGCCTCGACTACACCGGCCAGCCGCGTGACCTGGACGCCACCTTCGGCCGCCCGGCGCACAAGGTGCTGGAAATCGGCTTCGGCAACGGCGCCGCGCTGCGCTTCGCTGCGCAGCACGATCCGTCGCGCGACTACATCGGCATCGAAGTGCACGCCCCGGGCGTGGGCCGGCTGCTCAACGCGCTGGCCGACGACAACGCCGACCACGTGCGCCTGTACCACCACGACGCGGTGGAAGTGCTGCAGAACGAGATCGCCGACGGCGCCCTCGATGAAGTGCGCATCTACTTCCCGGACCCGTGGCACAAGAAGCGCCACAACAAGCGCCGCCTGCTGCAGCCGGCGTTCGCCGAACTGCTGGTGCGCAAGCTGCGCCCGGGTGGCCGCCTGCACTGCGCCACCGACTGGGAAGACTACGCCGAGCAGATGTGGGACGTGCTCGATGCCACCGCCGGCCTGGTCAACCGCGCCGGCCCGCGTGGCAGCGTGCCGCGCCCGGACTGGCGCCCGCAGACCCACTTCGAGACCCGCGGCCAGAAACTCGGCCATGGCGTCTGGGACCTGTTGTACGACCGCACCTGACGATCGCCTGAGGACGCCGCGCCCCACATGGATACCGCGCTGACGCTGACCAACGACATGAAGCTCGTGCTCGGGCTGGTCGGCTTCACGATGGCGATGTTCCTGTTCGAGCGCATCCGCGCCGACGTGGTCGCGCTGGTGGTGCTGGTGGTGCTGGGTGTCACCGGGCTGATCGCGCCGGAGGAGATCTTTGGCGGTTTCTCCGGTAACGCGGTGATGAGCATCATCGCCACCACCATCCTCGGTGCGGGCCTGGACCGCACCGGGGCACTGAACCGGCTGGCCGCCTGGCTGCTGCGGCGTGGCCATGGCGTTGAGCAGCGGCTGCTGATGATGACCACCGCCATTGCCGGCCTGAATTCGTCCTTCATGCAGAACCCATCGGTGATGGCGCTGTACCTGCCGGTCGCCTCGCGGCTGGCGGCGCGCACGGGCCTGACGATGCAGCGTCTGCTGCTGCCGATCTCGGCGGCGATCGTGATGGGCGGTGCGCTGACCATGGTCGGCAACTCGCCGCTGATCCTGCTGAACGACCTGCTGGCCTCGGCCAACAACAACCTGCCCTCGGGCCTGGCCACCATCGAGCCGCTGCGCATGTTCGCACCGCTGCCGATCGGCGTGGCGCTGCTGGTCGCCTCGCTGCTGTATTTCCGCTACTACGGCGACCGCAAGCTGATCGAGGAAGAGAACCTGGTCAACGACGGGGTCACCCCGGCGCGCACCGAAAGCTACTTCGCCAAGACCTACGGCATCGAAGGCGACGTGTTCGAGCTGGTGGTGAGCGCGGAAAGCCCGCTGGTGGGCATGACCCTGGGCGAGGCCGAGAACCTGCACGACGCGCCGTTGCTGCTGGCGCTGAAGACCGGCAACGACACCCGCCTGGCGCCGCCGGCAGAGATGCGCATCTGGGTCGGCAGCGTGCTCGGTGCGATGGGCCCGCGCCAGCAGATCAGCGACTTCGCGCAGAACCAGTTCCTGCGCATGTCCTCGCGCCTGAAGCACCTGGGCGACCTGTTCAACCCCAGCCGCGCCGGTATTTCCGAGGCGGTGGTGCCGCCGACCTCGAATGTGATCGGCAAGAGCGCGGCCGACCTGCGCCTGCGCAAGGAGCGCGGCATCAGCCTGCTGGCGATCAACCGCGACAAGCAGGTGATCCGCGAGGACGTGCGCGACGTGCAGCTGCGCGCCGGTGACATGCTGGTGTTCCACAGCATCTGGACCGACCTGGCGCAGGCCGCCAAGAGCCGCGACTTCGTGGTGGTCACCGATTACCCCACCGGCGAGCAGCGACCGCACAAGTTCAAGATCGCCATGGCGATCTTCGCGCTGACCATCCTGATCGCGCTGACCAGCAAGCTGCCGGTGGCGCTGACGCTGATGACCGGCGTGGCGGGCATGCTGCTGACCGGCGTGCTGCGCATGGACGAGGCGTATGCCTCGATCAACTGGAAGACGGTATTCATGATGGCCGGGCTGATTCCGCTTGGCTGGGCGATGGATTCCAGTGGTGCGGCGGCGTGGGTGGCCGGCCACACCATCGACAAGCTGCCGACCGGCATTCCGGTGTGGGTGCTGGAGGTGGCACTGGCACTGCTGACCACAGCGTTCTCGCTGGTGATCAGCCACGTGGGCGCGACCATCGTAATGGTGCCGATCGCGGTGAACCTGGCGCTGGCGGCAGGCGGCAACCCGACCGCGTTCGCACTGATCGTGGCGCTGTCGGCGTCCAACAACCTGATGACGGCCTCCAACCCGGTGATATCGATGATCACCGGCCCGGCCAACTACACCCCGCGCGAGATGTGGCGGGTCGGCGGCCCGTTGTCGCTGATCTACACCTGCGTGGTGGTGCTGATGATCAACCTGATGTTCTGAGGCTTGGGGTTTGTTGGCAGGGCTGCGCCCTGTCCCCCGGTAGTGCCGGCCGCTGGCCGGCACGGATCTCGTTCTGGTAGCTGCCGACCTCGGTCGACACGGCTTTTGTAGCGTCGAGCCATGCTCGACTGCTCCTGGCTTGATGGGGTCAGAGCCGTTTTCCTGCGGAAGACGGATCCGACCCCCAGCTGGCTTCAAGCCAGGTAAACCTGCCCGTCGCGCACGTCCACCGGCACCGCGCGCAGGCGGTCGCCCTTGCACGGGCCGGCGATGCAGTCGCCACTGTCCAGCGCGAACGAGGCGCCGTGCGCGGCGCAGACCAGATGCCCCTCGCGGCTCTTCAGGAACTGGCCCGGTGCCCAGTCCAAACGGCGGCCGGCATGCGGGCAGATGTTCAGGAACGCGCGCACCTGCGCACCGTCGCGGTACAGCACCAGCGATTCGGCATCGCCATCGACCAGCGCTTCGACCTCGGCAAACGCGCCATCGGCGAGGGCATCCAGGGCGATCAGGGCGGCAGCGGCAGTCATGGCAAAGGCTCGTACGGTAAACCCGCATTGTCGCATGCCCACTCAGGTGACTGGCTGCGACATGAACACAAGTCATTGATCTGTAATAAGCACAGGCTATATTTAACGAGTTTTTCACTCAATGACAGTGGCGCGTCCCGATACTCTGCTTTCGCTGATCCCAGCCTATCGAGCCGCCATGTTCAATCGCGCATCCGCCTTCAACCAGTTCCGCACCCTGTTCGCGCCGCGCAAGCCGCGTCACCCGCTGGTGCGCGTTGCCGTGGGCCTGCTTGGCCTGGCGATCCTGGCCGCGATGGTGTTCATCGGCGTGTTCGTCGGTGCCGCGATGATCCTGGTTGGCCTGGCATGGAAGCTGCTGGCCTCGCGCAAGCCGGGGACTGCACGCCCGGTCGACCCGACCGTGGTCGAGGGCGAGTACCGCGTGGTACGCAAGCCGGTGTTGCCGGCCTCGCGCTGATCCACCTCCTGCGCGCCCGCTGACGGCGGGCGCCATGCGTTCTAGACTGCGGGCACGCCCTTCCTGGATGCCCGCATGTCCGATGTCTCCGATGTGATCCCTGCCGTAGCCCTGCCGCGTGTGCCGGTAGCCGGTGGTGGCAGTTTCCCCGTGCACCGCATCTACTGCGTCGGCCGCAATTTCGCCGACCACGCCCGCGAAATGGGTGCCGCGGTGCCGGCGGCCGATGACCGTGGCCGCCCGATGTTCTTCAGCAAGCCGGCCGATGCGATCGTGGTCGGCCACGACGATGCCATCCCCTATCCGCCGGCAACCGCCAACCTGCACCACGAAGTGGAACTGGTGGTGGCGATCGGCCGGGATGCGCCCGCCGGCGAGCTGGCCGTGGCCGACGCCGACGCACTGGTCTACGGCTATGCCGTCGGCCTGGACCTGACCCGCCGCGACCTGCAGGCCGCGGCCAAGGACAAGGGCCACCCGTGGGATGCGGCCAAAGGCTTCGATGCCTCCGCGCCGATCAGCGAGATCGTCCACGCCGAAGAAGTGGGCGACCTGGCTGCGCTGAATCTGTCGCTGGAGGTCAACGGCGAGGTGCGCCAGCAGGCGCTGCTCGACCAGATGATCTGGAACGTGCCGGAAATCCTGCACGAGCTGTCCAAGCTGTGGCAGCTGCGTGCCGGCGACCTGGTGTTCATGGGTACCCCGTCCGGGGTGGCTGCGCTGAAGCCCGGCGACCGTTTCAGTGCCCGCCTGGAAAACGTGGCCGAGCGCCACGGCGTGATCGCCGGCTGACATCACCTGCGCTACCCTGCGCGCTGTCCACTTCCCCACCGGAGAAAAACAACAATGGGAATGCTCACCGAGTTCAAGGAATTCGCGATGCGCGGCAACGTCATCGACCTCGCCGTCGGCGTGGTGATCGGCGCGGCCTTCGGCAAGATCGTGACGGCGCTGGTCGAGAAGATCATCATGCCGCCGCTGGGCCTGCTGATCGGCAAGGTGGACTTCTCGCAACTGGCCTGGACGTTGTCACCGGCCCGGCTCGGCCCCGATGGCAAGGAAATTCCGGCGGTAGTGATCGGCTACGGTGACTTCATCAACACGCTGATCCAGTTCGTGATCGTGGCCTTCGCCATTTTCCTGGTGGTCAAGGCGATCAACCGCCTGTCGCGCAAGAAGGAAGCGGCACCGGCCGCGCCGGCCGAAGAAGTGGTGCTGCTGCGCGAGATCCGCGACAGCCTGAAGAAATAAGGCCGCAGAACGATCGTGCCGGCCGCGACTGCTCGAAAGCCCCGCTCCGGCGGGGCTTTCGCTTTGCTGCATCTGGCGGAAAACAGCATCCGCGCCAGCCATGACCTCCCGCCCATGCGCCGGGCTGAACGACTGTTAAGCTCCAAGGCTTAGGTCCCTTCCCGGAGTTGTCCATGCGTCGCCGCGTCCTTGCCATCGCATCCTCCCTCGCCCTGCTGGCCGCCCCGGCCTTCGCGGCGCCGCGCACCACCACCCTGCCCCCGGCGTCGCTGGCCACCGCCGCACAACTGCGCGACCAGGCGCTGGCCGATGACACCGGCTGGAAGGTGGTCGAATCGCTCACCACCGAGATCGGTCCGCGCATTGCCGGCAGCGAAGCCGATGCCCGCGCGGTCGCCTGGGCCGAAGCCAAGTTCAAGGCCCTGGGCTTCGACAAGGTCTGGAAGGAGCCGGTGACGTTCCCGAAGTGGGAACGCCGCAGTGAACACGCCGCCGTGACCGGCAGGAACCCGCAGCCGCTGCAGATCACGGCACTGGGCGGCAGCCCGGGTGGCACCGTGGAAGCCGAAGTGGTGCGCTTTGCCGACCTGGCCGCGCTGCAGGCCGCACCGGCGGGTTCGCTGAAGGGCAAGATCGCCTTCGTCGATTACCAGATGCTGCCGTTCCGCGATGGCCGCGACTACGGCCGTGGCGGCGCGATCCGCAGCAAGGGCCCCTCCGAGGCGATCCGCAAGGGCGCGGTCGGTTTCCTGATGCGCTCGGCCGGTACCGACTCGCACCGCGTGCCGCACACCGGCATCACCCGTTTCGATGACGGCCTGACCCCGGTGCCGTCGGCCGCGCTGTCGGTGCCCGATGCCGACCAGCTGGCGCGCCTGCTGGCGCGTGGCAGCACCACTGTGAAGGTGGCGCTGGACTGCGGTTGGGATGGCACGGCCACTTCGTACAACGTGATCGGCGAGATCACCGGCCGCAGCCTGCCGAAGGAAGTGGTGGTGATCGGCGGTCACCTGGATTCGTGGGACCTGGGCACCGGCGCTGTCGATGACGGCGCAGGCGTGGGCATCACCATGGCTGCAGGCCACCTGATCGGCCAGCTGAAGCAGGCACCGAAGCGCACCATCCGCGTGATCGCCTTCGCCAACGAGGAACAGGGCCTGTACGGCGGCAAGGCCTATGCCGAAGCGCACGCGAAGGACGTGGCGCTGCACCAGCTGGCCGCCGAGAGCGACTTCGGCGCCGGCCGCATCTACGCCTTCAATACCGGTTCGCCGAACCCGGAAGGCTCGCGCGAAGCGACGAAGCAGATTGCCGAAGTGATGAAGCCGCTGGGCATCGAGTACCAGGCCGACAAGGGGGGCCCGGGCCCGGACGTCGGCCCGCTGGCCGCCAAGGGCGGTGCGTGGGCGTGGCTGGCGCAGGACGGCTCGGACTACTTCCACCTGCACCACACCGCTGACGACACGCTGGACAAGATCGACCCGAAGGCACTGGCACAGAACGTGGCCGCGTACACCGTGTTCGCGTACCTGGCGGCGGAAGCCGATGGCAGCTTCGGCAGCGAGGCCAAGGCGACCACGCCGCCGAACGAGTGATGCGCTGGCGCCGGGCCATGCCCGGCGAGTGCAGCGGGAAGAGCGGTGCGAACCGAGGTTCGCACCCACCGGGCAATGGCGTGGGTCAGAGCCCTCGCCCTGGCGAGGGATCTGACCCCGATCCTGTCAGCCCTCCCACACGCTGGTGTTGCGCACGCCCAGCAGTTTCGGGTTGAACAGCGGATCCTTGCCGGCCTGGCGATGCTGCTCGTAGTCGCGCAGTGCGGCCAGGGCAGGCCTTTGCAGCAGCAGGATGGCGATGATGTTCAGCCAGCTCATCAGGCCAACGCCGATGTCACCCAGCGACCAGGCCACTGTGGCACTGTTCACCGCCGAGTAGCCGGTCGCTGCCAGGAACAGCAGCTGGAAGACGCCCATCAGCCACGCCGTCGGCCGATCGCGGCACAGATAGCTGACGTTGGTCTCGGCCATGTAGTACAGCGCGAGGATGGTGGTGAACGCGAACGGCAGGATCGCCAGCGCCACGAACGAACGGCCGAAGCCCGGCAGCGCCGATTCCACCGCATGCTGCACGAAGCGTGGCCCGGCCTCGACGCCGGGCAGATTGCCCAGCAGCAGGCGCGCGTCATCGGGAATGCCGTTCACCGCCGGGTCGTAGACGTTGTACAGGCCGGTGGACAGGATCAGGAAGGCGGTCGCACTGCACACCACCATCGTGTCGATGTAGACCGAGAACGACTGCACCAGGCCCTGCTTGACCGGATGCGAAACTTCCGCGGCGGCGGCCGGGTGCGCCCCACTGCCCATGCCGGCCTCGTTGGACAGCACGCCGCGACGCACGCCCCACTGGATGGCAGTACCGATCATCGCACCGAACGCTGCATCCACACCGAATGCACTGCGCAGCACCAGCATGATCACCTCCGGCAGCTTCTCCGCGTTGAGCACCATCACCAGCGCCGTGACCAGCAGGTAGGCCACGGCCATCAGCGGCACCACCCATTCGGCCACGCGCGCAATGCGCCGCACACCGCCGATGAGGATGGCGCCCAGCACAACCAGCAGAACCGCGGTGGTGGTCATCACCGGTACGTCCCAGGCTTCGTTCACCGCACTGGTGATCGCATTGGACTGGGTGCCGGCCAGCATCGCGCCCGCCAGCACCGTCACCAGTGCGAACAGCACGGCATACCAGCGTTGGCCGAGGCCTTTCTCGATGTAGTACGCCGGGCCGCCCCGGTACTGCCCCTTGCCGTCGCGATCCTTGTAGATCTGCGCGAGCGTGGATTCGATGAAAGCACTGGACGCACCGAGGAAGGCGACGATCCACATCCAGAAGATCGCGCCGGGGCCGCCGAAGGCGATGGCCATGGCGACGCCGGCGATGTTGCCGACGCCCACCCGGCTGGACAGCGAAAGGGACAACGCCTGGAACGGCGACACCCCGGCATCGGAGCGCTCATGGCGGAACATCAGGCGCAGCATGTCCGGCAATGCACGCAGCTGGATGAAGCGCGTGCGCACACTGAAATACAGGCCGGTGAGCAGGCACAGCACCACCAGGTAGGGGCTCCAGACGACGCCGAGGATCGTGTTGACGATGGATTCGATGTTCATCGGCGACCTCCTAGAAGAACATACCCAAGGCAATCTGGGGGCTGACGATATGGCGGGTGTTGCGACCCGCCACGCTGAATTCCACGCCGGCGATCAGGCCCAGCGTCGGGCTGAAGTGGTACTCCACGGCCGGCGCCAGGGTGACGCTGCGGCTGGCCGGGCGATGTTCCTCGATGCGCTCGACGTGGCCGCTGGCGTTACGCGCGAAACCACTCAGGCGCTGGCCGGTCTCGCGGCTGGCGGCCACTTCCATCACGCCGACCCAGCGCGGATTGAAGCTGTACTCGGCCCCCACCGACAGGCCCAGCACCGAACCGCGGGAGATGTGTCCCTGGAAGCTGTCATCGGTGCCGTAGACGCTGGCCCCGGAGATCGCCGTGCGCGACGGCGCCGGCCCCGCGCTGAGCTGGGCGCGCCAGCGCAGCGGGCGGTCGTTGCCCAGCCAGACCACCTGCTGCACGCCCAATGCGGCAGTGGTGCGCTGCACACCGTCGCCCTGCGCATCAAGCGGATTGCCGGTGATGCGGTCATGGCTGCCGGTACTGAAGCGCTGCACCAGCGCGACCGAGATGGCCGGACGCGTGCCATCGGCATTGGGCGCCTGCAGCAGGTACTGCAGGCGCGCGGTGGTATCGCCGGCGCGGAAACCACTGCTGCGCGCGCTGCCCTGTTCGGCACGCGATGCACTGAGATTGACCTGGCCCATCACCCGGTCGCTGAAGCCGTAGATGATCGGCACTACCGTGGCCCACGCACCGCTGTGCTGCGCGCTGCCGCGGCGATGGCCGCCATCGTCATACTGATCGCGGCTGTCGACCCGCACCAGGTAGGGTTCGATGTACCAGTTGCCCTGCGGCAGGCCGGCCGGATTGGGGGTGATCAGCGGACCGGTGAAGTTGACCCCGTCCAGGCTGCGTTCGCCGGCTGCGGCACGGCCGTTGGCAAGGACGCTGGTCAGGACCAGCAATGCGATGAGGATACAGCGTGGGTGATGCATGGCAGCCTCTTCTGGACACCGTGGGATGGAGTTCCACCCTGCGTTGCCGGAAGCGGCTGACCAATAAGGAAACTTTCAAAACGTCATGCGCGCTTGACGCAATGACGAACCCTGGAAGGGGTCGGAGCCCTCGCCCGCGGCGAGGGATCCGATCCGGGATACCAGATCAGCTGCGGCGGCTGGCCCACTGCGCCAGCAGCACCGCCGTGGCCGAGGCCACGTTCAGGCTCTCCACTGCGCCGCTGCCGGGAATCGAGACCTGCAGGTCGCACGCCCCCGCCAGGCCACGGTCCATGCCCTCGCCTTCGGCGCCCATCACATACACCAGGCGTTGCGGCAGCGCGGTGCGGAACACGTCGTCACCGCCCTCCACCAGGGTCGCGGCCAGGCCGAAACCGGCGGCACGCAGCTGTGCCATCGCCTGAGCGGTCTCCGGCAGCTGCACCAGCGGCACCGCCTCGGCACCGCCCTCGGCCACGCGCGCGGCGGCACCGGACAGCGCCAGCGTGCTGCCGGCCGGCAGCAGCAGCGCCTTGGCACCGAAGTGCGCGGCCGACCGCAGGATCGCGCCGAGGTTGTGCGGGTTGCCCACGCCATCCAGCCACAACGCCAGCGCCGGACCGTCACCGACCTGCTCCAGCCACTGCGCCAGCGGCAGTGCCGGTGCGCGCAGCACGTCAGCCACCACGCCTTCGTGGTGGGTGGTGCCGGCAAGCTTGTTCAGATCGCCGTCTTCAACCACGCGATACCCCACGCGGTTGGCCACGCACCACTTCAGCAGCGGCTGCAGGCGCGGAATGCGCGCCTCCAGCAGGTACAGCTTGCGCAGCGCCTGCGGCCGCGCTTCGAACGCGGCCAGCACGGCATTGAGGCCGTACAGGCGCAGCTCGTCGCTGCCACCGCGCCCACCACCGCCCGTGGCCGGCACCTCCGGACGCGGCAACGGCGTTGCGCGCGGCGGACGGGCGGACGGGCGGCGGTTGTTCCAAGGGTTGTTCACTTACACACTCTCCTGCTTGCGCTGGCGCCAGAAATCGGCGTTCTTGATGCCCAGGGCATCAGGGTCGAACACCGGATCCAGGCCGAGCTTCTTCTGTCGTTCGTAGTCACGCAGGGCCAGCATCGCCGGCTTCTGGATGATGAGGATGGCAATGATGTTCAGCCAGGCCATCAGGCCGACGCCGATGTCACCCAGCGCCCAGGCCAGGGTTGCATTGTGGAATGCGCCGAACACCACCATGCCGATGATGCCCAGGCGCAGCACCAGCACCGTCAGCGGGCGCTTCTTGTTGTGGTTCACATAGCTGAGGTTGGTCTCTGCCATGTAGTAGTACGCCATGATGGTGGTGAAGGCGAAGAAGAAGATGGCGATGGACACGAACGCCGAACCCCAGCCCGGCAGCACGGCTTCCACGCCGGCCTGGGCGTAACCGGCGCCTTCGGGAATGCCGGCCAGGCCCTGGAAGATCGGCGGGGCGCTGGCGCCTGCAGGCGAGTAGACGTTGTAGGTGCCGCTGGCCAGGATCAGGAACGCGGTGGCGGTGCACACCATCATGGTGTCGAAGTAGATGGCGAAGGCCTGCACGTAACCCTGCTTGGCCGGGTGCGAGACTTCCGAGGCAGCCGCTGCATGCGGGCCCGAACCCTGGCCGGCTTCGTTGGCGTAGATGCCGCGCTTGATGCCCCACTCCACCGCCAGGCCCATCATCGCGCCGAACGCGGCGTGGGTGCCGAAGGCGCTGCTGAAGATGATGTTGAACATCTCCGGCACGCGGTCGTAGTTGATGATCATGATGACGATGGCCATCAGGATGAAGCCGGCGGCCATGAACGGCACCACCACTTCGGCGAAGTTGGCGATGCGCTTGACGCCGCCGAAGATCACCACGCCCAGCAGCAGCGCCACCACGATGCCGATGCCCAGCTTCAGCGCCTGCACCGATTCCATGCCGAAGGCCTGGCCATCGAGCGGACCGCACAGCGCGGTGCCACGGCAGGCGTTGATGATGCTGTCGGCGATGGCGTTGGCCTGCACGCCCGGCATCAGGAAGCCGGCAGCGATGATCGTGGCGATGGCGAAGGCCAGCGCGTACCACTTCAGGCCCATGGCCTTTTCGATGTAGTACGCCGGGCCACCGCGGTAGCGGCCTTCGGCGTCCTTGGTCTTGTAGATCTGCGCCAGGGTGCATTCCACATACGACGTAGACGCGCCGAGGAAGCCCATCACCCACATCCAGAAGATCGCACCGGGGCCGCCGAAGGCGATAGCGGTGGCCACGCCGGCGATGTTGCCGATACCCATGCGGCCGGCCATCGACATGGCCAGGGCTTGGAACGAGGACACACCGGCGTCGGATTTCTCACCCTTGACGGTGAGGCGGCACATCTCGAAGAAGCCGCGGATCTGCATGAAGCGCGTGCGCAGGCTGAAGAACAGGCCGGCGCCCAGGCACACGAAGATCAGTGCCTTGCTCCAGATGATGCTGTTGATGAAGTGTACGGTTGCTTCCACGCGCGCTCTCTCCAGTCGGCGGGTTGTAAGGACGTCCCGTCGGCTGGAGGGGACCGGTCGATTCTCCCTGATCGCAGGCCGCTGCGGTAGCGCCAGAAGACAAGGGGTCGGATCCCTTGCGAAGCGCGCGAGGGCTCCGACCCCGGTTCGCCCGTTTGAGGGGTTGGGGTCAGCGCCCTTTTCTGGCGAAAAGGGATCTGACCCCGGGGGTTCACGGCAGCTGCGTGCGTACCCGGGCGAAGCGGCGCAGGTCGTGCAGCACGCCACGCTTGTAGACGGCGCAGCGCTCCACGCCCTCCTCCTGGAAGCCGTTCTTTTCCAGCACCCGCGCCGAGCCGAGGTTGAAGTCCACCACCGTGGCCTGCAGCCTGAACAGGCGCAGCTGGTCCATCACCCACGGTGCGAACAGGCCGACCACACGGGTCATCACGCCCTTGCCCCAATGCGCCTGGCCCAGCCAGTAGCCCAGTTCGGCGGTGTGCCCCCGCTCGGCCACGCCCTGCTGGGCGCCGACGCTGCCGCAGGCCTGGCCGTCGATCTCGATGGCCAGGTTCAGGGTACCGGGGGCCAATACGCGGCCCTCAAGGAAGGCCTCGCCATCGGCGCGCGTGTACGGGTACGGGAAGCGGTCGCGCAGGCCGCGAGACACCTCGGCGTCGTTGGCGTGGCGCAGCAGGGATTCCAGGTCTTCATTGCGCCAGGGACGCAGTCGGAAACCTTCACCCTGGAGTGGCGGGGTCAGAGCCCTTTCCGTTCCGGAAAGGGATCCGACCCCTGGCCCGACCCCGCCGGCGCGCCGGTCAGGCATGGCCGCCCACCGACGGCGACGCTGCTTCCTGCGTCTCCAGCTCGCGCTTCACCGCTTCCGGCGAACGGGTGTACGGGGCCAGCCGCGCGTAGAACGCCGGCACCACGAACAGCGACAGGAACGTCGAGAGGGTCACGCCGAAGATGATCACGATGCCGATCGTGCCACGGCTGGCCGAACCGGGGCCACCGGCCACCACCAGCGGGATGGCGCCGACCACGGTGGCGATCGAGGTCATCAGGATCGGGCGCAGGCGCACCATCGCCGATTCGATGATCGCCTCGCGTACCGTGCGCCCGTCGTCACGCAGCTGGTTGGCGAATTCGACGATGAGGATGCCGTTCTTCGCAGCCAGGCCGACCAGCATGACGATGCCGATCTGGCTGAACAGGTTCACCGTGCCGCCACTCACCCACAACCCGACCAGCGCGCCGAGCACGCCCAGCGGCACCGTCAGCATGATGGTCAGCGGATGGATGAAGCTCTCGAACTGCGCGGCCAGCACCAGGTAGACCACCAGCAGGGCCATGGCGAAGGTGAGCAGCACAGCGCCGCCGGCGCTCTGGTACTCACGCGATTCGCCCTTCCAGTTCACCTGCGCGTACTGCGGCAGTTCTTCCTGGGCCACGTTCTGTGCCCAGGCAATGGCCTCGCCCAGCGGATAGCCCGGCGCCAGGCCGGCACTGATGGTGATCGAGCGCAGGCGGTTGAAGCGGTTCAGCGTGCCGGCCTCGGCCACTTCACTCAGCGTGACCAGGTTGGACAGCGGCACCAGCTCACCGGAGGTGGCGCGCACGCGGATCGCGGCCAGGTCGGCCGGGCTGGCACGGCCATCGCGGCCGGCCTGCACCAGCACGTCGTACTCCTCGCCGTTGTCGACGAAGGTGGTGACGCGACGCGAGCCCATCATGGTTTCCAGCGCCGAACCGATCGCGGTCACCGGCACCCCAAGGTCGGCCGCACGCTGGCGATCGATGTTCACCCGCATCTGCGGCCGGGTTTCCTTGTAGTCCGAGTCCGGGCCGACCAGCCCGGGGTTGTCGGCCATGCGCAGCAGGATGCGATCGCGCCACTGCGCGATCTCGGCATATTCCGGGCCACCCAGCACGATCTGGAACGGCTGCCCGCCGCTGCGCACCAGGCCACCGCCGACCTGCGTACGCACGCGCACGCCGCGGATGGTGTCCAGTTCCTTCTGCAGTTCGTTGGCCACGTCCGGCGTGGCCTCGCTACGCTGGCGCCACGGCTGCAGGAAGATGCTGACGCGGCCGGTGTGCATCTCTTCGCTGGCCCCGAAGCCGCCGGGCACGCGCGGATTGGCGCGCACGATCGGCTTGTCCGGGCCCACATGCGGCGCCAGCAACGCTTCCACCTGCTGCACCTGCTGCACGGTGTAGTCGTAGCCGGCGCCTTCCGGGCCGTCGATCATGATCTGGAACGAGCCGCGGTCCTCGGCCGGCGCCAGTTCCGACGGCAGCAGCTTCAGCAGGCCCCAGCTGGCAGCCAGCGCGGCGACCATCACCAACAGGTAGATCCAGGTGCGGTCGACATGGTGATCGAGCACCCGCCCATAGGCGCCGGCAAGGCGTTCCAGGTTGCGGTTGATGAAGCCGTGCAGCCCGCGTGGTGCCTGCCCGGTGTGCAGCTTGAGCAGCTTGGAGGCCATCATCGGCGTCAGCGTCAGTGCAACGAACGCGGACAACGCCACCGCCGCCGCCAGTGCCACCGCCAGCTCGCGGAACAGGCGCCCGGTGTTGCCTTCCAGGAAGCCGACCGGCAGGAACACCGCCACCAGCACCGCGGTGGTGGCGATCACCGCGAAGGCGACCTGCGCGGTGCCGCGCTTGGAGGCCACCAGCGGTGGCTCGCCCAGGTCGATGCGGCGCTGCACGTTCTCCACCACCACGATCGCATCGTCCACCACCAGGCCGATGCACAGCACCAGTGCCAGCAGGGTCAGCAGATTGATCGAGAAGTCGAACGCGTACAGCGCGATGAACGCCGCGACCAGGCACACCGGCACCGTCACCGCCGGGATCAACGCGGCGCGGAAACTGCCGAGGAACAGCCAGATCACCGCCAGCACCAGGATCATCGCTTCCACCAGCGTGGCGTAGACGCGGTCCACGGCCGCTTCGATGAAGGTGGTGTTGTCGAAGGCGACGAAGATCTGCGTGCCCTTGGGCAGGGTCAGCGCCACCCGCTCGGCTTCAGCGCGCGCGGTGCGCGCCACGTCCAGCGCGTTGGCGGTGGAGGTCTTGACGATGCCCAGGCCGATGCCCGGCTCGCCGTTGCTGCGGTAGTACGCGCGGCGCTCGGCCGAGGCCAGCTCGATCTTCGCCACGTCGCCCATGCGCACCACGTAGCCGTCGCGGCCCTTGCCCAGCGGGATGGTCGCGAAGTCCTCGGGCTTGATGTAGTTGCGCTCCACGCGCAGGGTGAAATCGCGGTCGGTCGACTCGATGCGGCCGGCCGGCAGCTCCACGTTCTCGTTGCGCAGCGCGGTTTCCACGTCACCGGTGGTCAGGCCGCGTGCGGCCAGCTGGTCGCGGTCCAGCCAGATGCGCATCGCATAGCGCTGGCGGCCGCCGATGCGGACCTGGGCCACGCCATCCAGGCTGGAGAAGCGATCGACCACGTAGCGGTCGGCGTAATCGCTCAGTTCCAGCGTGTCCATGGTCGAAGAGACCATGTTGAACCAGATGATCGGGTCGGCATCGCTCTCGACCTTGGCGATTTCCGGCGGCCTCGCTTCTTCCGGCATGCGGTCGGCCACGCGGCTGACCGCGTCGCGCACATCGTTGGCCGCCGCTTCGATATCGCGGTTGGAGGTGAACTCGATGCTGACCTGCGAGCGGCCGTTGGTGCTGCGTGCGTTGATCGTATCGATGCCCTCGATGCCAGCCAGCGCATCTTCCAGCACCTGGGTGATGCGGCTTTCAATGACCGCCGCCGAGGCGCCGGTGTAGTCCACCGAGACCGAGACGATCGGCGGGTCGATGGCCGGCAGTTCGCGCAGGGTCAGGCGGGTGAAGGACATCACGCCCAGCACCAGCAGCAGCAGGCTCATCACCACGGCGAACACCGGGCGCTGGATGGAAATGTCGGACAGCTTCATCCGCCGTGGCCCTCGGCCGCGACCGGCGCCGGCGCATCAGCCGGCTCGCCGCCATGGGCTGGCGCGACGTCCTTGGCCGCGACCTTCAGACCCGGGCGCAGCTTGCCGGTGCCGTCGACCACGATGCGCTGGCCGGCCTCCAGGCCCTGCTTGATCTCGACGACGCCCGCACGGCGCGCGCCAGTGACCACATCCACGCGCTCGACGCTGTTGTCGCTCCTGATGCGGTACACGAAGGTATCGCGGCCGACCTGCACCACCGCAATTTCCGGAACCACCAATGCCGGGCGCTCGGGGCGGAACAGGCGCACGTCCAGCAGCATGCCCGGGCGCAGCGCATGGTCGCCGTTGGCGAAATCGGCACGCACGGTCACCGCGCGGGTAGCCGGATCGATGCGCGCATCGATGGTGCTGACCTCGCCCTCGAAGGTGCGGCCCGGCCATGCCACGCTGGTGGCGCTGACCTTGTCACCGACGCCGAGCGCGGCCAGTTCCACTTCCGGCACTTGGAAATCAACGTGCATGTGCTCGATGTCATCGAGCGTGGCGATCACCGTGGTCGGCGTCAGCAGCGTGCCCGGGCTGACCTGGCGGATGCCGAGCACGCCGGCGAACGGCGCACGCACGCGACGGTCGGCGATGTCCGACTGCATCTGCGCCACGCGCGCTTCGGCGGCATCGCGGATCGATTTCTGGGTATCCAGCGTAGCGCTGGACACCAGCCGCTGGGTGGCCAGCTCGCGCTGGCGCCTGTACAGCTGGTCGGCCTCGTGGAAGGTGGCCTGCGCCTGCACCAGTGCGGCCTCCTGGGCCTGGCCGCGCAGGGTGACGATCGGCGCACCGGCCGCCACGTGCTGGCCGCTTTCAAAATGCACCTTCTCGACGATTTCGCTGACCTTGGCGGTGACGCTGATCGATTCACGCGCCCTGGCCGTGCCCAGTGCCTGCAGGGTGTCGTTCCACTGCCGGGACTGCACGACCTGTGCCGTGACCGGCACCGCTTCGCCCTGCCGACGTGCGGCGGCCTCCTGTTTGCCTGCGCACCCGGCCACCAGGGCTAGGCTGAGGCCAAGGGCCAGGGTCGAAGCGATACGAGCCAACATGAACGGTCCAGATTGATCCACGGCCGCCGAGTGTAGGCAAGGGCCTGCGAAAGCGGTATGTGCCAAGCGTTTACCGGCGTGGAACCGCAGCTGCGATAGCGCCTTGAACCCGTTCCATGCAAGGCTGCCCGCTGCGATGTCGGCGTGTGTCGAGGTGTATCCCGCGCCCCATCGAGGCGGCGGCCGTCGTAGAGTCGAACCAGCCCGACGGAGGGCGTCGGGTGGGGACGGATCCTGGCGGGGATCCGGCCCCTTTTTTTTGCCGCTTACGCACCGCTGGCGGCGGGCCATGCCCGGAGCATCAGTACCGGTAGTTCAGCTTCATCCACAGGCTGCGCCCCGGCTCATTGATGCGTACCGGGTCGGCGGGGAAGCCGAAGTCGGCACTGCCGGCCAGGTTCAGGTGTTCGCTGTAGGCGCGGTCGAACAGGTTGTCGATGCCTGCACTGAGCTGCAGTTGCGAGCTGAAACGATAGGCTGCATTGAGCGCGAAGGTGGCGAAACCCGCGCTCGGTCCAAGGTCCTGCGCGACGACGTTGCCTTGGCCAACTGCGACACGATGCTGGTGGGTCACCGCACGCAGCAGCGCACCGGCGCTCCAGCGCTGGCCCTCCCAGTTCGCACTCAGGCGTGCTTCCAGCGGCGGCATCTGCGGCAGCGGACGCTGCTGATCGCGGTTCTCGCCCCACGCATAGGCCAGCGTGCCGCCCAGTGTCCACTGCTGGGCCAGGCTCACTTCCAGGCCAGCCTCGGCACCGGCGATACGCGCGTCGACATTGCTGGCCTGGCTCATGCCCATCATGCCGCTGCCGTGGTAGGTGAACAGGATGTAGTCCTGGATCTGCCCGGCGTAGGCCGAGACCCAGGCCTGCACGCGTGGTCCCTTGTACTGCAGGCCGACGTCGAGCTGGGTGGTCCGCTCGGGCTGGATGCCGGCAAACGCGTTCACCGCACCGGCCGGGCCGTGGTCGGGCGAGAACAGCTCCCAGTAGTCGGGCATGCGTTCACTGTGGCCGAGCCCGGCATACGCGGTCAGGCCATCGGCCAGGTCCTGCTCGTAGCGCAGGAAGCCACTGCCAAGCCATGCCTTGCGACGCTCGCCCGCGGTCGGATTGGGCATGTTCCCCATCATTCCGCGGATCGATTGCCGCGCGTCGCGCACGCTGGCACGGTCGACGCGCAGGCCGCTGATCCAGCGCTGGCCGGTACCGGCGCCGAGCGTCAACTCGGTGAATGCGCCATAGCGGCGAAAACTGGCATCGGTCTCCCACGCGGCCTGGCGGTAGGTGCCGCGGCCCATGCCCATGCGACCACGGTGCCGGCTGTCTTCGCCATCCACGCCGGCGACCAGCTGCACGTCCTGCCAGCGCCACTCGGAACTGACGCGGCCGCCCTGGGTGCGTCGATCCACGTTCGACGCCATCGGCATCGGCATCATGCTGTGCGGATTCGGGGTGCGCAGCGTGTAGTTGTCCATCACGTGGTCGGCCTCGTTGTAGTACACGTTGGCCTGCACCGTGTCCCACGCCCCCGGCAGGTTGCGCTTCTCGAAGCGCGCGGCGTAGCTGGTGCGTTCGAATGAGGCACCGTCCATGCCGCGCCCGGCGTACCGCGCGATGGCGTCGCCGGCACCGGCAGAGATTTCCAGCAGCGTGTCGGCATCCGGCGTCCAGCCGATGGCCACGTCACCATTCCACTTGCGCCACTTCGACGGCACCACCTCACCGTGGCCGTCCGTGTAGTCATCGGCTTCGGATCGGTTGCCGCTGGCGCGCACATAGCCGGTCGGGTTGCCCAGGGTCAGGTTCAGCACCTGGTCGTTGCGGTTGCGCGAACCGACCAGCGCACTGGCATCGGCGCGCAGGCCGGGCTCCTCGAAGCGCGGCGTATCGCGCTCGAAACGCACGGTGCCCGCCGACGCACCCGCGCCCCAGCGCACGCTCTGCGGGCCCTTGATGACGGTGAGCCGGTCGAAGCTCTCCGGCGCGATGTAGGACAGCGGATTGTCCATCCGCGATGGGCAGGCACCGATCAGGTTGCCATCATTGCTGAGGATGTTCAGGCGCGAACCGAACATGCCGCGCAGCACCGGGTCACCGTTGGTGCCACCGTTGCGGATGGCGGAGAAGCCCGGAACGGTCTTCAGGTAATCGGCGCCGTCGCTGGCGGGCACCGGTTGCCGTGGCAGGCGCGGGTCGGTCACCCAGTGCAACGGCGAGGACGGTGCGGCGGCGGTGACCACCAGCGTGTCGAGGGTGCGCGCCTCTTCGGCGGGCGCAGCATGAGCCAGCGTTGCAGCCACGGCCAGGCCAAGGGCAACCGGCAGGCGCGCGCAGGCGCCCGCAGGGTGGGAAGTCATTTTCATCGGAACAGCTCCAAGGTACGCACGCGCGCACGGCGCCCGGTCAGGCGTCGTGCGGCAGATTCATGGGACATCAGCGGACGATGGCGCGGCGCGGTGGTCCACGCGCGGCGTGTGCCGGCCAGCGCAGCGCCGGCAGCACCTGTTGCGTCCACGCGAACGTCAGCCGTGGCCGCCACAGCAGCGGCAAGAGCAGCACCAGCACCGCCAGCCAGGGCAGCAGGCGCATGGCCAGCACGCAGTATTCGCAGGCGTCGCCGTGCATGGCGTGGGGATCGGCCGGTGGGGTCGGATCCTTCTGCCCATGCAGAGGGCTCTGACCCAATCCGGCGCCGTCGTGATGCATGTGCGCGTGGTCCATGCCCGCCATCGCTGCGTGGCCCACCGATGGCGCCTGCAGCGCGCGGCTGACCAGCGGCGCAAGCACCATCAGCAGCGTCGCCAGGACGGCGAGCTGGAGCAGGAGACGCTGCGGGCGGGACAGGCGGGTCACCGCGCTAGTGTAGAGGCGGGTCCAGGGTTGCCCGTGCGACGAACCGTCGCAGGACGGGGTTTATCGGCAGGACTGCGCCCTGCACCTGCTGCGAGCTGGAGCAACAGCAACAGCAACAGCCGAAGCAAAAGCGGGCTCCCTGTGGGATGGCGGGGCGGGTCCGGTTGCGGGAGACGCCGTAAACCCGTCCTTGGGGGCTTGGCCGCGGCATCCATGCCGCGGACACTCCCGCAACCGGACCCACCCCGCCTTCGACAGATCTCTGCGATCTGCAGTAGATCCACGCCATGCGTGGATGAGTCTCCATCGGAATCGAATATTTCGAATTGGAATCGAAATGCGTCCACGCATGGCGTGGATCTACCGTGTCGACCAAGGTCGACACCTACCAACAGCCACCGGAACCTGTCAGAGGTGGGGCGGTGTGGGCAGGCAGGACCGTTGGCGCCATGGATGGCGCCATCGAGCCCCCATGGGTGAGGGCGCTTTGCTTGCGAAGCACTGCTTCGCAAGCGCCCGAACGCGCAGCCGCCGGCGGCTGGGCCGGACCGCGGAGCGGGGTTTACGGCGTGTCCTGCCTGCCCACACCGCCCCGCCATCCCACGGAATACACGCTTCTGCTGTTGCTGTTGCTGTTGCCTGCCAGCGGCCGGCACTACCGCAGGTGCAGGGCTGCAAGCCCTGCTCGACCCACCTCACACCGTGATGGTCTGGGTCAGCGACTCCCAGGTCGGTGGCAGCGGCCACGCGGCCGCCTGGTTGCCGTCCAGCACCCTGCGCAGGTCGCGCGGATCGATCTGCGGGGCCAGCACGTGCACCAGCTCCAACGCGTAATCACGCAGCACGCGGTCGCGTGGCAGCACTGCCCAGGCGATGCACTCGGCAATCGGCGCCGGCGCCGGCCAGGCCTTCAGGTCTTCATCGTTGGAACTGACCGCCATCTCGGCCAGCAGGCCCACGCCCAGGCCCGTACGCACGTAGGTCTTGATCAGGTCGGCATCGAGCGCGGTCAGTGCCAGGTCGGGCACCAGCCCATGGGCGGCGAAGGCGCGTTGCAGCGAGGAATTCGGGCGGGTCGAGGACTCGTAGCTGATCAACGGCTGCCGCGCCAGCGCGGCCAGGTCCGGTGCGCGACCGGCGCGGTCCAGCGGGTGGCCCTTGGGCACCACCACCAGCCGCCGCCAGCGGAACAAGGGAACCGCGATGCCATCGGTCGGTTCGCCGCCAGCGGTGCTGATGATCGCGATATCGGCATCCCCCTGGTTCAAGCGGTCCAGCGCGTCGGCTTCACCGGCCTGCTGCAGGTGCACGCTGACCTGCGGGTAGGCCTGCTTGATCGCCGCCACCGCCGGTGGCAGCACGAAGCGCGCCTGGGTGTGGGTGGTGGTCAGGATCAGCTGGCCCTGGCTCTCGCGGCGCTGGTTGGCGGCGTAGGTGCGGATGTTGTTGGCCTCGGCCAGCACCGCGCGGGCACGGGCGATCACCTCGGTGCCGGCCGGGGTGACCGACTCCAGGCTGCGGCCCTTGCGCACGAACAACAGGAACCCGAGCTCATCCTCCAGCTGCTTGAGCTGCTTGGACAGGCCAGGCTGGGTGGCGTGCACGCGCGAAGCGGCCAGCGTGATGTTCAGCTCGGCGTCGGCGATGGCAACCAGGTAGCGCAGCTGGGTCAGCGTCATGGGAGGCAGGCGGCGTGGGGCGGAGGTCCACTCTAGGGTCAATTGCCGTCACCAGCTTATAACCAAAGGTTGTTTAAGAAAGGTATCTGGTCATTTCCGGGCGTCATATGCCGGCGCTACGGTCAGCCGGCAGCCGCTGGCCTGAACAGCCAGCCCTCCCCTTCGCCCGCCGAAGCCCGGCGTGGCCCCCGTTTCCGGAGCGCTTCCATGGCCCTGTACGACTCCATCCTCGATACCGTCGGCAACACCCCCATCGTCAAGCTGCAGCGCCTGGCACCGCCGCAGGTCAGCGTCTACGTCAAGGTTGAATCGTTCAATCCGGGCGGCTCGGTCAAGGACCGCCTGGCGCTGGCGATCATCCTCGACGCCGAAGCACGTGGCCTGCTCAAGCCGGGCGACACGATCGTGGAGGCCACCTCGGGCAACACCGGCGTGGCGCTGGCGATGGTCGCCGCCGCGCGCGGCTATAAGTTCGTGGCCACCATGGTCGAGACGTTCTCGGTGGAGCGCCGCAAGCTGATGCGCGCGTACGGTGCCAAGGTCATCCTGACCCCGGCCGCCGAACGCGGCAGCGGCATGGTGCGCAAGGCGCGCGAGCTTGCCGAGCAGCACGGCTGGTTCCTGGCCAGCCAGTTCGCCAACCCGGCCAACCCGGCCTATCACCGCAACACCACCGCTGCGGAAATCCTGCGCGACTTCGCCGGCAAGCGGCTGGACTACTTCGTCAGCGGCTGGGGCACCGGCGGTACGCTCACCGGCGTAGGCGAGGTCCTGAAGGTGGCGCGCCCGCAGACCCGCATCATCGCCACCGAGCCGGCCGGCGCTGCCCTGCTCAAGGGCGATGACTGGAAACCGCACAAGATCCAGGGCTGGACCCCGGACTTCGTGCCGGACGTGCTCAATCGCGATGTGGTGGATGAACTGCTGTCGGTCGAAGATGACCGCGCGATCGCCACCGCGCGCCGCCTGGCTGCCGAGGAAGGCATCTTCGTCGGCATTTCTGCCGGTGCCACTGTGGCCAGCGCACTGGACGTGGCGGCCCGCGCAGAACCGGGCGCGGTGATCCTGGCGATGCTGCCGGATACCGGTGAACGCTACTTCTCAACGCCGCTGTTCGCCGATGTCAACGAAGGCTCCGACGACGACTGGCTGGCCGGCCTGCCGTGACACCCGGGGTCGGATCCCTTTTCCGAAGGGAAAGGGCTCCGACCCCGTTCTGCTTCAGCCTGCGTGAAGGCGTCGCCCGCCATCGTGCGTGAAGGCCGTCGGATCGCAGCGCGTGAGACGGTCATGACGCAGCATCGATGCCCTGTCCCCTACCGTGGGAACAGCCGGCGCAGCTGCTGCGCGGATCACCTCACAGGCAGGAGACGGACGCATGAAGATCGAGGTTTGGCAGGGTGACATCACGACCCTGGCGGTGGATGCGATCGTCAACGCGGCCAACGAAACACTGCTCGGTGGCGGCGGTGTCGACGGCGCGATCCATCGCGCGGCCGGCCCAGCCTTGCTGGCCGAGTGCGCGCAGTTGCCGGAGTTGCGCCCGGGCGTGCGTTGCCCGACGGGCGAAGTGCGCGCCACCAGTGCCCATGCGCTGCCGGCGCGCCATGTACTGCACACGGTCGGCCCGGTCTGGCATGACGGCCAGCGCGACGAACCGGCGTTGCTTGCCAACTGCTACTGGAAGTCGCTGCAGCTGGCCGAGTCGCTGGGCGTGCAGTCGATCGCGTTCCCGGCGATCAGCTGCGGTGTCTATGGCTATCCGCTGTACCAGGCGGCGCAGATCGCAGTGACCGAAACACTGGCCTGGCAGCGCAGCCACGCGCAACCGATGCGGATCGTGCTGGTGGCGTTCAACACCGCCACCGCCAAGGCCTACCAGCAGGCGCTGAACGCCGCCGGGCAAGGCGCGGACAGCGAACCGCGCGGGTCGATGCTGCCGCCCTTGGGCGATGCGGGCTTTGCCGCCGCGCACTGACCGCCGGTACGCAACGCATGAAAAAAAGGCCGGGCAATGCCCGGCCTTTTCCTTTGCAGCGTTGCGCTGATCCACGCGGAGCACGGATCACCGTCAACGGCTGGCGGCTTCCACGGCTGTAGCATCATCGGCGCTGGCCGCAGCATCGGCCGCTGCACGCGCCGCCGAAGCCGCAGCTCCATCCGCGCTGGCCCCCTCCACCTGCACGCGCACTTCCACCAGGCCCGCGCCATTGCTCAGGCTGGACACATCCACGGTGTAGTGACCGGCCGGCAGGGTTTCTTCCAGCCGCGCATTGGTATCGTTGCCGCCGTCATCGTCGGTCAGCTCGACGTCGCCGCCAACGACGCGCAGCACGGTATCGACCTGGCTGGAGATCGCATCCAGGCGGACATCGGCCGGGCGGTCCAGGGACAGCAGGAAGCGGCGGCGGCCATCGTTGTCGAGCATCGTGTACACGCTGCCCGACTTCGGCAGCGCCGTGCCATCACGTTCAACCAGGTTGCCCGGCAGCTCGATGCGCTTGGCAGACAGCTTGAACATGCCGCTGACGCCGCTGCCAAGGCCACGTGCCGTCAGGGTGTACTTGCCCGGCTTCAAAGACAGGCTCAGGCGCGAGTTGATGCCGTCACCATCATCGTTCTCGGCATCCACGTCCGGCCCTTCCAGCTTCAGCACCGGATCGAACGCATCCGACTCCAGGCGGATGTCGTACAGGCCGGCCTTGTCCACCTGCAGGGTGTATTCCTGGGCTTCGCCGGCCAGCATGTCGACGATTTCGCCAGCGCCGGCGATCGGCTTGCCGTCGTACGGCACCAGCTTCTCGGCACGCAGACGGTACGGACCGTAATCGGTCGAGCCGTTGGCGTTGACCGCCACCTGGTAGGTGCCGGCACCGTTGGCACGGAACGCCAGCGAGACGTCGTCCGCGCGCTCGTAACCGGTGGCACTGCTGGCCACCAGGCTGCCGTTGCTGAATACCGCGATCGAGCCACTCAGCGAACCGGTCAGCTTCAGTCCAACCAGCTGCCGGTCTTCCAGCTTGATCTGGTAAAGCTGGTGGTGGCTGCCATCGTTGTAGTTGATGCCGCTGCGCGAGGTGATCTCGCCGGACACTGGTTTGTCGAAATCGAGGGACGCGGCCTTGCCCGCATCCGCGCCGCCGCCGATGCGGTTGCAACCGCCGGCGACGAGGGCCGTGGCAACGGCCAGAGTCATTGCTGCCAGACGCATGTTGTTTCTCCTTGGCCTTCCATGTGGTTCCCGCGTACCGGCCGGGCACACGGGGGCGGAAAAGATACCCGCAAAAGCAAACGCCGGCGCGATGCCGGCGTTGCCCTGTTCATCCAGCGATCGGGCGGATCAACCGTTCCACTTGCCCAGCGCGGCCAGGCCATTATCCTTGGCGCGCTCGTACACGGTCTTCTGGGCGGCGGCGTAGTTGCCCTTCATGTCCTTGGCCCACAGCTTCAGCGCGGCCTGCTGCATGGCGCGGCCGTAGGAGAAGCTCAGCGGCCACGGCAGGTTGCCCAGCTGGTTCATCGCGTTCAGGTGTTCGGTGGACTGCTCGTCGGTCTGGCCGCCGGACAGGAACACCACGCCCGGCAGGATCGCCGGCACGGTGCTCTTCAGGCACATCACGGTCGACTCGGCCACTTCCTCGACATCGGCCTGCTCTTCGCAGTCCTTGCCCGAGATGACCATCGATGCCTTCAGGATGGTGCCTTCCAGCAGCACGTTCTGCTGGTACAGGGCGTCGAACAGCGAACGCAGGGTGGCTTCGGTCACTTCGTAGCAGGTTTCGATGTCATGGTCGCCATCCATGATCACTTCCGGCTCGACCATCGGCACCAGGCCGCATTCCTGGCACAGGGCCGCATAACGGGCCAGCGCATGGGCGTTGGACTCGATGCAGGTACCCGACGGGATGCTCTCGCCGATGTTGATCACCGCACGCCACTTGGCAAAGCGCGCGCCCAGCTTGTAGTACTCCTGCAGGCGCTCGCGCAGGCCGTCCAGGCCTTCGGTCACCAGCTCGCCCGGGCAGCCGGCCAGCGGGTGCGCACCCTTGTCCACCTTGATGCCCGGAATCATGCCGTGGTCGGCCATGTACTTGGCGAACGGCACGCCGTCCTTGGTCGACTGGCGGATGGTTTCGTCGTACAGGATGGCGCCGGAAATGTGCTCGTTGAGCTTCGGCGTGGTCAGCAGCAGCTCGCGGTAGGCGCGACGGTTCTCCTCGGTGTTCTCGATACCGACGCCGGCGAAACGCTTGGCGATGGTAGCGGTGGATTCGTCGATCGCGATGATGCCCTTGCCCGGGGCGACCATGGCCTGGGCGGTTTCAGCCAGCTGTTCGATGCTCATGTATTTCCTGTGGCGGGTGCGGGAAAAACGTAAGTATAGCCCTGCTGCCCGTTGCCTCGCCGTGGAGGACAGGATGGAAACGCTTCCACGTCTACGCAGGACAATGGATGTCCTGCGGCATGGGGTCAGAGCCCCTTCGGGATCTGACCCCTGACCAGTGCGGGGTCAGATCCCCGCAGGGGCTCTGACCCCGGATCGGCAGCGCCGACCCGACCGTCAGGGCTTACAGGTCGCCCAGGCCGATGGCGCGGCCGTCCTCGCCCACTTCCAGCAGGCGCAGGGTATTGGTGGCACCGTGGGTTTCCATGTGCTCGCCGCTGGTGAACACGACGCGGTCACCGGCCTGCAGCAGTTCCGATTCGACCAGCAGGCGGATGCTGCCGCGCGCCGCTTCGCGCGGGGTCAGGCCGCGGCTGTCGAAGTTGATCGGGAACACATCGCGCATCAGCGCCATCTGGCGACGCGCACCATCGTGGCGGGTCACCGCGAACACCGGCGCCTTGGCGCGGAAACGCGACAGGTAACGCGCGGTGCCGCCGGATTCGGTCATCGCCACGATCGCGCGCACGCCCACGTGCTGCGACAGGAACATGGTGGCCATGGCGATGGCCTGGTCGGCACGTTCCAGGTTGCGCGGCGAGGCATTGAAGTCGGTCTCGGTCTGGAACTGGCGCTCGGCCCCCAGGCAGATGCGCGCCATCGCTTCCACGGCCTTCACCGGATAGGCACCCGCGGCGGTTTCGGCCGACAGCATCACCGCGTCGGTACCGTCGATGACCGAGTTGGCCACGTCCAGCACTTCGGCGCGGGTCGGGATCGGGCTTTCCACCATCGACTGCAGCATCTGCGTGGCGGTGATCACCACCTTGTTCTGCGCCAGCGAGGCCTTGATGATCTTCTTCTGCAGGCCCGGCAGCTCGGCATCGCCGATTTCCACACCGAGGTCGCCACGGGCGACCATCACCACATCGCTGGCCTCGACGATTTCTTCCAGGTTCTCGATCGCCTCGGTGCGCTCGATCTTCGACACCAGCGCCGCGTCACAGCCGTGCGAGCGCGCGATGTCGCGTGCGTCGTTCATGTCCTGTGCGTTGCGGCAGAACGACACGGCGATGAAGTCGACGCCGATCTTGGCGACGATGCCGATCAGTTCCTTGTCGCGCTCGGTCAGCGCACCCAGCGAAAGGCCGCCGCCCTGCTTGTTCAGTCCCTTGCGGTCGGACAGCACGCCGTCGTTGAGCACGGTGTTGACGATGCGGTCGCCCTGCACTTCCACCACCTGCAGCTGCATCAGGCCGTCGTCGAGCAGCAGGACGTCACCCGGGCCCACGTCCTGCGGCAGGCCGAGGTAGCTGACGCCCACCTGGCTGGCATTGCCGGGCCCGGCATTTTCGCTGGCGATCAGGTCGAAGCGGTCACCCGCCTTCAGCTGCACCTTGCCTTCGGCGAAGCGCTCGATGCGGATCTTCGGGCCCGGCAGGTCGGCCAGGATGCCCACTTCAACGCCCACCCGGGCCGACGCGGCGCGCACTTCGGCGGCGCGCTTGGCCTGGCCGGACGGATCGCCATGGCTGAAATTGAGGCGCACCACGTTGACGCCGGCGCGGAACAGATCCTCCAGCACGCCCGGCGGGTCAGTGGCCGGACCGAGGGTGGCAAGGATCTTGGTGCGACGCTGACGCTCGAACATGGTGGATGGGCCTCTCCCGTTAAAGAACGGAAATTAGCACATCCTTCACGCCGCATGTATACGGTTACAGCCTTGTGCCGCCTGACTCCGCGGGTCATCGAACGGACATCATGCGGACATACGGTGGCGCAGGGCGTGCTGTGGCGCCGAGCCCATGCCCGGCCGGGCATGCGCCGGAGCAGCCGGGCCTCGGCTCGGCGCTACAGGAAGCTAGGCCAGCAGCGTTTCCAGCTGCGCCGGTTCGCGTGCCAGCTGGCCAGCGCCGGCCGCAGTGAGTTCCGCCTCACCGCCAAAGCCCCACAGCACACCCACGCTGCGCAGGCCATGGTGACGCGCGCCTTCGATGTCCATGCGGCGGTCGCCGATCATCCAGCACTGTGCGGGCTGCACCTGCAACCGGCGCAGAGCTTCCCCGACCAGCTCCGGCTTGTGGCTGCGCGAGCCATCCAGGGTCGAACCGATGATCTCCTCGAACAGCCCGCCAAACGGCAGGTGCTCAAGGATGCGACGCGCATGCGGCTCGTTCTTGGCGGTGACCACCGCCAGGCGGTGGCCACGGCCATGCAGCGTGCGCAGCGTGTCTTCCACCTGCGGGTACACCGTGTGTTCGCGCCAGCCTTCGACGTCGAACCGCTCGCGGTAGTAGCCCACCGCCTGTTCCACCCGCGCCGGTTCGATGAACAGCGGCGTGAAGGTGGTGCGCAGCGACGGACCGATCCAGCCCAGCAGGGTTTCCTGCGGCGGCACCGGATGGTCCATCTTCTGCAGCGCATAGGCGATGCAGGCGGTGATGCCGACCTGCGAATCGATCAGCGTGCCGTCGAGGTCGAAGAACAGCACATCCCTGTTGCGGTCGGCACTCATGCGCCGCGCGCGTCGAGGGCGGCGACCGCCGGCAGGGTCTTGCCTTCCAGGAATTCCAGGAATGCGCCACCGCCGGTGGAGATGTAGCTGACCTGCCCGGCGATATCGAACTTGTCGACTGCGGCCAGGGTGTCGCCGCCGCCGGCGATCGAGAACGCCTTCGAGCCGGCGATGGCGCGGGCCAGCGCTTCGGTGCCCTTGCTGAAGGCGTCGAATTCGAACACACCGACCGGACCGTTCCAGACCACGGTGCCGGCCTTGTCGATCAGCTGCGCGTACTGCGCGGCAGTCTGCGGGCCGATGTCGAGGATCAGGTCGTCTTCGGCGACGGCGTCGACCGCCTTCACTTCGGCAACGGCATCCGGCATGAACTGCTTGGCGGTGACCACGTCGACCGGCAGCGGGATGTCGGCGCCACGCGCCTTGGCGTCGGCCACGATCTTCTTCGCGGTGTCCAGCAGGTCCGGCTCGTACAGCGACTTGCCGACGTTGTAGCCCGCCGCAGCAATGAAGGTGTTGGCAATGCCACCACCGACGATCAGCTGGTCGACCTTGCCGACCAGGTTGGCCAGCAGCTCCAGCTTGGTGCTGACCTTGCTGCCCGCGACGATGGCCAGCAGCGGCTTGGCCGGTGCGTCCAGCGCCTGCGCCAGCGCGTCCAGCTCGGCCATCAGCAGCGGGCCGCCGGCAGCGACCGGGGCGAAGCGGATGACACCGTGGGTGGACGCCTGCGCGCGGTGCGCGGTGCCGAAGGCATCCATCACGAACACATCGCACAGGGCGGCATACTTCTTCGAAAGGGCTTCATCGTCCTTGCCCTCGCCGACGTTCATGCGGCAGTTTTCCAGCAGCACCAGCTGGCCCGGCTGCACGTCGACACCGTCGACCCAGTCACGCACCAGCGGAACCTCCCGGCCAAGCAGCGCGGACAGCCGCTGCGCGACCGGCGCCAGCGAGTCGGCCTCGCTCCACACGCCTTCCTTCGGGCGCCCCAGGTGCGAGGTGACCATCACCGCCGCGCCCTGCTCCAGCGCGCGCTTGAGCGTCGGCAGCGAAGCGGTGATGCGCTGTTCGGAGGTGATGCGGCCATTCTCGATCGGCACGTTCAGATCCTGGCGGATCAGCACGCGCTTGCCGGAGAGGTCGAGGTCGGTCATGCGGACGATGGACATGGGCAACTCTTTGGCTCGGGGACGGGATGCCGGAGTACGGCAGACGGGCATTGTATCGGCTGCGGGTGGTGGCAGGGCCGATGCCTGCGGCAGGCAGAAGCGCAGAGCGACAGCGACAGCGACAGCAAAGCGCTGGCGCTTCGTGTTGCCGTGGATGGGCCGGGGTGGTGTGGGCTGGCAGGGGACGCCGTAAACCCACCCCGCCCGGCCAAGCGCGGCTGTTGCTTTACACGCCCCCCACCCACAAGGGGCTGCGCCGTCGCCGGACCCTACGCCGAAGGCGTCGGCTTCTGCCGAAGCAGGCTGAGCGCCAGGCCACCCACCACCACCACGCCCAGGCCCAGCAACGCCCACAGCAACCACGACTTCCAGTCGCGTTGCGGCTTCAGCGCCGCATCACCCGCCAGCGGCTCCGGACTGCCTTCCAGTCGCGCCAGGGTCGGCTGCCACGATGGATCGTTGCGCTGCCGCAGTTCCTCGATCAGCACGCCGATCGGTGCGTCGGTGCGGCGCGCCGTCGCGCTGCCCACCGCCAGCGCGTAAGGCGCCGCGCCCTGGCTCAGGAACACCAGCACTTCCGGCTGGTAGCCCAGCCGCAGTGTCGGGGCGGTGGCAGTTTCCGCCGGATTCGCCACGAGCTTCCAGTAGCGGTCGCGGTGCACCCCGCCCAGCGGCTGTGCCGCCGACTGCTGGCGCTGGCCCTGCGTGCCCTGCTGCACCTGGTAGGCGATCCACGGCGCGCTGCGGCGCTGCCACTCGGCACCCTCGTCATCGCGACTGAACAGCGTCCACTGCACCAGGCTGTTATCGGTGCTGGCCACATCGGCACGTGCCACCGGGAACCGGCCATCCATCTCGAAGGTGTACTCGCCCTTGCCGTTCGTGGTCGGCTCCAGCGACAGCCATTCCCACGGCAGCGTCGCCGGCGCTGGCGGCAGCTCCGCCAGCACGCCGCGCAGGGTCGGCAGCTGCGAATCACCCTGCGCCAGAACACGCAGATAGCGCGCGGTCCCATCCACCTGCAGGCGGCGCTGCAGCAGGCGCTTGCCGGCGCGCTGCAGGTCCACCAGCGGCACGTCGCGGCCGATCGGCCGCCAGTGCTGCAGATCGTCGCTGGCATCCACCTGCACCTGCGCCTGCAACGGCTGGCCGCTGTCGGCCCAGTCCAGCACCAGCGCCGCCAGCGGCTGCTGGTCGAGCATGCTGGCGTCAATCAGCCAGCCGCCCTGCCCCTTCGCTGCCGCCGCGCCCCCCACCCGCGCTTCGACCCGGCGCACGCGGCCATCGGTATCGCGCTCGGTCAGCAGCTGCAGGTCATTGCGCTGGGCATCGGCCAGCGGCGGCAACGCGAACCACGGCAGCTCGCGCTGCACCGGCGGCTGCGCCAGCGGCTGGTCCGGCGCCAGCAGTGCCGACGGCAGTAACTGGCTGGCCGCGTTGAACACCTGCAGGTCGCTGAGGTCGGCGCTCACGGCGCGGCGGTAGATCGCCGGCTCCAGCACGATGCGGTAGGCACCGGACTGCGCGCTAGACAATGTGAGCGGCCATTGCTCGGCATACTGCGTGCGGTAATCAGCCGCCTGCACCACGACGGCGGCCAGCATGCCGAACATCGCCGGCAGCAGCGCCCTGCTCCACTTCCTCATTGTTTTTCCTCCACGGACGGCGCGGCACTGGGCGGCGCCGGTGCCAGATAACCCACGACCGTGCACAGCAGACCATAGGCAATGAACGATGCAATACCCAGCAGGTTGCCCAGGTGCTGGCGATCGACAAGGACCAGCTTGGCCAGTACCACGCCCATCAGCACCGCACCGACCATCCACAACACGCGCTGGCCACGCCGCGAGCCCCACACCCACGCGATCACGCCGAGCACGCTCCACAGCACGGTCAGGCTGGTCTGGGCCAGGCTGAAGCGCATCATCGACGCGCTCCACGCCAGCCCACCCCACTGGTGCACGCCATGCAGCACCAGGCTGGTCAGCGCGACGAAGGCCGCCAGTGCCAGCAGCGGCAGGCGCATCTTCAGCAGCCCCTGCGGTGCCTGGCCGCCGTACAGCCAGCGCGCCAGCAGCAACAGGCTCAGCCACTGGCCGATCTCGGCCGGATTCAGCACCGGCAGCCACAGCAGCGGTGCGGCGTCGCCCGGCAGCAGCTGGCCGAACAACCAACCGACCGACAGCAGGCCGAACAGCACGCATTGCAGGGGCACACGCACGCGGTCGAATGCCTCGCCCAGCGGCCAGCGCAGCGCGTTCCAGCGCCACAGCGACAGCGCCGCCATCAGCAGCCACGGCATGGTCACCAGCAGGGTCGTCCAGCCCTGTGCCAGATCGGCTTCGCCGCCGCCCCACAGGGCCAGCAGCGAAAGCAGCGACGGCCACAGCAGCCACCACAGGAACTGCGCGATGCGGGCCACGGCATCGCCGCCCTGGCGCAGGCACAGCAGGGTGCGCACGCCCAGCACCGCGAACACCGCCCAGGCCAGCGCGCCATAGCCGGCGAACGGCTGGTGGTGTGCATCGCTCTGCATCAGGGCCAGCGGGAAGCCCAGCGCGAGCATGGCCAGCGCCGTCACGCCCAGCGCACGCGCCGGTTGTCGACGCTGCACTTCGGCCGCCAGCCAGGCAGTGACCGCAGCCAGCACCAGCAACGCGTCCACTTCAGTACGGTACGGGAAGAAGCGGGTGATCTCATGGGCCAGGCCGCCCAGCCACCACAGCAGGCCCCACAGGTAGTACACCAGTGCGACCTCATGACGCGGCCGGCGCTGGTAGCTCCACGCCGACGCAAAGCCGGCCAGGGCCAGCAACAGCGCGCCGATGGCGGTCGGGTTGATCAGGAAGCGCAGGTCCTCATGCCAATGGTCGCCGCCGGCAACGAAAGCGAACGCGGCGCCGATCTGCAACAGGGCGCCGGACACCTGCGGCAGCCAGCGCTTCTGGCGCAGCCCCAGCCAGGCCAGACCGGCACCTTCCAACGCGAACACCGCGCCGGTGGCGCGCGCCGACAATGCCAGCGGTACCGCCAGCGTGGCGAAACCCACCGCAAGCACGGCATGCGACTGCGCCAGCACGGTATAGGAGGCGCGTGCGATCAGCGCCCGGGCCAATACCGCGTAGATCGCGGCCAGGCCCAGCGCGCACAGTGCCAGGGTCATCGGTTGCGCGTGCAGCATGCCCGCCTGCAGCGAGAACGCGACCAGCGGCGTGCCGAACACCAGGCTGCCATCGACCAGGTCACGCCGGCCGGCTGGCTGGCGGCGGGCGTACAGCAGCGGAATCAGCAGGTAGAACACGAAGAACAGCAGCAGGAACGGCTCAGTGCTGCTGAACTTGTCCGGTACGTACTGCAGCACGCCCCAGAAGGTGCCGATACCGAAGGTGAAGGCGAAGCCCAGCAGGTTCAGTGCGCGCCATGGGCGGAACCACGCAATGGCGAAGATGCCCGCGTTGAGCACGGCGTAGTAGCTGAACAGCCCCACGTGGTTGCCACTGCCGGTGGACAGCCACAGCGGTGCCATGAAGCCGGCCAGGATGCCCAGTACGGCCAGCGTGCGCGAGTTCTGCACCACCGCCAGCACGCACAGCCCGGCTACCAGTGCGATCGAACTGGCAAAGGCAAAGGCCGGCGGAATCAGGTCGAAGCGCTTGAAGGCCGCAAAGATGGTCAGCAGCAGCACGCCGATGGCACCGCCCTGCAGCGCCAGCGCAAACAGGCGCCGGCGTTCGCGCTGGTGCCAGCCGAATGCCAGCAGGCCCAGCGCAGCCACGGTGATGCCGGCCAGGCGCAGTTCGATCGGCAGCACCAGCCAGCCCTGGTCGCTGACGTACTTCAGCAGCGCCGCGACACCGGCCAGCAGCACCAGCATGCCGATCTTGACCGGCACGTTGCCTTCGGTGAACCAGCGCTTGACCGCACCGATGCCGCGCTCGATGACGTTGGGCAGGGCCGGTTCGGAAGGCAATGGCGGCTGCACCGGCACCGGCGGCACCGGCGGTGGTGCAGCCGGGCGTGGTGCAGGTGCGTCGGCGGGTGCTGCTTCGCGCACCGGGGGCCGAGGGAGTTGCGACGCCGCAGCGGCGACCGGCCGCAGGAACGGGGGGTCGGCACTGGCGGTGGGCGTGGCCACAGGCCGTTCAGGCGCGGCGGCGGGCGTGGCGGTGGCAGGCCCCGCGGCCAGCGCGCCTTCCAGGGCGGCAACGCGGCGGCGCAGGCCGGCAATCATCACCAGTGCCACCACCAGCAGCAGCGGGATGGCCAGAAGAACCAGTACGACCAGGGCTATCAGTGCTTCCATTGCGTGCTTCCAATGCGATCCCGCGCCCCAGCGGCGGCGGTCGACGGCTCCATGCTACGACAGGGCGGCCCCCCTGAACGACGAACCCCGGCCAGGCCGGGGTCCGTCTGCGATCTGCGCCAGCCTTACTTGGCGGCGATGACCTTGGCCATCTCCAGGCACTTGTTGGAGTAGCCCCACTCGTTGTCGTACCAGGTCACCAGCTTGACGAAGGTGCCGTCCAGGGCGATGCCGGCATCGGCGTCGAACACCGAGGTGCAGGTTTCACCGCGGAAATCGGTAGCCACGACCTTGTCTTCGGTGTAGCCCAGGATGCCCTTCAGCGGGCCTTCGCTCTGTGCCTTCACTTCGGCGCAGATCTCGGCGTAGGTGGCTTCCTTTTCCAGCTCGACGGTCAGGTCGACCACCGACACGTCCGAGGTCGGCACGCGGAAGCTCATGCCGGTCAGCTTCTTGTTCAGTTCCGGGATGACCACGCCGACGGCCTTGGCCGCACCGGTGGACGAGGGAATGATGTTCTCCAGGATGCCACGGCCGCCGCGCCAGTCCTTGTTGGACGGGCCGTCAACGGTCTTCTGGGTGGCAGTGGCCGCATGCACGGTGGTCATCAGGCCGCGCTTGATGCCCCACTTGTCGTTGATCACCTTGGCCAGCGGGGCCAGGCAGTTGGTGGTGCACGACGCGTTGGAGATGATCGCCTGGCCGGCGTAGGTCTTGTCGTTCACGCCGAACACGAACATCGGCGTGTCGTCCTTCGACGGGGCGGACATGATGACCTTCTTGGCGCCGGCATCGATGTGCTTCTGCGCGGTTTCCTTGGTCAGGAACAGGCCGGTGGCTTCCAGCACCACGTCGGCGCCGACTTCATCCCACTTCAGGTTGGCCGGGTCGCGTTCCTGGGTCAGGCGGATCTTCTTGCCGTTGACCAGCAGGTCGTTGCCCTGCACCGCCACGTCGGCCTTGAAGCGGCCGTGCACGGAGTCGTACTTGAGCATGTACGCCAGGTAGTCCGGCTCCAGCAGATCGTTGATGGCCACGATTTCGATGTCGTCGCCGAAGTTCAGCACCGCCGAGCGCAGGACGTTACGCCCGATGCGACCGAAACCGTTGATACCAACCTTGATTGCCATTTCTCAAGCTCCTGCGGCCGCGACAGGTGCGGCGGGATGGATAGGGCCCACAAGTCTAGCAAACCGCCGCTGGCCACCGTGGGCCAGCCGGGACCGCCGGCCGGCCCACGGACAGGATTTGATCCGGATCAAAGCGTTAGCGCGGCGTGAGGCCGAGACTGTCGCCATCCACCCAGCAACGAGAACACCCCCATGCGCAAGACCTCCCCCCTGATCGTGGCCAGCCTGGCCGCCGCCCTGTCCCTCGCCGCCGCCCCGGCCATGGCCCAGTCAAAGGGCGACTGGACCGTTTCGGCCGGCGTGCACCAGGTGGCACCGAAGTCGAACAACGGCTGGCTGGCCGGCGGCACCCTGAAGGTCGACGTCGACAACGACGTGAAGCCGACCATCACCGGCGAGTACTTCATCGCTGACAACCTGGGCATCGAAGTGCTGGCCGCACTGCCGTTCAAGCACGACATCAACATCAACGGCCTGGGCCGCGTCGGCAGCACCAAGCAGCTGCCGCCGGTGGTGACCCTGCAGTACCACTTCAACAGCAAGGGCAAGGTGTCGCCGTTCATCGGTGCGGGCGTGAACTACACCACCTTCTTCAGCGAAGACACCACTGGCGCGCTGGCCGGCAGCAAGCTGAAGCTGCAGGATTCGTGGGGCCTGGCGGCACACGCCGGCGTGGACTTCGCGATCGGCGAGAAGGGTGCCCTGCGCGTGGACATGCGCTGGATCGACATCGACAGCAAGGTGAAGTTGAACGGCGAGAAGATCGGCACGGTCAACATCGATCCGCTGGTCTACGGCGCGTCGTACGTCTTCAAGTTCTAAGCGGAGTGTTGAACGCGGGGGCTTCGCCCCCGCTCCCCCGCCACACGCAAAACCCTCGCAGCATGTTGCCTCGGTGATTGCCGGGGCTTTTTTGTTCCTGGGACGGAAGCATTTCCGGTGCTGGGGCGAGGCGGGGAGCGCCGCCCCTTCCGCTGCGCTCCCACTTCGGAACAGGAACGCGCCGCTCTTCAATCCACCTACCCCGCTAGAATGGGCGCATGAAAGCCCTGCACTCCCTGTTCCTCGCCGCCGCCCTGGCGCCGGCCCTGCTGTCCGTCGCCGCCCCTGCCCACGCCTGGGGCGCGCAAGGCCACCGCCTGGTTGCCGAAGTCGCCGACGCCCGCCTCAACCCCGCCGCCCGCGCCGAAGTGGACCGCCTGCTGGCCACCGAACCGGACGCCACCCTGGCCAGCATCGCGCCCTGGGCCGACCAGCTGCGCGCCAAGGACCCGGGCCTGGGCCGTCGCTCGGCGGGCTGGCACTACGTCAACATCGCCGAAGACGACTGCCACTACGAAGCACCGAAACACTGCAAGAACGGCAACTGCATCGTCGAAGCCCTCAAGGCGCAGAGCGCCATCCTCGGCGACCGCAGCCTGACCGACGGCGAGCGCCTGCAGGCACTGAAGTTCGTCGTGCACCTGGTCGGCGACATCCACCAGCCGATGCACGCCGGCTATGCCCACGACAAGGGCGGCAACGACTTCCAGCTGCAGTTCGGCAGCCGCGGTACCAACCTGCACTCGCTGTGGGACAGCGGCATGCTCAACACCCGCAAGCTGGACGATGCCGGCTACCTGCCGGTGCTGCAGAGCCAGCGCGCGCCGAAGCTGGCGCGGCAGTCCAACCCGCAGCGCGACCCGCAGACGTGGGCCGAGGCCAGCTGCCGCATCTCCATGCAAGCTGGCGTTTATCCGGCCACGCGTAAAATCGGTGACGAATACACCGAGCGCTACCGGCCGCTGGCCGAAGCGCAGCTGCGACTGGCCGGTGAGAACCTGGCGCAGTTGCTGAACCGCGTGCTCGGCACGCGCTGAGGAGCATTCCGATGTCGGTCCAGGTGCAGTCGTTCTTCCACCGTGACAGCAACACCTTCAGCTATCTGGTCAGCGACCCGGGCAGTGGCGAGGCAGCGCTGATCGACCCGGTGCTGGACTACGACCCGGATACCGACGCCAGCAGTGAAGCGCCGCTGCATGCCGCGTTGCAGGCCATCGAACAGCACGGCCTGCAGCTGCGCTGGCTGCTGGAGACCCATGCCCATGCCGACCATGTGTCGGCCGGGCGCCGCCTGAAGCAACGTTTCCCGCAGGCCACGCTGGCCATCGGCGAAGGCATCCGCGCGGTGCAGGCCACCTTTGCGCCGCGCTACGGCCTGCAGCTTCCTGCGGCAGATGAAATCTTCGATCACCTGTTCAGCGATGGCGAAATCTTCGCTCTGGGCGAACAGCGCTGCCAGGTGATCGCCGTACCCGGCCATACCAGCGACAGCATCGCCTACCTGATCGGCGATGCGCTGTTCACCGGCGACTCGCTGTTCATGCCCGATGGCGGCACCGCCCGCTGCGATTTCCCCGGCGGCGACGCCGCGCAGCTGTACCGCTCGATCCAGCGCCTGCTCGCACTGCCCGACGCCACCCGCGTGTTCGTCTGCCACGACTACGGTCCGGGTGGCCGCGGGTTCGCCAATGAAACCACCATCGGCGAACAGCGCGCGCACAACATCCACGTGCACGAGGGCGTGGCCGAGGCGGAGTTCGTCAGCGTGCGCCAGGCCCGCGATGCCACGCTGGACGAGCCAGCACTGATGCAGCCCGCAGTAAAGGCCAACATCCAGGGCGGGGCCTGATCGCCATCGCTGTGCCCGCCGGGCATGGCCCGGCGCTCCCTTCATCGCAAACGATCACTTCCCCTGCGTGCGCACCACGTGGCGGCCCTTCACGATCTCGAAGGTGAAGGCGTACTGCAGGGTGACCGCCACCGGTTCGACGCGCTCGGCGCTGCGGCAGTCACCGCGATCGGCAGGCACCCTTCCCGCCGCGAAGTGGCAGACCGCAGCGGGCGAGTACTTCCACATCGCCACGGCCTCCTGCGCGGCCTGCAGCAGGGGCGCATTGTCTGGTGTCTCGCCCGCACTGCATTCGCTGCGGTCGGTCAGCGGGATGCTGCGCTCAACGCTGCCCTCCGCATCCACCACCACCTGCAGGCAGATGGTCGTCGGCGCCAGTTCCGCGCGGGGGTCACGATCGCCGACCTCCGGGTCCGGTGCCGCGTACAGCTGCGGCATCCGGTAGCCTTCGGTCGCACCCAGCGAGTACACCTGCAGCTGCCCACTGCCGCCGCCCGCCTGCGGCTGCAGGCGTTGGTGGCCGACATTCTCACTGCGCGTATCGACGGTGGTCAGGCGGTCCTGGCTCGCACACCCCACCAGCAACGCTGCCGCCATGATCAGCGGCGCGGACTTCACTGGGTTTCCCCGGTATCGTCCATGGCATAGGTGATCGGAATGCGTACGGCAGCGGCTACCGGTTTGCCATTCTTCATCGCCGGCCGATAGGTCCAGCTGCGTGCCGCAGCGATCGACACCGCATCGAACACGCCCGGATTGGTGGCACTGAGCACGCGGACATCGCTGGGACGCCCCTGCGCATCCACCTCCACGCGTAGGTTCACCACGCCGACCTGGCGCTGCTCGAACGCGGATTTCGGATAGGACGGCGGTGGCATCCTGTCGACCTGGATCGGACGGTCCAGCCCCGCCTTGGCCGCATCCGCTTCCGCGTGCTCGAACGGCTCGACACCGATCCTTGGGCTTCCTACCGCACTGCCCTGGCTGGCCCACGCCACCGCTCCCATTCCCACGCACAACCCGACCACCAGCACCTGACCGGACACCCACGGCAGTGCCTTCCGCTTGGACTGCTTCAACATGGCGATACGCTCCTTCAACACGGGTTGGCTGCGCCAATGGCAGACCGCTGGCGCAACCGGGTGAACCAGCTGCGCCTTCAGCAGCGTGCTGGCGTAGAGGCCGCGCAGCGCAGGCTGCGGGGCGATGGTGCGGGCATCACAGGCCAGCTCCTGGTCGCGCAGGAAGCGGCGTGCGGCTCATGGCAGCAGCGGGTGAAACCAGAACACCGCTCGCGCCAGCAGCAACGCGCCGTTGGCCCAGTGATCACCATTGCGACGGTGGCTGCGCTCGTGCTGCAGGATCAGTCCCTGCTCCTGTGCGCTGAACTGCTGATCGAAGTCCGGGCCCACCACGATGCGCGGCCGCCACAGGCCAACCAGCGCTGGCAGGCCTGGGTCACCACTGGCCTGCCAGCTGCCATCGGCGCGCGGCTTCAGTGAGCCCATCCGCCGTTGGAAACGACGCTGCGCGCGCAGGTCGCGCAGCAGGCAGAGGCCCATGCCCAGTGCCCATAGCGCCAGCAGCAGCCCGGCCCATGGCAACGACGGCCCGTTCAGGGCATCGATGGCACCGGGCATTACTTTCAGCGGCAGCGTGGGTACCTGCTGCAACAACGCAGCCCGCGGCAACGGCAGCAGCAGGGCCACCAGCAGCAGCGGCAGCAGCCACCAGCTGCGGTAGGCCAGCCCAGCGCCGCCCAATCGCACCAGCAATGGCCGCATCAGCGTCAGCAGGGCTACGCCCGCTGCCAGCCACAGGCTGGCCTGCCACAGTCCGTCGAGCAGCTCAGTCATGGTCCAGCTCCTGGATCAGCTTCTTCAGTTCGGCGATGTCCTGTGCGCTCAGCTGGCCGCGCTCGCTGAAGTGCGCCACCAGCGGCGCCACGCGCCCTTCGAAGACACGGCCGATGAAGTCCTGGCTCTGCGCCTCCACCCACGCCTGGCGCTGCAGCAGCGGCCGGTACAGGTAGCGCCGGCCATCGCGCTCGGCGGCGATCGCGCCCTTGGTCAGCAGGCGGTTGAGCAGGGTCTTGATGGTCGGCTCGGCCCAATCGCGGTGGGCCAGCGCGGCGACCACTTCGTCGGCACTACGCGGTGCCTGCTGCCACAGCACCTCCATCACAACGGCTTCGGCTTCGCTGATCGGGGTCATGGTTTACATCCGTAATCGATGATCCGATTACGCGCGTAATCGAACCACCTGTCAAGCCCCTCGACTCCAGGTTCATCCCGGCTGCGCCAGCATCGATCCCTCCCGCCCAGGGCCCCGGATGAAAGCGCTGCCCAAGAAGGATTTCCCGGTCGAGCAGGCCCGCCGCTTCCTCGAACCCGGCCCGATCGTGCTGGTCAGTACCGCTTGGCGCGGCCAGCGCAACCTGATAACGATGGGCTGGCACATGGTGATGGGCTTCTCGCCTTCGCTGGTCGCCACCTACCTGTGGGACGCCAACCACAGTCATGCGCTGGCGCGTGGCAGCGGCGAGTGCGTGATCAACGTGCCCGGGGTGGAACTGCTCGATACCGTGGTGGATATCGGCAACTGCAGCGGCCGCGAGGTCGACAAGTTCGCCCGTTTCGAGCTCGATGCGCTGCCCGCGCGCGAGGTCGGCGCGCCGCTGGTTGGCCAATGCCATTCGTGCTTCGAATGCCGGTTGTACGACGACAGCCAGGTGGCGTTGAGCAATCTGTTTGTCTGGGAAATCGTGCGCGCCCATGTTGCGCCCCGGCCGAAACTGCCGCGCACGGTGCATTACCGCGGCGATGGGCAGTTCATGGTGTCCGGCGCGGAAGTCTCGCGTCGACGGCGGTTCAAGCCCGACATGCTGTAATGCCCGCACTCCCCCACACGCAGGACCGCCGCGCATGACCGAACACCTCACCGACCTGGACGCCGCCGTCGATTGGTTGTTTGCGCGCGTGGACGGGCCGCTGCGGATCGGGGCACCGCTGGCACTGGGCAAGCCGCATCGGCTGCTCAATGTCCTCTACGCACGCGTCGAACATGATCCTTCGCGGCCGCTGCAGCTGTATACCGCGTTGTCGCTGAATCCGCCGAAGGCGCGGGGCAACGGCCTGGAAGCGCGCTTCCTGGCGCCGTTCGCGCAGCGCCATTTCGGCGATGATTTCCCGCGCCTGGCCTATGCCGATGCGATCGCGCGCGATGCGCTGCCAGCCCATGTGCAGGTGGAAGAGTTCTACATGCAGTCCGGTGCCCTGCTAGGCTCACGGCAGGCGCAGTCCAGCTATACCAGCCTGAACTACACCCATGCCGCCGACGCGGTCGCGCAGCGCGCACCGCAGGTGATCGTGCAGAAGGTGGCGATGCGCCCGAACGACCGCCGGCTTTCGCTTTCGTGCAACAACGACATCACCCAGGACACCCTGGATGCAATGACCGCCCGTGGCCTGCCGCGTCCGCTGCTGATCGCCGAGATCGATCCCCAGCTGCCCTACCTGGGCGGCTCGGCCACGGTCGATGTCTCGTTCTTCGATCTGGTGATTACCCCGCCGCCGCCGTATCCGGCGCTGTTCGGGCTGCCGCGGCAACCGGTCGGCGATGCCGACTACGCCATCGGCCTGTACGCCAGCACGCTGGTAAGGGACGGCGGCACCCTGCAGATCGGCATCGGCACGCTGGCCGATGCACTCAGCCATGCACTGGTGCTGCGCCACACCGACAACGCGCGCTACCGCCGCGTGCTGCACGCGCTGGATCCGCAGCTGGCCAGCCACCCGCTGGTGCAGGAAATCGGCGGGCTGGATCCGTTCGAGGTGGGCCTGTACGGCTGCAGCGAGATGCTCAACGAAGGCTTCCGGCGGCTGGTGCAGACCGGGGTGATCAAGCGCAAGGTGCACGACGACCTGGCGCTGATGCAGCGCATCGAGAACGGCAGCACGTTGTCGATCGACCACGCCACCCTGGCCGCCGAGGGTGAGTACCTGCACGGCGCGTTCTACCTGGGCTCGCCGGAATTCTACGAGTGGCTGCGCACGCTGCCGGAAGACGAATGCCGCGCGATCGGCATGCGCCGCATCAGCGAGATCAACCAGCTGTACGGTGGCAACGAGACGCTGGAACGCCTGCAGCGCCGCCATGCGCGCTTCTTCAACTCCTGCATGATGGCCACCGCGCTGGGCGCGGCGGTGTCGGACGCGCTGGACGATGGACGCGTGGTATCCGGTGTGGGCGGCCAGTACAACTTCGTGGCGATGGCACATGCGCTGCCGGAAGCGCGCAGCGTGCTGATGTTCCGCGCCGCGCGCGATGACAAGGGCCAGCGCGCATCCAACGTGCGCTGGAACTACGGGCACACCACCATCCCGCGCCACCTGCGTGACATCTACCTCAACGAATACGGCATCGCCGACCTGCGCGGGCTGACCGACGAGGACTGCGTGCACGCAATGATCGCGATCACCGAGGCGCCGTTCCAGGATGAGCTGCTGCAGCAGGCGCAGGCCTCGCGCAAGCTGCTGGCGGCCGCGCAACCGGACCCGGCGCGCCAGCAGCGCAACACGCCGCAGGCGCTGGCAGCGGCGTTGGCCCCGTTCCGCGCCGATGGCAGCCTGCCCGACTATCCGCTGGGCAGCGATTTCAACGAGATCGAGCAGGTGCTGGTGAAGGCGCTGGCCTGGCTGAAGGCCAATACGCAGACCCGCGCCGGCAAGCTGCGTACCGTCTGGGCAGCGCTGCGCCAACCGGCAGGCGACGGCGATGCGGTGTACCTGCAGCGCATGGGCCTGCAGGCGCCGAAGGATTTCGCAGAGCGTCTGGACGCGCGACTGCTGCGCCTGGCACTGGCGCGCACTGCCTGAAAAAAGGGGACGGAGGGGATTAAGTCGTATGTGCACATGCGACTTAATCCCCTCCGTCCCCTTTTTTCATCCACGCATGACGTGGAGCTACTGTCCGCTCCTCACTGAATCCTCCAGATACAGGCGGGCAATCGGTGGATGCGCTCGATGCTCGACCTGCCACAGATCGTATGCCGCCTGCATCGCGAGCCACATGCGAGCATTGCCCAGACCTGCAAGCTCAAGGCGGAATGCGAGTTCTGCGGAAATGCCGGCGTGCCCGTTGATGATCGTCGACAGCTGGCCGCGCGAATAGCCGAGATGCTGTGCCAGCGCACTGATCGACATACTGATCGCCGGCAGGATATCTTCTCGCAGCGATTCCCCGGGATGCGGCGGATCATGCAACGGCATCGAGCAGACTCCTAGTGGTAATCAAGGTAATCGACCAGTTCGACGTCGAGCCCACGAAAGCGGAACACCAATCGCCAACTCGCCGAGACACTTACCGCCCAGTAGCCGCTATAGCTCCCGCGCAGGGGGTGCAGGCGATTTCCGGGCAGCCCCATGTCCCCAGGCAGACGGGCCTGATCCAGCTGCAGAAGCAAACGCCGCAATCGAGCCACATGATCGGCACGGACTCCGGAAATGTCGCCCCGCTCATAGAGCGCCTTCAGGCCTTTGTGCCTGAAGCTGACGATCATGCGACGACAGTGTAAGGCATCACCTTACACCCCGCAAATCCACCGTGGTTTTCTGCGCCGCGCGTCTTGTCCATGACTACTTCTGAGGGGTGCCTCGGCCGGCCCTCCTTTTCGCAGAGAACGCAGATCAGATGAAGAGGCCAACGCGACAGCAGCACCGCCGGGCGGAACGGGCCGAGCAGAGGAAAAGGGGACGGAGGGGATCAAGTCGTGTGTGCACACACGACTTGATCCCCTCCGTCCCCTTTTTTTGGTCTGGAGAACGGGAAAGGCCGGCGTGCGCCGGCCTTTCCTTCATTGCACCGCGAAGCGGCTTACAGCGACTTGGCCGCTTCCACCACGTGGGCGGTGGTGATGCCGAAGTGCTTGTACAGCTGGTCTGCCGGAGCCGAGGCACCGAAGGTGTCGATACCGATCACCGCACCGTCCAGGCCGACGAACTGGCGCCAGAAACCGGTGACGCCGGCTTCCACCGCCACGCGCTTGCGCACTGCATTCGGCAGCACCGCTTCACGGTAGGCCGCATCCTGGCGCAGGAACACATCGGTAGACGGCATCGAGACCACGCGGGTCTTGATACCGGCCGCATCCAGCTGGGCCTTGGCTTCGGTGGCCAGCGAGACTTCCGAACCGGTGGCGATCAGGATCACGTCCGGGGTACCGGCGGCATCAGCCAGCACGTAGCCGCCGCGCTCGATCTGCTTGATCTGCTCGGCGCTGCGCGGCTGGTGCGGCAGGTTCTGGCGGCTGAACACCAGGCAGCTCGGGCCATCCTGGCGGGTGATCGCGGCCTTCCAGCTCACCGCCGACTCGACCGCATCGCACGGACGCCACACGTCGTTGTTCGGGATGTAGCGCAGCGAGGCCAGGTGCTCCACCGGCTGGTGGGTCGGGCCGTCTTCGCCCAGGCCGATCGAGTCGTGGGTGTAGACGTGGATGGCGTGGGCCGGGATCAGCGCGCTCATGCGCACGCCGTTGCGGGCGTAGTCGCTGAACACCAGGAAGGTGGCGTCGAACGGAATGAAGCCACCGTGCAGGGCCAGGCCGTTGGCGATGGCGGTCATGCCGAACTCGCGCACGCCGTAATACACGTAGTTGGCGTTGGCGTCGTCGCTGGCAACCGATTTGCTGCCCTTCCAGAGGGTCAGGTTGGAGTGCGCCAGGTCGGCCGAGCCGCCGACGATTTCCGGCAGCAGCGGGGCGAAGGCTTCGATGGCCAGCTGCGAGGCCTTGCGCGAAGCGATCGTCGGGCCTTCAGCGGCCACCTGGGCGATGTAGGCATCGGCCTTGCCAACGAAGTCGGCCGGCAGTTCGCCGTGCGAGCGACGGGTCAGCTCGGCCGCTTCCGCCGGATACTGGCTGGCGTACTTGTCGAACAGCTGCTCCCACTCGGCCTGGCGCAGGGTGCCGGCGCCGTTGGCACGCCAGCCGTCGTAGATCGCCTGCGGGATCTCGAACGGGCCGTATTCCCAGCCCAGCTGCTTGCGGGTGGCTTCCAGCTCGTCCTTGCCCAGCGGTGCGCCGTGGCTGGATTCCTTGCCCGCCTTGTTCGGCGAACCAAACCCGATGGTGGTGCGGCAGCAGATCAGGGTCGGCTTGTCGCTCTGCGACAGCGCGGCCTCGATGCCGGCCTTGATGCTCTCCGGGTCGTGGCCATCGACGTCGCGGACCACGTTCCAGCCATAGGCCTCGAAACGCTCCGGGGTATTGTCGGTGAACCAGCCCTCGACGTTGCCGTCGATGGAGATGTGGTTGTTGTCCCAGAAGCAGACCAGCTTGTGCAGGCCCCAGGTACCGGCCAGCGACGCGGCTTCGTGCGACACGCCTTCCATCAGGCAGCCATCGCCCATGAACACCCAGGTGCGGTGGTCGACCACTTCCAGCTCCGGGCGGTTGAAGCGCTGAGCCAGCAGCTTCTCGGCCAGGGCGAAGCCCACGGCATTGGCGAAACCCTGGCCCAGCGGACCGGTGGTGGTTTCCACGCCCGGGGTCTCATGACGCTCCGGGTGGCCGGCGGTGTGGCTGCCCAGCTGGCGGAACAGTTTCAGCTGCTCGATCGGCAGGTCATAACCGCTCAGGTGCAGCAGTGCGTACTGCAGCATCGAACCGTGGCCGTTGGACAGCACGAAACGGTCGCGGTTGAACCAGTGCGGGTTGCTCGGGTTATGGCGGAGGTAGTCGTTCCAGAGGACTTCGGCGATGTCGGCCATGCCCATGGGCATGCCGGGGTGGCCGGACTTTGCGGTTTCAACCGCATCGGCGGCAAGGAAGCGGATGGCGTTGGCCAACTGGCGACGGGTAGGCTGCGTCATGGTTCTGTCGGAATCGGGAGGCGGCCGCGGACGTGCGGGCGGCCTATTGTCCCATAGTCACCGGGCGGGGGTCAGTTCACCTTGCCCGGTCGTGCCGGCCGCTGGCCGGCAGTTGCGCAGAATTCGATGAAGATCATGTAGTTGCCGGCCAGCGGCCGGCACTACCCGCCCCCGGAGTCCGGGGGCTGCGCCATAGGCGCGGGGGGTGTGGAGGCCGATAAGGGGGGCCCGCGATTCGCATCGCGAAACGTGGGAGCGGCAGCGCGCATGCGATGACGCGTACCCGGCCAGCGGCCGGCACTACCCGCCCCCGGAGTCCGGGGGCTGCGCCATAGGCGCGGGGGTGTGGAGGCCGATAAGGGGGGCCCGCGATTCGCATCGCGAAACGTGGGAGCGGCAGCGCGCATGCGATGACGCGTACCCGGCCAGCGGCCGGCACTACCCGCCCCCGGAGTACGGGGGCGGGGCGTTGGACTCAGTCCTGGTGCGGCGCCAGGGCCGGGCCATCGTGGGACTCGCCCTTGGCCACCAGCGTGGTCAGGGCCAGGTCGCCGGTCACGTTCAGCGCGGTACGGCACATGTCCAGGAAGTGGTTCACGCCCAGGATCAGGCCGATGCCCAGCGGGTTCACGCCGACCATCGCGCAGATCATCGCCACCACCGGCAGCGAACCCGACGGAACGCCGGCGGTGCCGATGCCGCCGAGGATGCAGACCGCCATCACCATGAACTGCTGGCCGATGCTCAGGTCCACGCCGAAGAACTGGGCCAGGAAGATCACCGTCACGCCCTCGAACAGTGCGGTGCCGTTCTGGTTGGCGGTGGCGCCCACGGTCAGCACGAAGCGCGATACGCGCTGCGGCAGGCCCATCTGGTCGGCCACGCGAAGCGCGGTGGGCAGGGTGGCATTGCTGGAGGCGGTGGAGAACGCCATCACCGTCGCTTCCTGGGTATCGCGGAAGAACGACAGCGGCGAGCGGCCCGACAGCCACACCGCAGTACCGTAGGTCACGATCATGTGCAGGCCCAGCGCCAGCACCACCACGCCCACATACGCACCCAGGCGGATGATCAACTCGAAGCCGAACAGCGCGGCCAGGTTGAACATGAAGCAGGCCACGGCGTACGGGGCCAGGCGGATGACCAGGTTGATCAGGGTCATCGAAATCTCGAACACGCCTTCGATGGCGCGGCGCAGCGGTGCGACCTTCTCATCATCGGTCAGCACCATGCCGATGCCGAACATCAGCGCGAAGAACATCAGCGACAGGATCGCGCCGTTGTCCGAAGCGGCCTGCAGCACGTTGCTCGGCACGATCGACAGCAGCATGTCCATGCCCTTCGGCGTGCCATGGATGCCGGCGACGATTTCCTTGCTGCGCTCGGCGTTCTCCGACAGCATCAGTGCTGCGGTCTGCGGATCCACGCCCGCGCCCGGCTTGAGCACGTTGACCAGCACCAGGCCGATGCCGACCGCGATGCCCGACAGCAGCACGGTGTAGGCCAGGGTCTTCCAGCCGATGCGGCCAAGGGCGCGGATGTCGCCCATCTCCGACACGCCCATGATCAGCGCCGAGAAGATCAGCGGCACGATCAGCATGAAGATCAGGTTGAGGAACAGGCCCGACGCCGGGGTGGTGACGTAGTCCATGACCCACTTGGCACCGGCCTGCAGACCCCCGACGCTGCCGCCCAGGGCATGCACGGTCAGTCCCAGGACCAGGCCGATCGCAAAGCCGATGCCCATCTTCCAATGCAGGGGCAACTTCTTCTTGTCGGCAGCAGCTGCTGTCATACGCGGGTTTCCTCGAAAAATGAATGCACTCTAACAAAGCGCGCAAGCGGCGCCGGTTCAGGTTCGCCGCGGCGGATACAGCGGCGCTAGGCCAGTGTCGGCGGCACCCGCCGCCGCCGACCAGTGCGGTCCGTCACGGAAGGCGCCGCGCAGGCGGGCCCGCAGCGCACCCGGATCGCCCTGCCCGCCCCAGCGCGCCTGCTGCAGATCCTGCAGCACCTGGCGTTGCACCGGGTCATCCAGCCGCGCGATGACCTGTTCGATGCGCTCGACCCCGGCCATTGCGCACAGCCGTGCTTCCACCTCGTGGAAATCTTCGCCATCCAGCGCGCGGCGCAGTTCGGCCACGCCGGCACGTCCGGTCGCCACGGCCGGCGCAGCGGGCGTGCCGGCTGCCGGTGCTGCGGAACGCGGGCGGCGACCTCGCTGCCAGCCCCACAACAGGGTCAGCAGCCACAGCAGCGCCAGGCCGATGGCCGCCGCCATCCATGGCCACGGACGCTCGGTCAGGCCACTGGCGCGTGGATCGGTTGCCGCGATACGCGCGTCCTGTCCATCGCTACCGGGCAGCGCGGCATCGGTGTCGATCGGCGGCAGCGGTGCGGGTGAAGCGCTGCCACCGCCATTGCCGGCCGCAACGGCCAGCGTCAGGTCCGGCAACGTCGCTTCCTGTGCCTTCCCCGCGCGCACATCCCACCACGGCAGGCGCGGCCCCGGTACCACCAGCGATCCCGGCTGGCGCGGCACGATCGAATAGCGGCGGGTGATCTTCAGCCGCGGCGTACTGCCGTTGAACGTCTCTTCGTACTGCGCGGGTTCCGCGAACACCTGCGCGGCGTTGCCGACATCGGGCACCGGCAGGTCGGTGAACTGTGCACGGGTCGCGCCTTCGGCCACCGCCTCGACGACCACGTTGGCCGCTTCGCCGGTGCGGGCCTGGGTCGGCGCACTGGTGTAGCGCAGCTGCAGGCTCTGCAGCGGCAGCCACGGCTGCGGCGCCTGTGCCGGCTGGGCCTGCACCTGCAGGGTGCGGTCGGCGCCGGTAGCATTCATGCGCCCGTCGCCGCCGCCGAAGAAGTCATCGAAGAAGCCACCGGCGCTGCGCCCACTGAAGCGCGCACCGGCCAGCCGCAAGGCGCCACTGCGCTCGGGGATCAGCAGGAAACGCCGTTCGACCACGTTGTAGCGGCGGCCATTGACCTGGCGCACATCGGTGCGGTCATCGCCCACGCGCTGCAATGACGCGCCCGCCGGGGTGTCCAGCACCAGCTCGCCGGAGGCCAGCTGCGAGGCGAAATACAGCCGTACCACGACACCCACGCTCTGCTGCACGTACGGCGTCGGGTCGTCGACCACGGTTTCGATGAAGGCCATCGCATTGCTGTCCGGACCGGCCACGGCAGCCGCATCCACCTGCAGGGTCAACGGCGCAGTCCGCGTGCTCCCCACCTGCAGGCCCGGCACCACCAGCGCACCGCTGCGCCGTGGCGTCAGTGCCACGCCATACAGGTTGCGCTGCTGCATGCTGCCATTGCTCCACTCCACCTGGCGGCTGCTGGTCTGCCCGCTCAAGTCGAAGTCGGTGCGCAACGGGGTGAAGTCAGGCGCACCCTGGTCGCTCTCGACATTGAGGGTGACCGTGTCACCCATTGCGATACGGTCGCGGTCGAGCCAGGCACGCGGCTGCGCCCACGCCAGCAGCGGCAGCCACAGCAGCAGCACTGCCAACAGCGACCTCGGCCAGCGCCGGTGCATGTTCGTCGACCGCGTCATCGCCCTTCCCTCTTCCTGCGTTCGTTTTCCAGCTGGAACTTGGCTCGCAGCAACGCGCCCGGATCATCCGGCACACGACGCATCCACGCCTCTACCGCTTGTTGCTCCTCGCGCTGGCGCGGCGTGCGGCCCTCACTGCCCGGTACCGGTTTACCGTCCTTGCCGACCTCACCCTCGCGTGCCTGCTGCATCGCCTGCTGCATTCGCTGGCGCTGCTGTTCGTCGGCCTGTGCCTGTGCCTTGGCATCTTCCACCTGCGGCGGTGCCTGCTGGCCCTCGCGGCTCCGCTGGCCGGGCTGCGGGCTCGACTGCGCCTTGTCGGACTCCTGCCCGGGCTGGCCCTGCTGCCCTGGCGGTGGCTGGCCCTGCCCCGGGTCCTTCTGCCCCTGCTGCGGCTGCTGTCCCTGCGGATTCTGCTTGCCCTGGGAACGGTCCTGTTGTTTCTGCGGCGGCGTCTGCTGATCCTGGCCCTGGCCGCCACCGGATTGCCGGCGCTTGCGTGCAGCATCGACCACGGCGCGGTTGGCCACCGCATCGGCCATGCCCGGATGCAGCGCCAGTGCGCGGTCGTAGGCGGCGATCGCTTCGTCGTAGTTGCCTTCGCGTGCCAGCGTGTTGGCCAGGTTGTACCAACCGGCATCGCTGTCGATGCCTTCGAACTGCCTGCGTGCCGTGGCGAAGTCGCCCTTGCGGTAGGCCTGAACCCCCTCGGCCAGGCGCTGATGCTGCACCTGGTCGCTACGCTTCCACAGCGTGCCCTGCGCAGGCTGCGAAGCGTGCGTCGTGGGCGCCTGCGCCTGCGCGCCGTTCATCCAAGGCAACAGGCCGATCGCGAGCACCGCTGCCAGCACCGCACGACGGCGGAAGGCCAGCAATGCCAGCAGCATCACCGGCGGCAGCAGCCAGAAGCCCTCGTCGCGCCACTGCTTGCCTTCGCCTGGCCGCTGCGCCGCCGTGCCGTCGCGCGCGTCAAGCACGCCGAGCGCGCGCAGGTCGCTGTCATCGGCGGCGATGCGTGCATAGCGGCCACCACCGGCAGTGGCCACTGCGCGCAGGCTGCCCTCGTCCAAGGCGGCCTGGCGGATCTGCCCGCTGCCATCGCGGTAGGCCGCACCAGCCGGCGTGCCCAGGCCCAGCACCGACACCTGCAACCCCAGGCTGCGCGCCTGCGCTGCGGCCAGTGCCGCTTCACTATCGGCCTGATCGCTGACCAGCAGGATCTGCCCCTGCAAGGCACCGATCTGCCGCATCAAGCGTGTTGCCCAGTCGATGCCGCGGTCGGCACGCTGGCCGTCGCGTGGCATCACGTCCGGCGACAACGCATCCAGATACAGCGCAACATTGCTGCCGTCGTCGGTCAGCGGTGCGACGGTATAGGCGTCATCGGCGTACACCACCAGCCCCACCTGTCCTCCCTGGCGCGCGCGCAGCAGCTCGCCCAGTTTCGCCCGCGCCTGCAGCAGGCGCGACGGCGGAAGATCGGTTGCGCTGATCCGGCTGGACAGGTCCAGCACCACCAGCAGCGGCGCACTGGCCTGGAACATCGGCTGCGCCTGCTGCCGCCAGCTCGGCCCGGCCATGGCCAGCGATGCCAGTGTCCAGCCCAGCAGCAGCGCCCAGGGCAGGCGCACTCGACGCTTGGCACCCGCGGCCAGCAGATGTGGCAACAGGTGCGCGTCCACGGCCTGCCGCCACGCATCACTGCGCCGTTGCCGGTACAGCGCCAGCGCGAGGATCAGCGGCAGCGCCAGCAGCGCCCATAGCCACTCGGGCCGCAGGAAGTGCAGCACGTTCCAGTCGGGGAGATTCGAAGCCAACGCGATCATCGGCGACGCTCCGGCCACAGCCAGGCCAGTGCGCCCAGCAGCAACGCCAGCCCCAACGGCCAGGCATAGCGTTCTTCGCGCGGGCGCAGGCTCGGCCCCTTCGCGGCGACCGGCTCCAGGCGATCAAGCTCGGCGTAGATCCCGGCCAGCTGCGCGGTATCACGCGCGCGGAAGAACTGGCCGCCGGTCATGCTGGCGATCTTCTTCAGGGTGGCCTCGTCGACCGGATCCTGGTCGGTGGAAATGGGAATGCCGAACAGACGCATGCTGCCATCGCCGCCAAACGCGACCGTGTGGATGCGCACGCCCTCGGCGCGCGCGACTTCCGCCGCGCGCAGCGGCTCCAGCACACCGGCATTGCTGACACCATCGGTCAACAGGATCAGCACGCGCTGCCCCTCCGGCTGGCTGCGCAGGCGCTTGACCGCAAGGCCGATGGCATCGCCGATGGCGGTCTCGCGCCCGGCCAGGCCGACCACGCTGTCGCGCAGCTGGTCACGCACGCTGGCCAGGTCGGCAGTAAGCGGCGTGAGCGTGTAGGCGCGATCACCGAAGATCAGCAGGCCGACGCGGTCACCCGCGCGACGATCAAGGAAGTCGGCAAGCACGGCTTTGGCTGCGGTAAGACGATCGACCGCTTGGCCGCCCAGCACCATGTCGCCCTCGCCCATGCTGCCGGACACGTCCATCGCCAGCATCATTTGTCGCCCCTGCTGCGGGGGCGTGATGGCTTCGCCGAGCTGTTGCGGTCGTGCCAGCGCGATGCACAGAGCGCACCAGCCCAGCCACAGCAGCAGCGTGCGCAGCCACGACACGTCGACGCGACCACCACCGGACAGCGCTTCCAGTTCGGCGGCGGCATAGGGCACGCGCAGTGCGGCGCCCGGCGCTGCACGACGCTTCCACCCGCGCATCAGCAGCGGCAACGGCAGCGCCAACAGCGCCAGCGGCCACGCCAGCTGCAGGTCCGGCCATGGCCAGTAGCTCGCCCACAGGTTCATCGGCGGCGCTCCAGCAGCATCGCCAGATAGCGCTCGCGCGCCCAGCTGCGTACGGCCGCCACGTCGTTGCTGTCGACCCGCGGACGATAAGCGCCTTCAGCCAACAGGCTGCGGCGGTCTTCAGGCAACGTGCGCTGCGGATCCAGGCGTTGCCACCAGGCGTCATCGCGCAGCGATTCGCTGCCCGGCCGAGCATGGCGGGCGGCACGGCGCAGCAGTCCTGCGATCACCGCCAGTTCGGCGGTGGCATCCGGGGCGGTGGCCAGTTCCTGGTCGAACAGCTGCAGCCAGCGCTGGCGACGGCGGCGACGCCGCCACACCAGCACGGCGATCACCAGCAGCACCAGCACGGCCGCCGCGCCGATCATCAGGTAACCGGGGGCGGGCGGCCACCAGGAAGGCGCCGGTGGCAGCTGCACATCACGCAGCGGCAGGCTGGCACTCATGCCGGTACCTCGGTCGGTGACGGCGCAAGCCAAGCGTCGCTGGGCGCATCGGTGGACAGCACCTGCACGTCGACCCGGCGCGCGCCGAGCTGGCGGCGCAGTTCCTGCAGCGGCTCAACGAAATGCGCCTGCCAGTGCGCCTGCACCTCGCTGCGACGCAGATCGAGGCCGACGCGCTGCTGTGCGGTCTGGAACTGCAGCGCCGCCGAGGGCGGTTGCAGTTCCAACGGATCGACCAGCAGCACCAGGCTGAGATCGTGATGCTGGGCCAGCGCGCTCCAGCGCGCCGGCGCAATGCGGATGGCCTGCTGCGGGTCGGCCAGCACCAGCATGCGGGCACCCGGGCGCAGCACGCGGGCGGCATGGTCCAGCGCGCGCTCCAAGCCCAGATCGTCCGACGGCGGCTGTGCATACCAGCGGCTGAGCGCATCGAGCACGCGCAGCACGCCGCGTGGCCCGCCTGCGGGGGCGATCGGCGCTTCGCGATCGCTGCCGCGCAGCGCACCCACGCGGTCGCCACGGCGCTGCGCCGACCATGCCGCGACGGCACCGGCGCGGGCGGCCTGCACCGACTTGAAACGCACGCGGGTACCGAAGTACAGCGCAGGCGAGGTGTCGGCCACGATCAGGCTGACCCGCTCGCGCTCGGCCTGGAACAGCTTGGTGTGGGCGCGGCCAGTACGCGCGGTCACCCGCCAGTCGATGTGACGCGCGTCGTCACCGGCCACGTACTCGCGCGACTCGGCGTATTCCATGCCACGTCCGCGCAGCGGCGATGGCGCCTGGCCGGCGTTGCCGGTGCGGCCGCGGCGCGGCGGTGGCGGGCGCTGGGCCAGGCGCCGCAGTGCGACCAGCTCGGCCAGCTGCGGGCGCAGGCCGTCACCTTCGACGGACGACGGCACCTGTTCCGGGGATCGATCGGTCATGCGCAGGCTCAGGGTGCCGGCACCCGGGCCAGCAGCTCCTGCACCAGGCGCTCGCCGTCCCAGCCTTCGGCGGTGGCTTCATAGCTGGGCAGCACGCGATGGCGCAGCACGTCGGCCGCGACCGCACGCACATCATCGGGGGTGACGAAGTCGCGACCGGCCAGCCAGGCACGTGCACGGGCACAGCGCTCCAGCGCGATGGAACCGCGCGGGCTTGCGCCCCAGGCGATGCGGCGGCCCAGGCCGGCGTCGTAGCGCGACGGATCGCGCGAGGCCAGCACCAGTTCGACCAGGTAACGCTCCAGCGCCGGCGCCATGTGCAGGTCCAGCACTTCACGGCGGGCATCGAATACGTCCTGCATCGGCATCTTGTCCGGCGCCGGCGCGGCCTCGCCCAATGCGCCACGCGCACGCTCTCGGGCCAGCCGCAGGATTTCCGATTCGGCCGCCTGGTCCGGGTAGCCGATGCGCACGTGCATCAGGAAGCGATCCAGCTGCGCCTCCGGCAACGGGAAGGTGCCTTCCTGCTCGATCGGGTTCTGCGTGGCCATCACCAGGAACAGGGGCGGCAGCGCATAGGTGTGGCGACCGACGGTGACCTGGCGCTCGCCCATGGCTTCCAGCAGCGCCGACTGCACCTTGGCTGGCGCGCGGTTGATTTCATCGGCCAGCAGGATCGGGTGGAAGATCGGGCCGGGCACGAACTCGAAACGGCCTTCCTGCGGGCGCCAGATCTCAGTGCCGGTGAGGTCGGCCGGCAGCAGGTCGGGCGTGAACTGCACGCGGGCGAAATCCGCGTCCAGGCGCGAGGCCAGCGCACGGATCGCCGTGGTCTTGGCCAGGCCGGGCGCGCCCTCCACCAGCAGGTGGCCGTCGGCCAGCAGCGCAATCAGCAGGCGTTCCACCAAAGCCGCCTGGCCGACGATCTCGGCCGACAGCGCATCGCGCAACCGGGTGAATGCCGCATGCAGGCGGGAGATGGCCGGCGCGGGCGGCGGCAGGACGGTTTCGGGCATCGGCGGTGGCAGGTTCATGGGGGCCTTTGACCGGCGCAGGACGGCACGGGTTCCCGACATCATCGCAGGGTGCCTTGCGATTGGCATCAAGAACGGCTGAACAGCCCATCCACGCATGGCGTGGATCTACTTGTGGAAACGAAGAAGGGCCGCTCGAGGCGGCCCTTCTTCTAACACGTCGGTGCGTCGGCTCAGTTCTGCTTGGCCACGCGCAGCACCTTCGGGGTGACGAACACCAGCAGTTCGGCCTTGTCCTTGTTGCGGCCGCGCTTCTTGAACAGGTTGCCCAGGAACGGCACGTCGCCCAGGAACGGCACCTTGCTGATGCTGTTGCGATCGGTGAACTCGTAGACGCCACCGATCACCACGGTTTGCCCATCCTCGACCAGTACCGCGGTGTTGACTTCGCGGCGGTTGATCGACGGCACGGTGCCGTAGCCTTCCAGCTGGATCAGCTGGTCGACTTCGTCCTTCTTCACCTGCATGTTGAGAAACACGCGGTTGTCGTTGGTGATGGTCGGGGTAACCTTCAGCTCCAGCACCACTTCCTTGAACTGCACGTTCGGCGTTGCCACGCCGCCTGCGGTACCGCCACTGATGGTGACGTAGCCGATTTCCTTGCCCTGCTTGATCATCGCTTCGCGCTGGTTGGTGGTGACCACGCGCGGATTGGAGATCACCTCGCCTCGCGACTCCTGCTGCATGGCCGACAGCTCCACGTCCAGCAGGTAACCGGCATTGAGGATCGACAGCGCCAGCGAACCCGGGTTGCTGGCGGCCGCCACCGGCAGGTTCCAGTTCAGGCCACGGGTGATGGTCGGAGCAGACGGTACCGGCGCCGGCCCCACGCTGCCGCCAGCCTGCCAATCACGGTAGGCCTTGGCATTGGCTGCCGCGGTTTCCACCTGCGAGTTGCGCGTCTTCAGGTTGGAGTCCAGATCACCGCTGAAGTACACGTTGTCCCGGCTGCCGCTGACACCGAACTTGGCGCCCAGCTCGCGGGCGAAGGTGTCGGTCGCGATGACGATGCGGCTTTCGATCAGCACCTGGTCAACCGGGCGGTCGATCACGTTGATCAGCTCGCGCATGCGCGCGATCTTCTTCGGGATGTCGCTGATCATCAGCGTGTTGGTGCGCTCGTCGGCCACGATGCGACCACGCGAGGACAGGAAGCCACTGTCTTCCTGCGACGTGCTGCCCGCACCACCGCCACTGCCACCTCCGCCGTTGCCACCGATGCCCTTGGCCTCGGTCAGCGCTTTGAAGATCTGCGTGGCGCTGTGATAGTTGATCTGGATGTAGTCGGTCTGCAGGTCTTCGCGGTTCTCGATGGCGATGCGCGCGTCTTCCTTTTCCTGCTCGAACTTGGCCAGTTCGGCCTGCGGCGCCACCCAGATCACGCTGCCGTCGCGACGCTTGTCCAGGCCCTTGGCGCGCAGGACGATGTCCAGCGCCTGGTCCCACGGCACATTGACCAGGCGCAGGGTCACGTTGCCCTGCACCGAGTCGGACGCCACCACGTTCAGGTTGGACTCCTCGGCGATCAACTGCAGCACGGTGCGCACCGGCACGTCCTGGAAGTTGAAGGTCACCGGCTTGCCGGTGAAGCCGCGCTGGCCGACGGCCTTGGCCGCCTGGGTAACGCTGCCGGCGGTGACCGCACCCACGGCGGGCTGGGCCTGGCGCGGGCTGATCTCGACCACGTATTCGTTGCCGCTCTGGTAGGCCAGCGACTCCACCGCGCCGCCGGTGCTCAGCACCAGCTGGGTGCCGGCGCCCGACGGCTTGGCGTCGATGCGCTGCACCGGCGTGGCGAAGTCGGTGACGTTCATCGGCTTCTGCAGGTTGGCCGGCAGCCGGGCATTGCCGACGTCGACCACCACGCTGTTGCCCTGCGTGCGCAGGTCAGGGATCGCGCCCTGCCCGTCGAACTGCACGATCAGGCGCCCGGCGCCATCATCGCCACGCTTGAAATCGATCTTGGCCACCGACAGGCCGGCCGGCGCAGCGGCCGGTGCCACGGTGGTGCCGGCCGGCTTTTCCGCCGGTGCGGCGGCCAGCGCCGGAGCGCAGGCCAGCATCAGCGCGACTCCCAGCGCGCTGACACGGTTCAAGGTAGAGCGCCGGATGGGACGCAGCCCCTTGGCTTGGTGAAAGGTCATCGTGCTATCCCCAGTAAACGATCATTGATCTTCGAGCGAGAGCGTTGCCGGCCGTTCCAGCCAGCCACCCGCGCCATCCGGCACCAGTTCGATCAGCTCCACGCGGTCTTCGAAGACCGCCGTGACCCGCCCGTCGCTCTGCCCCAGGTAACCGCCCGGGCGAACCCGGTAGGTGACCTTGTCCGGCCCCATCACCAGCGCCACGGTACCTGCGCCGGTACCGATGGTACCGACCATGTCCAGCGCATCCAGCGGGAAGCCTTCCAGCGGCTCCTTGCGTCGGTTCGGGTCCGGCCGCAATCCGCCATTCCCCTGCTGCGGATTGGTCCAGGCATCGGTGAACGGATCGCGCATGCCCTGCGCGGAGTATTCGAAGGTCTCGAACTGCTGCATCACCGGCAGCGGCTCCAGCGGTTGCGCCGGTCGCGCACGCTCGCCTTCCACCCACTTTTCAAGGTTCGGTGCGTCGCCGGGCGTGCTGGTCACGCCACGGCCACAACCGGCCAGCAGCAGCACGGCCAGCACCATCGCACCACGTACGGTCTGCGCGCGCATCACTTCTTGCCCTCCTTGCCAGCGTCGGCCGCCTGCTGCGCCTGCACTTCGGTTTCGTCCAGGTAGCGATAGGTCTTGACCGTACCGGACAGTTCCAGTGCACCGCTGCGGACGTTGCCGCCGGTCTTTTCCTTGGGCTTGAGGTTGATGTCGTGCATGGTCAGGATCACCACCCGCGGCAGCGAGGCCACGCCGCTGACGAACGCGCCGAACTGGTGGTAACTGCCCACCATGCGCAGCTTGATCGGCTTCTCGGCGTAGAACTCCTTGATCTGCTCCTGCTCCGGCTCGAACAGCTCGTTGGTCAGGCCGCTGGACAGCGCGGTCTGCGAGATGTCGATGATCAGGTCGGGCATTTCGGTCTTGCTCGGCAGCTGCCGCAGCATCTGCTGCAGGACCTGCTCCATCTGCGCCAGCTGCTGCTTCAGCGGCCCCAGGTTCACCGCGCGCTCCTGCTGCTTGGTGAATTCGGTGCGCAGCTCGACTTCCTTCGATTCCAGGCCGGCCAGCTCCTCACGCTTGCCGCTGATCAGCAGCATCCACGCCACGAACATGATGACCAGCGCCAGCAACGAGCAGAAGACGATCTTGGCCTTCTGCGGCCAGTTGCCGATGTCGTTGAAATCCAGGTTCTTGATGTCGATCTTCTGGCTCATGCGCGATCCCCCTGCAGCAGCGCATTGAAGGCCTGCGGCGGCTGCGCCAGGCGGCTGCCCTCAGGCTTCGGGGCAGGTGCCGGGGCCGGAGCGGCCGGCGGGTTCGGCTTGGCCGGAGCGGCCGACGGTGCGGCAGCCGGTGCAGCGGGCGCTGCCGGCTGTCCCGCAGCCGGTGCCGCAGGCGTTGCGGCATCCGGGCCTGCAGCCAGCGGTGCCACCGGTGCCGGGGCCGCCGTCGCCACCGAGCCATCGGCGTTCAGGCCCGGCGTCGCCGACACCTCTTCGCTCTGTGCCGGCAGTTTCACCTTGACCACGAACACGTAGGGCAGCGCCTTGATGTCGGCCAGCGGGCCGGCCTTGCCGTCCTTGTCCTTCTCCGGGTCACGCGCTTCGATGATCGACAGCTCCGGATTGGTCATCCAGCCGGAGGTCTCCAGGTTGCGCATGTAGGCCGAAACGCGGGCGTTGGACTGGGTGCGGCCTTCCAGCGTCAGCACGTCCCCTTCCTGCTTCAGCGCGGTCAGCACCACGCCATCGGGAATGGTGCGCACCAGCGCATCGAACAGGTGGACCATCTGCGAGCGCTTGGCCTGCAGCTCCTCGATCACCTTCTTGCGCGCCAGCAGGCGTTCCTTCTGCGCGTCGAGGCGGTCGATCTCCTTGTTCTGTTCCTTGACCTTCTCGATCTCGGCTTCCAGATAGGCATTGCGGTCCATCTGGCCGCTCACCTGACGGTCGTAGTAGAACCAGATCATCAGCGACAGCAGCAGGCCACCGACGGCGGCCATGCCCAGCATTGCGTAGAACTCGCGCTGGCGTTGCTTGCGCCGCTCGGCGCGCCAGGGCAATAGATTGATGCGTGCCATCAGTCGAAGCTCCTCAGCGCCAGACCGGTCGCGATCATCAGCGCGGGGGCATCCTGGGCCAACGCATGGGCGTTCACCTTCGGCCCCAGGGTCATCTGCGCCAGCGGGTTGGCGACCACGGTCGGCACGCCCAGCTGTTCCTCGACCATCTCCGGCAGGCCACCGAGCACGGCGCAGCCGCCGGCCAGCACGATGTGATCGACGCGGTTGAATTCGCTGCCTGCATAGAAGAACTGCAGCAGGCGGCTGATCTGCTGGACCGTGGCTTCCTTGAACGGCTCCAGCACTTCCATCTCGTAGCTTTCCGGCAGGCCGCCCTGGCGCTTGGCCAGCCCGGCTTCCTCGTAGCTCAGCCCGTAGCGGCGCATGATCTCGTCGGTCAGCTGCTTGCCACCGAACACCTGCTCGCGGCTGTAAAGGCTACGGCCGCCGCGCAGGACATTGAGGGTGGTCATGGTGGCGCCGATGTCGACCAGCGCGACCACGCCGTCGATGGACACCGGCAGTTCGCTGGCGACCAGGGCGTAGGCGTTCTCGACCGCGAAGGCCTCCACGTCCATCACCTTGGCCTGCAGTCCGCCCAGTTCCAGCGCGGACTGGCGCAGCTCGACATTCTCCGAACGCGAGGCCGCCAGCAGCACCTGGACCATCTCCGGGTTGTTCGGGATCGACCCGATCACCTCGAAGTCCAGGTTCACTTCCTCGATCGGATAGGGAATGTAGTTGACCGCTTCCAGCTCGATCTGGGCTTCCATGTCGTTTTCGTCGAGGTCGGCCGGCATCGGGATCACCTTGGTGATCACCGCCGACCCCGCGACGGCGGCAGCGGCCAGCTTGGCCTTGCTGCCTGAACGGTTCATCGCCCGGCGGATGGCCTCACCCACGGCCTCCACTTCGACGATGTTCTTCTCCACCACCGCATTCGGCGGAAGAGGTTCCACAGCGTAATGTTCCACGCGGAAACGATTGCCGCTGCGGGACAGCTGCAAAAGCTTTACCGCAGTCGAACTGATGTCGACGCCTACGAGCGGCGACTGACTTTTTGGGATGAGCCCCACGGTTTCTCCCCTGCCGACGGGCACTTGGACGCAAGACCTGCGCCCAAGCATTAATAACGTATTCTTAGCAAATGGCAACGGCCCTGCTGTGAATTCCTTCACGGATTCACCATGCAGCCCCTGACTGTTCCCCTTGCGCTCCCCGGTGCCGACCCCAGCCGCCACCTTGCGTAATCTATACTCTGCGACCACGAAATTCGCAATCGGAATCTGAACCCGATGACTCGACTCCGCCGCTGGCTGCGCTGGATCTTCCTGATTGTCCTGGTCCTGGCGCTGGTCGGCGCGGCCGCCGTGGGCGGTCTGTACTATGCCGTTTCCTCCAAGCTTCCCGACGTGCAGACCCTGCGCGACGTGGAAATGCAGGAGCCGATGTACGTCTATGCTGCCGACGGCAAGCTGATGGCGGTGTTCGGCGAGACCCGGCGTACCCCGATCACCATGAAGGACGTGCCGGAGAAGCTGAAGCAGGCCTTCCTGGCCACCGAGGACGCCCGCTTCTACGAGCACGGCGGCGTGGACTACATGGGCATCGGCCGCGCGGTGTGGCTGCTGGCCACCACCAACGACAAGCGCGTGCCGGGCGGGTCCACCATCACCCAGCAGGTTGCCCGCCAGTTCTTCCTCAGTTCCGAGTACAGCTACACCCGCAAGCTGGCCGAGATCCTGCTGGCGCGCAAGATCGAGTCCGAGCTGAGCAAGGACGAGATCTTCGAGCTGTACCTGAACAAGAGTTTCTTCGGCAACCGCGCCTACGGCGTGGCCGCCGCCGCCGAGTTCTACTACGGCAAGAAGCTCAACGAGCTGGACCTGGACGAGATGGCCTCGCTGGCCGGCATCCCCAAGTTCCCCTCGTCGGGCAATCCGATCTCCAACCCGGAACGTGCCCGCCAGCGCCGTGACAACTACGTGCTGCAGCGCATGGCCGACCTGAAGTTCGTCAGCCAGGCCGAGGCCGACGCGGCCAAAGCCGTGCCGATGCACGCCACCGCGCATGAGCCGCCGGTGCAGGTCGATGCCCCGTACGTGGCCGAGCTGGTGCGCCAGGAAATGATCGCCCGCTTCGGCGGCGACGTGGTCAACAAGGGTTACCACGTCACCACCACGATCGATTCCACCCTGCAGACCGCGGCCAACCTGGCCGTGCGCGACGGCCTGCTGCTGTATGACCACCGCCACGGCTGGCACGGCGTGGAAAAGCAGGTGCAGCTTGGCGCCGGCGATGATGCCGCCGCCCTGGCCGAGCACCTGCGCGGCATGTACGGCCAGGCCGGCCTGTTGCCGGCGATCGTCGCCAGTACTGGCGCCGATGGCAGCGCTACGGTGGTGCTGGCCAACCGCACCGAGATCGTGCTGCCGGCCGGTGCCGCCAAGTGGACCAACAAGACCCCGGGCAAGCTGGTGCAGCGCGGTGACATCGTGCGCGTGCGCGCCGGGGCCAAGGAGGGCGAGTGGCTGCTGGACCAGATCCCGCGCGGCCAGTCCGCGCTGGTCTCGCTGGATGCCCACAGCGGTGCGCTGAAAGCGCTGGTGGGCGGTTTCAGCTTCTCCGGCAACAAGTTCAACCGCGCCACCCAGGCGCGCCGCCAGCCGGGTTCGAGCTTCAAGCCGTTCGTGTATGCGGCCGCCTTCGACAAGGGCTACAACCCGGCCTCGATCGTGCTCGACGCCCCCGTCGTGTTCCGCGACCGCCGCGGCAAGACCTGGGCCCCGCAGAACGACGGCGGCGGCTTCCGCGGCCCGATGCGCCTGCGCGAGGCGCTGGTGCAGTCGCGCAACCTGGTCTCGGTGCGCCTGCTCGACGGCATGGGCGTGGACTACGCGCGCAAGTACATCAGCGAGTTTGGCTTTGCCGAATCGGAGCTGCCGCCGAACCTGTCGATGTCGCTGGGTACCGCCTCGCTGACCCCGCTGTCGGTGGCCCGTGGCTACGCGGTGTTCGCCAATGGCGGGTCGCGCGTGGATACCTGGCTGATCGACCAGGTCAATGACCGCGACGGCAACCTGGTGTTCAAGGAAAACCCGGCGCTGGCCTGCCGCGACTGCGCCGGCAGCAGCGACCAGCCGGTCAACCAGGTGGTGGACGGCTTCAACTTCGGCGCCCCGGCCCCGAAGGTGGACCCGGCCGCTGCGGCCAAGGCCGAAGCCAAGACCGAAACCCCGGCCGCGCCGGCCAACCCCGATGCCCGTACCGCCCCGCGCGCGATCGACGCCCGTACCGCCTACCAGCTGGTGTCGATGATGCGCGACGTGGTCCAGCGCGGCACCGGCGTGCAGGCCAAGGTGCTCGGCCGCGAGGACGTGGGCGGCAAGACCGGCTCCACCAACGACCACCGCGACGCCTGGTTCTCCGGCTTCGGCGGCCCGTACGTGACCACCGTGTGGGTGGGCCGCGACGACTTCCGCTCGCTGGGCTACCGCGAGTACGGCGGCAAGGCGGCCCTGCCGATCTGGATCGACTACATGCGCACCGCGCTGAAGGACACCCCGATCGCGCAGAACGAGCCGCCCAGCGGCATGGTCCAGGCCACCCTTAACGGCGCGACCGAGTGGGTGAAGGTGGAAGACATGGACCGTCTGACCGACTACGACCTGAACCTCAATACGCCGCAGGCCGACGCCGCCGCGTTCGATATCTTCTGAGGAACGGTTTGGTGGGTGCCAACCATGGGTTGGCACCGATGCGGCTCCGGTAGACGCCAACCCTGGTTGGCGCCCCGTGCCGACCAAGGTCGGCACCTACCAGAGCGGTTGCATCCGCCATACCCACGCGGATGTCACATCCGTGCGCTAGTCTGTCGTCAGGTCGCAACAGGAGTCATCGCATGCATCGCGCCCGTCAGCATGCTGCCAGCCAGACCCGCGAGCGGCGCCACCGCCTCGCCCACGAAGCCGCCCGCCTGATGGCCGAAGGCGGCATCCGCGACTACCACCAGGCCAAGTTGAAGGCCGCCAGCCGGCTCGGCATCCACGACGATGCCTCCCTGCCCCGCAACACCGAGATCGAAGACGCCCTGCGCGAATACCAGCGGCTGTTCGCCGGCCCCCAGCACGGCAACGAACTGCAGCGTCGCCGCGAGGCCGCGATGCGGGCGCTGGAGTTCCTGCACGGGTTCGCGCCGCGCCTGGCTGGCCCGGTGCTGGATGGCACCGCCGACGCCAACAGTCCCGTGCAGCTGCACCTGCACAGCGACGACCCGGAAGCCGTGCACCGCTTCCTCGACGAGCACGGCATCCCCGCCGAATCGCGGACGCGCCGGCTGCGGATGGACCGCGAACGGAGCCTGGACGTGCCGGTGTGGGTGTTCAGTGCCGAGGAGCTGACCTTCGACCTGGCGGTGCTGCCCTACGACGCGCTGCGACAGGCGCCGCTGTCGCCGGTGGACGAGAAGCCGATGCGGCGTGCGTCGGTATCGCAGCTGCGGCAGATGCTGGCCGAGGCGGAGATCACCGCGTACATCGGCGAGTAACGGCTGCGCCGGTTCTGGTGGGTGCGGACCGTTGGCCCGCACGGTGCCTCAGCCCTCCGGATGTCTGACCCAAGCGCGGCCGGGCATGGCCCGGCGCTGCACACGCCCTCCCGGTCTACCAGCCCCGGTACGGTTCCTCCGCGTCGCCGGACAGCAGGCGCGCCAGCCACGGCGCACCCGCGCGCTGCGGGTACGCCACCATCATCCGCGCGTGCATGTTCTGCAGGTCCCCCAGCAGCCAGGTCTGGTTGTAGACATCGCCGAACGGATCCGACCATGCCGTCTGCAGCCGCGCACGCTCGCCGCCGTCGAGGTTGGGCATCCTGTCCAACGGGATCTCCAGCACCGGCTCGAGCGCGCGGTTGATGGCCGCGTTCTCCGCCTCCGCCGCACGCATGAGCTCCAGCCGATGGCTGACCAGCCAGCACGGGAAGGGGAAGCAGCTGTCCGTGGCATCGATGTACGCCGCCATGTCGGCCAGCATGTGGGCTTTCAGCTGCCACACCATCGCACTGTCCAGCAACTGCCGCACCCGCAGCGTGCGCAGCGTACCGGCGCGGACGTCTTCCGGCGTGGTGAACGGCTCGCCCGGCGTCGGGCCACCATGGCGGACCAGCACGATGCGATGGATCGCTTCCTGGGTGATGTTCTCCACGCGCAGCGCGGCCGCCTCTGGATGCACGCGCGGTGGCGGCACGCTCGTCAACCGCCAGTGGTACCAGAGCACCAGCGCGATGCCTGACAGGCACAGCAGGGTGAACAGCACCCAGCGATCCAGGTTGCGGGTGTAGTAGTAATACCGCGCCCGCCACAGATAGAACGTGCGATAGCTGATGAATCGGCTTACCCAACGGTACATGGCCATTTCCTCGGCAAGGGCCCCGGCGCGGCGGGGCGGAATACGCGCGTCACGCCGGAGCGTCATCGCTTACCAGCCGATGCCCACGCCGACGCCCATGCTGCGTTCGCCACTGTTGGTGAACGCACCATTGAGACTGAAAGTGGCCGAGCCCTTCTCGTTGAGCACGCGCTGGTAGCCCACCGCCATCGCCGACTCGCCCTCGCTGTAACCCACGCCCGCACCCAGGCGGTTGTACGTGGCCAGGCCGGCGGTGTTCATCGCCATCGCGCTCTGCGCGCTGCTCATCGCCGCCATGCGATTGAAGCGCTTGTCCATCTTGTCCAGGCGACGCTCGAAAGTGCTGATCGCACCGTCGGTGTACTCGTTGGCACGGGCCAGCATCTTCTCCAGGTCGGCGGTGTCGACCTGCGGCTTGGGCGTGTCGTCCTGCTTCGACTTTGGCTGCGGCATCGGCTTGTCACCCTCACCGGTCGAGGCGATCTGCGGCGAGCCACTGGTCTCCGGTGTCGGCGCGATCTCTTCAGTGGAAGGCGACGGCGTGGACGCAGCCGCCATGGCGCGGGCCTGCGGCTGATCGTCGATGCGCTGCTCCAGCCCATCCATGCGGCCATTGAGCTGCTGCTGCATCGAGTGCAGCTGGCCACCGTTGACCGCATCACGGCTGCCGGCCGCGATCAGACCGTTGGCCACGTTGGAGATGACCATGCCGTTGGCACCGGCCAGGGTGAGCTGGTGGGTGCCGTCTGCGCGGACCGAGGGGGTGTCCTGGAAGACGGAACGGAGCTGGGATTCGACGTGGTTTACGCGCGAGGTGGTGCTGACGACTGCACCATCGAGCGCTTCCAATGCGCCGTTGAGGGTGGATTGGGACTGGCCCTGGACATTGAAGCTGGGACCGACGATGTTGCCGTTGGCATCGACTTCGCCGCCGAGGACGGAGAGTGCGCCGCGCAGCTGGCCGACGGTGGCGGCGTTGTGGTTGGCGGTGCCGTTGGCGATGTTTACGAGGCGGCGCTTGATGCCAACACCGCCAAATGACGCAACTCCATCCTCATTTGCCAGCGAACCATTCCCAAGTGCTAGCGAGCCGTGAGCTCCACTTCCGACTCTTGCGCTAGCACCAATCGCTACACCTCCACGTGCACCGCCAGCGTCTCCGCCGACCTGTGAACCTGCCCCCAATGCGAATCCATTCTCGGAATCTATAGAGACGGCTGCCCCTCTACCAATGGCGGTGGAGTTCTTCCCCATCGCCTCCGCAAACGTGCCTACCGCGGTTCCTCCATCCAGTCCCGTCTTTGCTGAATTCCCCACCGCAACGCCTGCAACACCTGCTTCTGCGCGCTCACTGAAAGGGGCTGACCCGATACTCACAAACTGTGCGACACCCTCAAGCTCCGAGACCCGACTGTTGGTCTCATAGAGCTGACTTCCGCGCACAACGTCCGAACTGTCAGCCGACAGCTTGCCCTCGGCCACGCCGGTCAAGCGCACACCGCCGAAATCGATCGGGCCGCTCGCATCCAATCCACGCATTGTCTGCGCGCCCACCTCTCGCTCCTTGCGCATCGTCTCCAGATCCTTCCGATTCTGCGAAATCTTCTGCTCGGCGGCGTACAACTGACTGCCCGTTACGGCATCACGGCTTCCTGGCGCCACTCGACCGTCAGCCAGATTGGTCAGCACCATGCCATTCACGCCATTCAGCGTGATCTGGTTCATGCCGTCGGCGCGGATCGAAGGTGAATCCTGGAAGATCGAACCCAGCTGGCCTTCCACCTTGTCCGCGCGGCGGCCTGCGGTGATGACGGCACCATCGAGTGCCATCAGCGCATCCTCGACGGTGTTCTGCGTCCCGCTCTGCACTGAATAAGTAGGAGCGATGATGTTGCCGTTGGCATCCATGCCTGCTCCGCCGCCGAGGGGGTCGAGGGAGTCCTTGAGCTGGGAGACAGTGATGGCATTGTGGTCAGCGGTACCACGGGCGATGTTTACAAGACGGCGCTGAACGCCAACACCCCCAAACGACGCGACTCCTTCTTCAACTGCTTGAGAGCCATTTCCAAGTGCCAGCGAGCCGTGAGCCCCGCTTCCAACTCTTGCGCCAGCACCAATCGCGACACCTTCATTCGCGCCGCCCGCGCCTCCACCGACCTGTGCACCGACTCCCATTGCGAAGCCATTCTCGGAATCAACAGAGACAGTCGCCGCTCTACCAATTGCGGTGGAGTTCTTTCCCATCGCCTCCGCAAATGTGCCTACCGCAGTCCCTCCCTCCAGTTCAGTCTTTGCTGAATTTCCCACCGCAACGCCTGCTACACCCGCTTCTGCACGCTCACTGAAGGGCGCTGACCCGATACTCACATACTGCGCGACACCCTCAAGATCTGAGACACGTGAATTGGTTGAGTACAGTTGCTTGCCAGACACTGCTTCAGCGCTACTGGTGCTCAAGACCGCATCCGCAACCCCGCTGACCTTGCGATTGGCGCCAGCGCTGTTACGCATATCCAGCACTGTGCCGCTGTTCTTCTCACCCAGGCGGACGTTGCCCGTGGTGGAAACCTGCCCTACAAGACCACCCAGCGTCGTCGCGGCGGTCAACGCCGTGCCAGCATCGTCCATTGCAGTATCGGCTGCCGTCTGCGCCGCCTTCGCCGTGCGGTCCACCTCGCCCACCTGGGCATTGGTTTCAAACAGCTGCTTGCCGGTGACGCCCTCGGTGCTGGTGGCGCTCAACAGCCCATCCTTCAAGCCTCTGATCGTCCGGTTCGCATTCGCGCTATTTCGCACATCCAGCACCGTGCCGCTGTTCTTCTCACCCAGGCGGACATTGCCTGTGGCAGACACCTGCCCCACAAGGCCACCCAGCACCGTCGTTGCGGTCAACGCCTTGCCGGCTTCATCCTTTGCCGTAGAGGCCGCCGTCTGCGCCGCCTTCGCCGTGCGCTCCACCTCGCCCACCTGGGCATTGGTTTCAAACAGCTGCTTGCCAGTGACACCCTCGGTACTGGTGGCGCTCAGCAACCCATCCTTCATCCCGCTGATCGTCCGCTTCACCGAGTCACTGCCGATCGATACCTGATCATTGGCGGTCGTAACCGAAAGCACGCCCAGAGCGACTGAACGCGAATGATTGGCCTTGGTGGATGCACCCAGCGCCATGGAGCTCGCCCCCCCTGCAGCAGATGCCTGGTAGCCGATCGCAACCTGGTACGCAGTCGGGCCGGTGCTCGCCGATGCGCCGATGGCGATGCCGTAGTTGGAGGAACTCGCCTCGATCTTCGCGCCGGAGCCGATGGCAATCGAGCCGATGGCATTGGCCTTGGCGTTGTATCCATGCGCGCTCGCGCCCGAGCCACTGGCAAGCGCATTCAGGCCTGAGGCAAGCGCACCCGTTCCCGATGCCTGGGCACGCTGCGTGGACGTCACGGTCGAGCCGCTGGCAGTCAGGTAGCCTGCTGCATTGGCCGCGGACATCGCGTTCTCAGCCGTGCTCTTGGCCGTGTTCGCCGTGCTCTGCGCCGTGCTTGCGTTTGTCTTGGCTGTATCTGCCGCAGTCTGTGCCCTGCTGATGTCCTGCTTGGCCCAGTACAGCTGACTGCCGGTGACCGCGTCGGAACTGGAGCCAGTCAATCGAGCATCCTTCACATTCATCACGCGCCGCTTGAGCGTGCTGCTTCCCACCGATACGGTGTCGGTCTCGTTGGCGACCGACCGCGTACCCAATGCCACCGATCCCGACACAGAAGCGCGTGACTCATAACCAATCGCCATCGCGTCATAGGACGCATTTGACTTGTTGCCTACAGCGATGGCTCCCGAATAGCCGCTGGTGCCGGCACGGGCATCGCCACCCAACGCGATTCCGCCGATACCACCTCCGGTAGACGCCCGCGAGCCGCTGCCAATGGCAATCGCATTGCCTCCGTCGGCTCGTGAATCATTGCCGTAGGCCGTGGCACCCCAGCCACCGCCCGCATACGCGCCGTCACCCACCGCGGTGGCGTACCAATGCTCGATCTTTACGTTTGTGCCGATCGCAACGTTGTGCTCACCCGTTGAACGGATGCCGTTGCCGTAACCAACTGATCGTCTGCCCGAGATGGCGGAGCGCGAACCCACTACGACCGTGTCATCACCAGTCGCTGTGGAATCCCGATAGGCCACATCGTTCACAATCGCCAGTTGGTAATGCGTGGACTGCGGAGCAATCGACGTCAAAGAGAGCCCAGCATTCAGTCCGCCAGTCATAAAGGGATTCATGGACATGCCTGAACGCCTGGAATCTTCCTGCTCATTCCAGATCGTTTCAGTCTCCTCGCCTGGATCTTCTTTCTCGGCACCTTCGACCGCCATGGCATTTGCGGACAGCGCCAGCACTGCGGCACTCGCCGCCACGCTGACCGAGCGTCGCGCGGCTGGCCCGCGCTTGGTCAACTCACTTCCAACCACCCAGCAACGCTTGGCGGCACTCCAGATACGACGATAGATGTGGTTCATCCTCTCTCTCCTTAACAGGACATCGATAGTGAGGCCCTGCACATGACGCAGGGCCAGAACGTTCAGGCGCTCGGCGCCAGGGTGGTTGTGTGTTCGCGGTAACCGTCCTTGGACAGGCGGTAGTGCAGCTGCACGGTGCTGTCCGGTTGCGGCTGGAACGGCAGCTTCAGCTCCGCGTCGGGGTACAGGCTCTTGGCAAAGTCGTGGGACGTACATGCACCGTTGGCGTTGCACTCAGCCAAACCTGTAATGCCGACCCGCAAGGTCCCCACGTTGCGCAGGGTGTCACCCTGCAGTTGTAGATCCACACTGCCGTTGGTGGGCAACACGTTCACCAACGCGCCCCAGACCAGGCTGACGCCGACGTTGGCCTGCGCCGCCTGCTCGTCGCCTTCGAGAAGGGTTCCGTCCGGGCCCCTGACGCTCTCGAAGTAGACGCGGTAGGCCACTTCTTTCTCGACCGACTGCAGCGGGATGACCCGGATCAGGCGATTGCCACCACCACTGAGTGCGAACTTTCCAGGCGTGATGGCAACCGCGGCATCAGCCGCCTCGACTTCGATCTCTTCCTCACCAGCCTGCGCCGGATTTGTGATGCGCAGCAGGCGCGCCTGCACGTACTGCGGCTGAGTGGAGTGCGAGTAGACGCGGATCTGCGTACCGCGTTTTGTATCGACGGCCGCGCGCATCGGATGGATGGAGAGGTTGGCATGTGCCGTCGGCGGGGCCAGCAGCGCGCTCAACGGCAACAGACAGAACAGCAGCTTCTTCATGATGAGGCTCCGTGGGGATCAGGGTTTGGCAGTCGGAACGCGCAGCTCTACAGTCAGCTCGCCGTCGTAGAGACCAGGCCGCTTGCTGGCGATGGGCGTAGGCGGCGTTTCCAGCACCAGCGGCGTGGGCACGCAGTACACGGGCTGGCTGATCCCCGGCAGCATCACCAGCCGCAACTGCGCGCTGTCGATGCCGCGCAGCAGCTGTTCCTCGCCGTTCTTCATCGCCAGACGGTTGCCGCCGTATTTCAGGCTGACCTGGTAGTCCAGGCGCTGGGTGTCATCGCTGCCGCCGTCCCCGTGCCAGACCGCGTAGTCACGCCCTGGTGGTGGTCGTGGACCGCTGTCGCGCACGGTGACGCCGAGAAACTCGCTCTGCGAGCCCACGCCGTCGTACAGGCACATGTCCACTTCCTTGTACCCGCCGACCATCTTGCGGATGGGGTCGTAGCGCAGGTCCATGTTGACCAGTGGGGCAATGCCGTCGAAGCCCGGGAAGTAGATCGAGATCGCGTCGTAGTCGGTGACGGTGAAATCGAAGTTGAATGTGGCGGTGGCGACGGGTGCCGCGGTTGGATCGGCTTTGATGCTCAGGCGCATCGTGGCCTGCCAGCGGCCAGCTACGAGCTTGGCAAGCTCAGATGCTGGAATAGTCAGCGCAGCACCCGTGCCGATCGGTTCGTCCGATACACATTCGTACCAGAACGCTTCATTCAGAATGCGCTTCTGACTGTCCCAATAATCGATATTGCAGCGAGGACCCGACATAACTCGCAGCAAGCTTCCTACCGCACGAACTTCCGTACGCAGGCCAGTCCTCAGATCAACGAGGCGCAACGCTATCTCAGTTGTTCCCACTGACATTCGCGGCTCACTTTCCGTCGGGCACCGCCCAAACTCACTATCAGAAGCAGACCCACAAACCACATGGATCTGCCCATACTTGAACGCGAGGTCGTGACTGAACCCCAGCACCGTCCGCGGCGCCCACAGCTCCACATCACCCGGCACCGCGGAGCGATCCCAGCTCATCACGATGTCCCGGCTCTGGTCCGTCGGATGCGTCTCCGGCGGCCACTGCGCCCACGCCCGTGGCATCACCAGCACCAGCGCACATACCAGCATCAACACAAACAACCAACGCCGGCTCATCGCGTACCTCCTGCAGCAGCGGTCTGGGGTGTGGCGGCAATCAACGCGCGTTCCTGCAGCAGGCGGGTCACGCGGGCCTGCTGGCGGATCTCGGGCGGCAGCTGGGCCACGGCCAGCGGCTCGCAATGCACGGCGCCGACCAGCAGCACCACCTGGCGGCGCTCGCGCACCTGCAACGGGCAATGCAGCAGGCGGTCGTCCTGCAGCAGGTACAGCGTTGTTTCGCGACGCGGGAAGTCGGCAACGAAGCTGCCGTTGGCGCTGGTGCCTGGCACCGGCGCGTTGAGGATGCGGGCGCCGCCCAGCGGCGACCCCGCCAGGTCCTTGGCATTGCCGATGAAGGTGTAGGTCACTTCGATCGGCACCGGCAAGCGCATCAGCTTGCCGGGCGTGAGGAACATCGGCCGTGCACCGCCCACACCGGTCACGCGGATCGCGGCAATGCTGTCCAGCGTGCTGGCGTCCTGTACTTCGGCGCGATGCGACTGGTACGACGACAGCGGCAGCAGCCGGCGCTCGCCGATCTGCAGACGCTGTCGGCGCAACCCGCCCACCTGCAGTTCTGCGGCCACGCCATGCAGGTCGGCATCGTCGAAACCGTCCACCTGCACGGCCAGGCCGGCCTCGGCGCCGTTGGCACCGCTCCAGTAGAAACCGCGGCGGCCCAGTGCGAAGCCCGAGCTGTGGCTGCCGCTGTAGCCGGTCTCGCCACGCCCGCGCTGCTGATAGTGCGCGATGCTGGCGGTGGTGTTGCCGATGCCGTTCTGCAGCTGGCCACTCAGCGAGGCGCTGTAGCGGTCATTGTTGTTGGCATGCAGTTCGGTATTCAGCTCGCGATAGTGCGTATCCCGCTCCTGGCGCAGGCTCTGGCCTACGCTGTAATCGATGGCCGGGCGCTGATGCTGGGGCTGGCGTACATCCACGGCGTAGCGGCGCTGGCCACTGCTGTCATGGTTGCGCTGCAGGCGAGTCAGGCTCAAGTTGAAGTAGATGCCACGGTCACGCTCGTTGCTGCCGCGCACGCTGTCGGTGCTGCGCTGTTGCCAGAGGCCCACGCGCGTGGACACGCTGAAGTCCTGCCAGCGATGGCTGCGGCTGAAGCTGGCCTGCCAGGTGCGGCTCAGCACCGGCTCGCGGCGCGGCTCCAGCGGGCCCGGCGGCAGCAATGGCTCCAGGCCGAAGAACGGGTCCTGCTCGAATCCGGGCTGATGCCAGCCGGTGCGCCAGGTCTGGCGCCGCGTATAGCCCACGTAGACATTGCCACCGGCCACCGGCAGCGATATCGAGCCGCTGAGTGAGTTGGTGCAGCCCAGCTGGTCGCGTGCATCGGCCTCGAACTGGCAGGCCTTGCCGCGCATGCGCTGCTGGTAGAGATTCCACGACGCCTTGCGCCGGTACGACAGCTGGTGCTGCTGGCCGTTGCTGCCGTCGCTGCCCCGCATGCCGCTGAGCGTGGCGCGCATCTCATGGGTGGCCAGCACGTGGCGGAGGTCCAGGCGCAGCTCACCGTAGCTGTGTCCGCCAAGGTTGGCGACACCGGCGGTAAGCGCGGCGTCGCGGCCCAGCGGCACGCGCAGGCCGGCCATCGCCACGCGTTCGCCATCGAAGCGGCCGCTGCGGCGCTCGTTGCGGCGGCCGCCCTGCACGAACCACTGCCACTGGCTGTTGGTCCAGTCGCCGCCCTTGTCGAACGGCGCCTCCTCGGTGCGCACCAGCACACCGTCCTCGTAGATGCGCATGCGCACCAGGTAGTTGCCGAACGGGAAATTGCGGGTGTCGATCTGGTTGATGCCCGCCTGCAGGTAGAACGTCTGCAGCAGCCGCTCGCCATCGAACACATCGACGCGTGCGTCGCGCGCCAGCAGCACCGTCAGCGGCGTGGCCTGCACGGCGGCATCGGTGTCCACATAGGCCTGGGTGGTGCCCACGCGCGCGCCCTGGAAACGGTCCAGCGGCAGCATGCTGAAGCTGAAGGTGCCGCCCTGCGGGCTGGACAGGTTGCGGCGGTCCATGCGCCCGGCCTGCAGGTAGTGCGCCTGGCCCAGGTCATGGCGGTAATAGACGTTGTCGAACTGGAAGTCGTCGTCGCTTCGGCTGCGGTAGCGTTGCTGGGTGTAGTACCAGTCGGCGGACAGGTGAGCGCGATCAAACAGTCCCAGCGTGCCTACGCCGCGCGCGGACAGCGCCTGATGGTCGCGGCCGCCGCTGACGTTGAGCGTCTGCTGGTGCAGGAAGGCGTTTTCGGCGTTGGCCGTGACCGTGTGGTAACGCTCGGCGGCCGGCTCGCCGGGAATCCACTGCCGCGCCACGAACAGGCGCACCGCGCCCTCGCCTTCGTCATACAGCGCGCGCGCCGCAGCAGGGTCTTCGGGTGGATCGAGGTAGCCACAACCCGCCGTCGCCCCGCCAAAGCGGCACGCCAGATGGCTGTTGCGCGGCAGCGGCTGCGACAACGCCGGCAGCAGCGCCGCCTGTGCTTCGGCCGGCAGCTCCAGAGCCTGCAGCACGCGCGCCGGTTCTTCCAGCTGCACGTGCTCCAGCGTCACGCGCACCGGCGACAGCCCGGCCGAGCGGCCGAACAGCTGGATGTCGAGTTGTTCGGTCTGGCCTTCGACCAGATCCTCAAAGCCGGCGGGGACGCCGCGGGCTGCGGCCTGGGGAGCAGCCAGTGCCAGGGCGAGCGCGACCGCCAGCCGGGTAACGGCGGGGGCGTGTGGGGTCATTGGGGGTACCGCTGCAGTAGCGGCCGGCCCGGCGTGCGGGCCGGCGCGGGGATTACGGCGTGGTGGCCTTCTGGTTCAGCACAACGCTGACGATGCCGACGTAGCGGCCCTTGGTGGCAATCGGCGCCGGCGTGGTCTGCGCAATGGTCAACGGCATCGAAATCGAGGCGCCCGGGGTGGAGCCGGCGCCGGTGAACAGATCAGCCGCCTTGTACTCGATGGCAGTGGTACCCAGTGCGCGGTTGTTGAGGCTGATGGTCATCGGCACGGTGACGGCGCCGGTCTCATTGGCCAGCACGAATGGACCGTCGATACGGGCCTCGATATCGGCGGTTTCATCGTTGGAGTGGATGCGGACGCGCTGGGTGTCCGGAATCAGGCCGCGCAGCGGATCGTGGGTCAGCGTGACCAGGTCCGGCAGCGGGGTGCCGTCATCGCGCAGCAGCGCCAGGGTCGGGTCGACGTCGGCGTAGACGGAGATCTTGGTTTCAACAGCGTGCGCGGACAGCGAAGCAGTAGCCAGCGCTGCAGCGAGCGCGGCCTTCTTGATAATGGCGTGCATGGTTGTCTCTCTCGGACAAGGGGGAATATGAAAGCTCCCCTCCCCAAGGAGAAAAGGGAGGGAAGCGCCGCCCGCGGGGATGGGTGCGGGCGACGGAGAGAATGTTAGGAATCCATTGCCATGCAGGCCATTCAAGCATTCCTAAAACGTTGAACGTTAAGGAGAATTCTTGAAAGTGCTCAACGTTTGAGAGTTATGCAACTTTCCTCAGTGATTGAATGCAAGAAACCTCATTGCATGGCATTTGTAGAGTCGAGCATGGCTCGACTCTACCGTGGGCATCCACGCAGGGCGTGGATCTGCTGGATGGCATCAGGCCGCCTTTCGGCGGCCTGATGACACGGTGCGGTGGCGTGCGATCAGAAGAAGATCGCGTACAGGATCAGCAGCGGAATCGGCACGCCCAGCAACCAGAGCAGAATCATCTTCATGGCAGGTCTCCTTGCATGGAAAGGTGGAATTACAGGTCGCGGCGGCGGCCGCCCCAGGTGGCGCTGAGGCTGGCGAAGAACGCGCCGATCAGCAGGGTGATGAACAGCCACAACGCGGCGTAGGCGGTCGCCTTCCGCGCATCGTCGGCAGCCTGCTTGGCGGTGTTCTTGGCCTTCTCCAGCGCTGCACGCATGCGCGTCTGCACATCGGTCACGCGGGCCTGCGCTTCAGCCGGGCTCATCCCGGTCTCGCGCGCGATCAGCTGTGACAGGTACTGGGTATCGGCCGGATCCAGGCCCTCCCCGTGCAGGCTGTTGACGATGATGCGGTTCACTTCGGCGCGCACTTCGCGGCGGTCGCCGATCGGACCGTTGCCCGGCAGCGGTCGCGGCGGTGGGGCCACGCGCGCGTCGCGTGGACCGGCGCCCGGTGCCGGCGGCGCGGCATTCGGGTCCATCGGTGCGCCCGGCGGCGGCGCTGCAGGATCGGCCGGCCCTGCGTGGGTCGTGCTGCGGAACAGCGAATCCACCCAATAGTCGAGGTCACCTTCCGGTGCAGCCGTCGCAGCGCCGCTGGCACCGGCTGCAGCCACGCCGACCGTGGACGCAGCGGCGCCGGCGGTGGCGCCGGCCACCTTTGCCCCCGCACCCAACACGCCACCGATGGCCGACGTCAGCAGGCCCGCGGTCAGCAGCGTGGCCACCGCCCACGACACGAAGCCGTGCGCGGTGTCGCGGAAGTAGGTTTCGTCGCCGTGGATCTGCGTCCACTTGGTCCGCAGGCGACCCGCCAGATAACCCCCGAGGCCGGAGGCGGCCAGTGCAGTGAAGGTGAGCCAGGCGATGCTGGACCAGCCGAAGGTTTCCTTGCTGACGCCTTCGAACGACCAGGGCGACACCGACGACAGCCCCAGGCCCACGCCGAGGATCAACAGGATGAGGGAGAGTGCAGCGGCGGCGGCGGCGCCAGCGAAGATTGCCCCCCACGACACCGCACTTTCGCTGGCGGGCGGAACAATGGGGGCGGCGACGACGGTGGTCACCTCGGGGCCGAGCGGGCCGCGCTCGGGTGGATCGAATCGGGTACTCATGCAGTGGATGCTCCGGATCAGGGGCTGCGGATGCAGCGGGCGCCCTGAGGCTGCGCGAGCGCTTGTGAAGCTGGCGAGACCCTTGAATCACGCGCTCTTGTCGCAGTGGAGAGCGTGCCAACCCAGGTTGGCACCCACCCGCGCGGCGGCAAAAAAAAACGCCCCGCAGATGCGGGGCGCTTCCGGCACAACCTACGCGGGGCGATCAGCCCTGGTAGTCGCGCACGTCGCTGCCGGTGTAGACCTGGCGCGGACGGCCGATCTTCATTTCCGGATCGACCTGCTGTTCCAGCCAATGCGACACCCAGCCGGAGGTACGGCCCAGGGCGAACATGACGGTGAACATTTCGGTCGGGATCTGCAGCGCCTTGTAGATGATGCCGCTGTAGAAATCGACGTTCGGGTACAGCTTGCGCGCGACGAAGTACTCGTCCTGCAGCGCAGCCTGTTCCAGCTTCACGGCCACGTCCAGCAGCGGATCCTGCACGCCCAGCTGCTTGAGCACCTTGCTGGTCATCTCGCCGATGACCTTGGCGCGCGGATCGAAGTTCTTGTAGACGCGGTGGCCGAAGCCCATCAGGCGGAAGCCGGAGGTCTTGTCCTTGGCCTTGACCACGGCGGACTCGACGTTGTCGGCGGTGCCGATCTCTTCCAGCATCTTCAGCACGGCTTCGTTGGCACCACCGTGGGCCGGACCCCACAGCGCGGTGACACCCGCGGCAACCGACGCGTACGGGTTGGCACCGGTCGAACCGACCAGGCGCACGGTCGAGGTCGAGGCGTTCTGCTCGTGGTCGGCGTGCAGGATGAACAGCAGGTCCAGCGCCTTGACCACGTCCGGGTTCAGATCGTACTGGCCGTCAGCCGACTCGAAGGTCTGCTTCAGGAAGCGGCTGACGTAGTCCAGCGAGGTGTCCGGCTTGTTGGCCGGCAGGCCCTTGCCATGGCGGTAGATCAGCGCCGACAGGGTCGGCACCTTGGCGATCAGGCGCACGGCGGCCTGGCGGCGCTGTTCGGCGTCGGACAGGTCCAGCGAGTCGTGGTAGATGGCCGACAGCTGCGCGATCGCAGCAGCCAGGATGGCCATCGGATGGGCGTCCTTGGCGAAGCTGCCGATCAGGGTGTTGATCGAGTCGTCGACATTGGCCTCGGCAGTCAGCTCATCGGTGAAGGCCTTCAGCTGCTCGGCGCTCGGGCGCTCGCCGTTGATCAGCAGGTAGGCCACTTCGACGTAGCTCGACTTTTCCGACAGCTGCTCGATCGGGTAGCCGCGATACAGCAGCACGCCCTTGTCGCCGTCGATGTAAGTGATGGCGGACTTGCAGCTGGCCGTCGCGGTGAAGCCGGAATCGTAGGTGAAGAACCCCGTTTCCTTGGTCAGCTTCGCGATGTCGACGCAGTCGTTGCCAAGGGTGGGTTTGATGACGGGCAGAACGACGGACTTATCGCCGGCGTTGAGCGTGACCTGATCAAGATCGGACACTGTGTGCGCTCCTTCATGGGAAGGCGCCTGCCCAAGCGCATTGGTCAGGCACGTGAATGACGTCCTCGGCCTGTGCCGGGGATCATGCCATTATCGCACAGCAGCATTTGCCCGGCGCTAGACAGAAGTCGTAGACGGCAGGCGGCCAGAACCCGGCCAGCAAGCGGCCCGGATCGGCAAAAGCGTTGTCACACGAACGCAGTGTTCTGTCCATCCAAACGCCCGTTGGGTTGGCGTTGGTGAAAAACAAACGGCCGCGCAGAGCGCGGCCGTCGGTTCGAAGCTGGATCGACAGATCAGCGCGCGTAGCGCTTCTGGAACTTGTCGATGCGGCCCGAGGTGTCGATGACCTTGTGCTTGCCCGTGTAGAACGGGTGCGAAGCCGAGGAAATTTCAACCTTGACCAGCGGGTATTCGTTGCCGTCTTCCCACTGGATGGTTTCCTTCGTCGCCATGGTGGAGCGGGTCAGGATCTTGAAATCGGAGGTGACGTCATGGAAGACGACGTCGCGGTAGTTCGGATGGATATCGGCCTTCATGGGCTCACACCGTAAATGGGCTGGTGGTCAAGAGCGGCATTATAAGCACCGGTTGCCGCTCGGGGCAACCGGTGCCGGGCAACGGACGTCAGTCCGCGCCCAGGGCCTGGCGCACCAGGGCCTCGAAACGCGCCTGGTCGTAGGCCATCAGCAGATCGCAGTTGTCCGGCTGGCCGGTCTGGCGGTTCCAGTCGACGATGGTGGCGCCGCGGCTGAACGTGCCGTTCAGCTCCACGTTCAGCGGGCGCGACTCGACCCGCAGCTGCCCTTCCGGGTTCAGTGCCCAGGCCATGGCCACCGCGTCGGCGGTGTACCAGCGCCCGCCCTTGCTGTCCTCGGACAGGCCACGGGTCTTGCGCGAGATCAGCTCGTAGAAGCGGGCGCGATCGGAATCGGCCTGCAGCCATTTCTCGGCTTCTTCCAGCGGCAGGCCGTGGGCAACAGTGGCCTCCCAGTCCGACACCAGCAGGTGCTTGAACGCGGTGAACACCACGTGCGCAGCTTCCGGATCGAAGGCGATGTTGAATTCGGCCGCCGGAGTGATGTTGCCGTGGCAGGTGACCGCGCCGCCCATCACCACGATGCGCTTGATGCGCTGGGGCAGGGTCGGGTCCAGCTTCAGCGCCAGTGCCAGGTTGGTCAGCGGGCCCAGCATCACCAGCATCAGTTCGCCGGCATGCACGTGTGACAGGCGCAGGATCGCCAGTGCGGCGTGCTCGGCTTCGGCCTGGCGGCTGGGCGGCGGCAGGTCCACGTCGCCATAGCCATCACGGCCATGCACGTGGGCAGCATCAACGGAAGGATGCAGCAGCGGATCCGGGCTGCCGGCAAACACCGGCACGTCGGTGCGGCCGACGATGTCGCAGAGCTTGAGGGCGTTGCGGACCGTGTACTGCAGGCCGACATTGCCGGCGGCGATGGTCAGGGCGACCACGTCATGCCGTTCATCGGCAAAGGCCATCAGCAGGGCCAGGGCGTCGTCCACACCGGGATCGGTGTCGATCAACAGGGGGATCTTGTGGGTCATCGTTGCCGTCTTCAGATCGGCAACGAAGTGTGGACCGGGATGATGACCGTTGCAAGTATGGGGGGCGGCAGGGCTGCGCCCTGCACCCGCGGTAGTGCCGGCCGCTGGCCGGCAACTTCAACAGCAGCGTCAAAAACGGGTTTCCCGCGGATGGCGGGGAAGAGCTCTCTGTAGAGTCGAGCCATGCTCGACTCCCGCGCGCAGCGCGCACAGCAGCCGAGCATTGGCTCGGCTCTACAGTAGATCCACGCCGTGCGTGGATGAGCGTGCCGGAAATGGGGTCAGAGGCCATTACTGCGCAAAGAGCTCTGACCCCAGGGTGCTTACGCCGAGGCGTAGCGCACGGCGGTGCCGATCCATCGCTGCACCACCCGATCGGCCAGTGCAGGCTGCTGCTCCAGCAGGCGCTCGGCCAGTGCGTGCACGCCGGGCAGCAGCCCGGCGTCGCGGGCCAGGTCGGCGATGCGGAAACCGGCCAGGCCGGTCTGGCGGGTGCCCAGCAGCTCGCCGGGGCCGCGCAGTTCCAGATCCTTCTCGGCGATGACGAATCCATCGTTGGTTTCGCGCATGGTCTGCAGGCGCTCGCGCGCCATCTGCGAAAGCGGAGCCTGGTACAGCAGCACGCAGCGCGAGACCGCCGAACCACGGCCGACGCGGCCGCGCAGCTGGTGCAGCTGGGCCAGGCCGAGGCGCTCGGCGTTCTCGATCACCATCAGCGAGGCATTCGGCACATCCACGCCCACTTCGATGACCGTGGTCGCGACCAGCAGGTCGATCTCGCCGGCTTTGAAGGCCACCATCGTCGCCAGCTTCTCGGCCGCTTTCAGCCGCCCGTGCACCAGCCCCACGCGCACGCCGGGCAGCAGTGCCTGCAGCGATTCGTAGGTGGCCTGCGCCGGAGTGGCATCCAGCTCTTCGCTTTCCTCGATCAGCGTGCACACCCAGTAGACCTGCCGCCCTTCCTCGCAGGCCAGCGCGATGCGCTCGATCAGCTCCGGGCGGCGGTCATTGTTGAGGGCGACGGTCTGTACCGGCGTGCGGCCCGGCGGCAGCTCATCGATGGCCGACACATCCAGGTCCGCGTATTCGGACATCGCCAGCGTGCGCGGAATCGGCGTGGCGGTCATCACCAACTGGTGCGGCACGCTGTTGCCACCCGCGCCCTTGTCGCGCAGCGCCAAGCGCTGGTGCACGCCGAAACGGTGCTGCTCGTCGACGATGGCCAGAGCCAGATCCTGGAACACCACCGCCTCCTGCATCAGCGCGTGGGTACCCACCACCACCTGCGCTTCGCCGCTGGCGACCTGCGCCATCACCTTCGCGCGTGCCTTGCCGGTGACCTTGCCGGCCAGCCAGGCGATGCGCACGCCCAGCGGTTCCAGCCAGCCGCGCAGGTTGTTGAGGTGCTGCTCGGCCAGCAGTTCGGTGGGTGCGGCCAACGCAACCTGCTTGCCCTGCTCCACCGCCAGCATCGCGGCCAACGCAGCGACCACGGTCTTGCCGGAACCCACATCGCCCTGCACCAGGCGCAGCATCGGGCTGGGGCGCGCGAGGTCTTCGCGGATCTGCTTGAACACGCGCGCCTGCGCACCGGTCAGGGCGAACGGCAGCTGCTTCAGCAGTGCCTTGGCCAGCTTGCCGGGGCCCGCCAGCGGCGGCGCGTGGTGTGCCTGCAATGCAATGCGCTGGCGGCGCAGGCTGAGGTGGTGGGCCAGCAGTTCTTCCATCGCCAGGCGGCGCTGCGCCGGGTGCGTGCCGGCGGCCAGCGCGGCCAGGTCGGCATCCGGTGGTGGCCGGTGCACGGTCAGCAGCGCGCTGCGCAGCGACGGCAGGCCGAGGCCATCGAGCCAGCCGCCGGGCAACAGTTCCAGCGCGCTTTCCTCGGGCAGGCGGTCCAGCGCCTGGCCGATCAGCTTGCGCATGGTCATCGGGCCGACGCCTTCGACGGTGGGGTACACCGGGTCGAGGCGGTCGCCGAGTTCAGGATCGTCGTTGCGCCCCAGCACCTGGTAACTGGGATGGACAATCTCCAGGCCGAGGTGGCCGGGCTTGGGCGTGCCGAAGCAGCGCAGCCGGTTGCCGACCGCGAACTGGCCGACCTGCTGTTGGCGGAAATGGAAGAAGCGCAGCACCAGGGTGCCCTGCCCTTCATCTTCCACCGCCACTTTCAGCATCGGCCGGTAGCGCATGCCGCGCTCTACCGCGACCACCCGCCCTTCCACCTGGGCCGGCACGCCGTTGCGCAGGTCTTCGATGCGGGTCAGCCGGGTCCGGTCTTCATAGCGCAGGGGCAGGTGAAGCCAGAGATCCTGCAGGGTGGCCAGGCCACGCGCCTGCAGTTTGGCGGCCACGGCCGGACCGACGCCGGCGAGCATCGCCAGGGATGCTTCGCCGGACGGTGACAGGACCGGAGTGACCGCCGCCTTGCGTGCCACGTGGCGGTCAGTCGATGACCATCACCGCATCGACCTCGAAGTTGGCGCCCTTCGGCAGGCCGGACACTTCGATGGTGGAACGGGCCGGGTACGGGGCCTGGAAGTAGTCCTGCATGACCGCGTTGACCTTGGCGAACTCGCCCAGGTCGGTCAGGTACAGGCCCAGGCGCACGACCTTGTCGAGCGAGCCGCCAGCGGCCTCGGCCACGGCCTTGAGGTTGTCGAAGGCGCGACGGGCCTGCGCTTCGACGTCACCGGCGCCGACGATGTCGCCGGTGGCCGGGTCAAGCGGGATCTGGCCGGAGAAATACACGGTGTTGCCGGCGCGCACGGCCTGCGAGTACGGGCCGATGGCGGCGGGGGCCTTTTCGGTGTTGATGATCTGGCGGGACATGGGTCGCTCCGGTGCTTTGGGGGAAAACAGAGCGGTGATTGTACCGGCTGGGGGTGCATCCACGCATGGCGCGGATCCACCGCGCCGCTTCGGTAGTGCCGGCCACTGGCCGGCAATCGCGACGCCGTCGAGGATCCATGGGTTGCCGGCCAGCGGCCGGCACTACCGGTCCGCGCAGGGCCTACTGGCGGCGTACCGACTGCACGACCGACAGGCGGCGCAGGCGGCGCATCACTTCGGCCAGGTGGTTGCGGTCGCGCACCTGGATGTTGAACGCCAGCACGGCGGCGTTGAAATCGCGGTCCAGGTAGTCCACGCGCTCGATGTTGGAGTGGCTCTGCGCGATGGCGGCGGCCAGCTGCGCCAGCACGCCGGTGCCGTTCTCCACTTCCACCACCAGCGAGGTGTCGTAGTCGCCGGAGACGGTGGTGTCCCAGCCGATCGGCACCCAGCGCTCGGGCGACTTGCGCAGCTCGGCCAGGTTCGGGCAGTCCATCCGGTGCACCACGATGCCCTTGCCGGCGGTGTGGTAGCCCATGATCTCGTCGCCGGGAATCGGCTGGCAGCAGCCGGCGAAGGTGACCACGCCGCGCTCGCTGCCGTTGATCAGGATCTTCTCCTGCGAATGGTGGCGCGAATGCGGGCCGCCACGCAGTTCGGCGTAGGCCATCAGCGCCTGCGCGGCCTGGGTCGGCATCCAGTTGCCCAGCGCGACCTCGGCCAGCAGCGCCTCCAGGCGCGGGAAACGGTGCTCGGCCAGGAACGCGTCCAGGCGCCCCTTCGGCAGCCGCTCCAGCGATGAATCCATCGCTTCCAGCGCACGGTCGAGCATGCGGTGGCCGAGCTGCACGGCATCTTCGTGTTCCAGCTGCTTGAGCTGGTGGCGGATGGCGGTGCGTGCCTTGCTGGTGACCACGAATTCCAGCCACTGCGGTTTCGGCGTGGCCGAGCGTGCGGTGATGATCTCCACCGACTGGCCCGACACCAGCTTGGTGCGCAGTGGCACCAGTTTCTTGTCCACGCGCGAGGCCACCGCCATGTTGCCGACGTCGGTGTGCACCGCGTAGGCGAAATCGAGCGCGGTGGAATTACGCGGCAGGGCCAGGATCTTGCCCTTCGGGGTGAACAGGTAGACCTCGTCCGGGAACAGGTCGACCTTGACGTTGTCGAGGAACTCCAGCGAGGAACCGGCGGCGCGCTGCGAGTCGATCAGCTCGACGATCCAGGCGTGGGCGCGGCTCTGCGCGCTGTTGGGCGAATCACCACCGAACTTGTAGGTCCAGTGCGCGGCCACGCCGCGCTCGGCGATCAGGTCCATTTCCTCGGTACGGATCTGCACTTCGATCGGCGAGCCATACGGCCCGAACAGCACGGTGTGCAGCGACTGGTAACCGTTGGCCTTGGGAATGGCGATGAAATCGCGGAAGCGCCCATCCAGCGGCTTGAAGGTGGCGTGCACCGAGCCCAGCGCGTGGTAACAGCTGGGCACGCTGCGCACGACCAGGCGGAAGCCGAACACATCCATCACCTGGTCGAAGGATTTGTTCTCGTCGCGCATCTTGTTGTAGATGCTCCACGGGGTCTTGATGCGGCTGATCAGCCGATGCTCGATCCCCTCCTTGGCCAGGCGCTGCGACAGCTGCACTTCCACCTGTGCCATCGCTTCGCGACGCACCACCGGCTGGCTGCGGATGTGTTTTTCGATGATGGCGTGGCGCCACGGGTAGAGCGCCTTGAACCCCAGGTTCTGCAGCTCGCTCTTGACCAGGCTCATGCCCAGGCGCTGGGCGATCGGCGCGTAGATCTCCAGCGTCTCGCGGGCGATGCGGCCGCGCGCTTCGCGGCTCTGCGCACCCAGCGTACGCATGTTGTGCAGGCGGTCGGCCAGCTTGATCATGATCACGCGCAGGTCGCGCGACATCGCCAGCAGCATCTTGCGGAAGCTCTCGGCGGCCGCTTCCTGGCGGTCGCGGAACTTCAGCTTGTCCAGCTTGGTGACACCGTCGACCAGTTCGGCCACGGCTTCGCCGAACTCGGCGGCCAGCGCCTCGCGCGTCAGCGGGGTGTCTTCGATGGTGTCGTGCAGGATCGCAGCGATCAGCGCTTCCACGTCCAGGCCGAGCTCGGCCAGCACCTGGGCCACGGCCACCGGGTGGGTGATGTAGGGCTCGCCCGACTTGCGCGTCTGCCCAGCGTGCGCGGAGGCTCCGACTTCCCAGGCACGGCGCAGCAGCGGCAGCTGTTCCGGCGGCAGGTAATGGGCGGCGCGTTCGAGCTGGAGGACGTAGTCGGGTACGGCGGCAGTGGGGGCTGCGGCGACCTTGGCAGTGGGGCCTGGGTTCATGCCCGCAGCCTATTCCAGCGCGACGTTTACGGCAAATCCTGAATGCGAAACAGCCCGCACGGGGCGGGCTGTTCGGTGTATCCAACGATTAGGTTGATCGATGCGATCAATCGTCGTTCTTGGACATGTCTTCGTCGGCCACCACTTCGGCGGCGGCCCACTCCAGCGCTTCGCGCTCGGCGCGCTCACGCTCGGCCTTCTCGACTTCGTCGATCAGCGCGTTGTCGATCTTGCGGGCGGCGATTTCGCGCAGCGCCAGCACGGTCGGCTTGTCCTCGGTCTCGCTGTTGTCCAGCGTGGCCTGCACGCCGTTGGCGAGCTGGCGGGCACGCTTGGATGCCATCATGACCAGTTCGAAACGGTTGTTAACGACTTCCAGGCAATCTTCTACGGTGATGCGGGCCATACGGGCTCCCGGCGACCGGTCGGCCGCTCAGTCGAATGAGGGAAAGGGGACGGAGTGTACTGGCAGGGGCTGGACAAAATCAAGCCAACCCCCCATCGATTCTTTTGGAATCAGTCAGTTGCACCCGGATCGGGGGTCAGCAGGGCCTGGATCAGGGCGGCGTGGCGCACCTTCTGGGCCTCCCGGCGCAGGCGGCTGGCAGTGAAGATGGCGCACAGCTCGTCCACGGCAGTGTCGAACACCTCGTTGACGATGACGTAGTCGAACTCGTTGAAGTGCAGCATTTCATCGCGGGCGGCCCCCAGCCGCTGGGCGATGACCGCCTCGCTGTCCTGGCCGCGCTTGCGCATGCGGTCCTGCAACGCCTGCTTGGACGGCGGCAGGATGAACACGGTGACCGTGCCCGGCACCAGCTGCCGCACCTGCTGGGCGCCCTGCCAATCGATCTCCAGCAGCACGTCCTGGCCGGCGGCCAGCTGCGGCTCCACCGACTGCCGGGCCGTGCCCTTCCAGTCGCCGTGCACCCAGGCGTGTTCGAAGAAGTCGCCGGCGGCGATCATCTGCTCGAACTTCTCGGCACTGACGAAGTGGTAGTGCTGGCCGTTCACCTCACCGGGGCGCATCGCGCGCGAGGTGAAGGAAATCGACAGGGCGATCTGCGGGTCACGCGCCAGGGTGGCGTTGACGATGCTGCTCTTGCCGGCGCCGGACGGGGCGGCCACGATGTACAGCGTGCCGCGCGCAACGGCGTCCGACGGCTTCGACGGGGCGCTCATGCACGGCTCCCAACTGGTTGATTTCGCAAAATTTTTCCTCGATGTTCCAGGTCCGGCGCGGCGGATCGCGGCCGGACGGCGGGGGCTGCGCGGAACATCCTGGAACCAGGCCCGGCAGACGCTTCCCCGGGGGGGCGGGCACGCAACTTTACCAGAGCATGCCCTTTCCGGGCCCGTCCGGCAGGCGCCGCGCCTTGTGCCACATGGGCATCCGGGGGCCTGTGCTATAACCGGCCGTACCCAACGACAGCCCGGAGGCCTGCGCCTCCCCGCCATCCCAGGAGAACGGCATGCCATCGATGAGCCGCCGCCAGTTCCTGAAAGTGACCGGGACAACCCTGGTCGGCTCCAGCCTGGCACTGATGGGCTTCGCGCCCGGCATCGCGCTCGCGGAGGTCCGGCAATACAAGCTGACCCGCGCGACCGAGACCCGCAACACCTGTACGTACTGTTCGGTGGCCTGCGGCATCCTGATGTACAGCCTCGGCGATGGCGCCAAGAACGCCGAACCGAGCATCTTCCATATCGAAGGCGACCCGGACCACCCGGTCAACCGCGGCACGCTGTGCCCGAAGGGTGCCGGCCTGGCCGACATCATCCACAGCAAGTCGCGCCTGCTCTACCCCGAGTACCGCGCGCCGGGCTCCAACGAGTGGAAGCGGCTGAGCTGGGACGATGCGCTGGACCGCATCGCGCGGCTGATGAAGGAAGACCGCGATGCCAACTTCGTGCAGAGGAACGAAGCCGGGCAGACGGTCAACCGCTGGCTGACCACCGGCATGCTGGCGGCCTCGGCCACCAGCAATGAAACCGCGGTGCTGACCCACAAGGTCGTCCGCTCCCTCGGCATGCTGGCATTCGACAACCAGGCACGTGTCTGACACGGCCCGACGGTGGCAGGTCTTGCCCCGACGCTAGGCCGTGGTGCGATGACGAACCACTGGGTCGACATCAAGAATGCCGACCTGATCCTGATCATGGGTGGCAATGCCGCCGAGGCGCACCCGTGCGGGTTCAAGTGGGTGACCGAGGCCAAGGCACACAACAAGGCCCGGCTGATCGTGGTCGATCCGCGCTTCAACCGCTCGGCGGCGGTGGCCGATGTGTACGCGCCGATCCGCACCGGTACCGATATCGTGTTCCTGGGCGGCCTGATCAACTACCTGCTGACCGAGGACCGCATCCAGCACGAGTACGTGCTGAACTACACCGACATGTCGTTCCTGGTGAAGGACGAATTCGCCTTCAAGGACGGCCTGTATTCGGGCTACAACGCAGAAAAGCGCAGCTACGACCGTTCCAGCTGGGACTACGCCTACGGTGACGACGGCTACGTACGCAGCGACCCGACGCTGAAGGACCCGCGCTGCGTCTACAACCTGCTCAAGCAGCATTACGCGCGCTATACCGTGGAGATGGTCGAGCGCATCTGCGGCACGCCTGCCGACAGCATCCGCCAGATCTGGGACATGATCGCGTCCACCACCGGCAAGGACAAGGCGATGACCATCCTGTACGCCCTCGGCTGGACGCAGCACTCGATCGGTGCGCAGAACGTGCGTGCCGGCACCATGGTGCAGCTGCTTCTGGGCAACATCGGCGTGGCCGGCGGCGGCATGAACGCGCTCCGCGGGCATTCCAACATCCAGGGCCTGACCGACATCGGCCTGATGTCCGACCTGTTGCCCGGCTACCTGACGCTGCCGAGGCAGGACGAGCAGGACTACGACGCCTACCTCGCCAAGCGCACGCAGAAGCCGCTGCGCGCCAACCAGATGTCGTTCTGGCAGAACTACCCGAAGTTCCACGTCAGCCTGATGAAATCGTGGTGGGGCGACGCTGCCACCGCCGACAACAACTGGTGCTTCGATCACCTGCCCAAGCTCGACAAGCCGTACGACATGCTGCAGGCGTACGAGCTGATGAACGAAGGCAAGATCCACGGCTACATCTGCCAGGGCTTCAATCCGCTGGCCTCGGCACCGAACAAGGGCAAGCTGATCAGCGCGTTCTCCAAGCTGAAGTTCATGGTCAGCATGGACCCGCTGGAAACCGAGACCATCGCCTTCTGGCAGAACCACGGCGCGCTGAACGACGTCGACCCCAGCACGATCCAGACCGAGGTGTTCCGCCTGCCGACCACGTCCTTCGCCGAGGAGAACGGTGCGGTGGTGAATTCCTCGCGCTGGCTGCAGTGGCACTGGAAGGGCGCCAATCCGCCAGGCGAAGCGCGCAGCGACATCGAGATCATGTCCGAGCTGTTCCATCGCATCAAGGCGATGTACGAGAAGGACGGCGGTGCGTGGTGGGAGCCGGTGCGCGACCTGGCCTGGAACTATGCCAACCCTGAAGTGCCCACGCCCGAAGAGCTGGCGATGGAGTACAACGGCAAGGCGCTGACGGACGTGTTCGATCCGAAGGATCCGACCAGGCTGGTGCGCAAGGCCGGCGAGCAGCTGGCGACGTTCGGCGACCTGCGCGACGACGGCAGCACCGCGTCGGGGTGCTGGATCTACATCGGTGCCTGGGGCCCGACCGGCAACATGATGGCGCGCCGTGACAACAGTGACCCGACCGGCATCGGCAATACGCTGGGCTGGGCGTGGGCGTGGCCGGCCAACCGCCGCGTGATGTACAACCGCGCCTCGTGCGACGTCGCCGGCCGGCCATTCGATCCGCGCCGCACGCTGCTGGCCTGGAACGGGAAGAACTGGGGCAACGTGGATGTGCCGGACTTCAAGGCCGACGAGGATCCCGCTGGCGGCATGGGCCCGTTCATCATGAACCCGGAGGGCATCGCCCGCTTCTTCGCCAAGGCCGGCATGGCCGAAGGCCCGTTCCCCGAGCATTACGAGCCGTTCGATACCCCGCTGCGCAGCAATCCGCTCAGCCCCGGCCAGGCACTGACGCTGAACAACCCGGCCGCACGCGTGTTCGCCAGTGACCGTGCCCAGATCGGTTCGCCGGATGAGTTCCCGCACGTGGCCACCACCTACCGCCTGACCGAGCATTTCCACTTCTGGACCAAGCACGGCAAGCTCAACGCCATCATCCAGCCCGAGCAGTTCGTCGAGATCGGCGCTGCCTTGGCCGACGAGCTGGGCATCAACAGCGGCAGCCGGGTGCGGGTCAGTTCCAAGCGCGGGCACATCGAAGCGGTGGCCATGGTAACCAAGCGCATCAAGGCCCTGCAGATCGATGGCCGGACCGTGCACCAGGTGGGCGTGCCGATCCATTGGGGCTTCCTCGGTGCGGCCAAGCCCGGCTACATCGCCAATACGCTGACCAACGCCATCGGTGACGGCAACTCGCAGACGCCCGAATCGAAGTGCATCCTGGTCAAGGTCGAGAAGGTGTAGGAGACACGCCATGTCACTGCAATCGCTGGACATCATCCGCCGCTCGGCCACCACCACGCCCTCGCCGGAGGCGCGGGGGGCGCACACCGGCCAGGTCGCCAAGCTGATCGATGTGAGCAAGTGCATCGGCTGCAAGGCCTGCCAGGTCGCCTGCATGGAATGGAACGACCTGCGCGACGAGGTCGGCAGCTGTGTCGGCAGCTATGACAACCCGCCCGATCTGAGTGACCAGTCGTGGACGGTGATGAAATTCCGCGAGTACGAGGACGAGAAGGGCAAGCTGGAGTGGCTGATCCGCAAGGAAGGCTGCATGCACTGCAGCGACCCAGGCTGCCTCAAGGCCTGCCCGTCGCCGGGCGCGATCATCCAGTACGCCAACGGCATCGTCGACTTCCAGGAAGAGAACTGCATCGGCTGTGGCTACTGCGTAACCGGCTGCCCGTTCGATGTGCCGCGCATCTCCAAGAAGGACCACAAGGCCTACAAGTGCACGCTGTGTTCGGACCGGGTGGCGGTGGGCCAGGAACCGGCCTGCGTGAAGACCTGCCCGACCGGGGCGATCACCTTCGGCAGCAAGCAGGCGATGACCGAGCACGCGGCCGGACGCGTCGAAGACCTGAAATCGCGCGGCTACGGGAACGCTGGCCTGTACGACCCGCAGGGCGTGGGCGGCACCCACGTGATGTACGTGCTGCAGCACGTGGACAAGCCGGAGCTGTATGCCGACCTGCCCAAGGACCCGCGGATCAGCCCGATGGTGGAAGTCTGGAAGGGCGTGGCCAAGCCGCTGGGCGTGCTGGCGATTGCCGCCACGGCCTTTGCTGGGTTCCTGCATTACATCGGCATCGGCCGCAACACGGTCAATGACGAGGAAGAAGAGGCCGCCGAACACGAAGCGAAGAAGATCGAAGAGGAGCAGCGGCCATGAAGTACGCCCCGCACCCGCGGCAGATCATCCGCTACCGCGCGCCGACCCGCATCAATCACTGGATCGTGGCGATCTGCTTCGTGCTGACCGCGCTGTCCGGGCTCGCGCTGTTCCACCCTGCCCTGTTCCCGTTGACCCAGCTGTTCGGTGGCGGCCCGTGGACACGCATCCTGCATCCGTTCATCGGTCTGGCCATGGTGGTGGGCTTCACATTGCTGGCGATCCGCATGTGGCGTGACAACCTGCCGACCGCCGACGACCGTGCGTGGATGCGCGGCATGCGCGACGTGCTGCGCAACGAAGACGAAAGGCTGCCGCCGGTGGGCCGCTTCAATGCCGGCCAAAAGCTGCTGTTCTGGGCCATCATCGGCTGCCTGTCGGCGCTGCTGCTTACCGGCTTCGTGATCTGGCGGCAGTATTTCAGCCACTTCTTCCCGATCGGCCTGATCCGCTTCTCGGTGCTTGCCCATGCGTTGTTCGGCTGGGTACTGGTGTGTGCGATCGTGGTGCACATCTATGCCGCGCTCTGGATCAAGGGCTCTGTGCGGGCGATGACCCAGGGCAAGGTGACCTATGGGTGGGCCTACAAGCATCACCGGCAATGGTTCCGGGACATCCTGCGCGGGCGACGGGAAGAGGGCTAGCGGCAGGGCCTGCGGCCCTGCACCCGCAGAGGCAACGTCAACGTCAAAAGCTGGCTTCCTGAGGAGTTGCGGGGTGGGTCCGGTTGCGGGGGACGCTGCAAGTACGTCCATGTAAGCTCGGTCGCCGCATCCATGCGGCTCACGCCCCCGCAACCGGACCCACCCCGCCTTCGACAGTTCACCGGTGCTTTTGGTAGGTGTCGACCTTGGTCGACACGATGAACACGGTAACAACCGATGGGGTCAGATCCGTTTTCCTGTGGAAAACGGATCTGACCCCAACCTTTCAAATGGCCGGCAACGCGCTGGACGCCAGCGCTGACAACGGCGAGGATGGAGGCTGGTTCTTCTGGCTGGCCCTGCATGGCGCAACGCATCCTTGAACCCGGTGAGATCGAGACGCTCGCCTCGCGCGACGTGCCGCGCATCATCCTGCCCGGTACCGAATCGCTGTTCGCTGCACGCGCGGCGCGACTGCGCAGCCTCGCCACGCACAGTGCCATCGGTGGCTATCTGCAGCTGCTGGCGGCGCTGGCCGATGCGCAGCAGGCGCTGCTGGACGAGCTGACGCCGCAACAGCGCGAGGCGCTGCAGGTTCAGGCGCGTGCACAACAGTCGAGCGCGGCCGCCGGTGCCGGCATGCCCTTGCGGCCCGCCAACACACTGCAACTGGACGGCCGCTGGCGCGACTGGCTGCGCACGCTGTGCCGGCACTGTGCCGACGAAGCCGGGCTGCCGGCGGAAACCCGGCGCGAACTTCTGCGCGTCGCCGCCGCCGATGACGCCTGGCTGGATGCGCAGGCGCACGCCGTGCTGGAGCGCGATGACGCCCCGTCGGTGGATGCGGTGGCGGCGCTGCTGGTGATGAATGCGTTGCAGGTGTACTGGGCCGTGCTCACGGCCAGTTTCCGCGCCAGCGACCTCAGGCCGCTGGCCGATGCGCCTGGCGTGTGCCCGCTGTGCGGCACCCTGCCGGTGGCCAGCGTGGTGCAGGCCCGCCCGCCCTATGCTTCGTACCGCTATCTGTCGTGCTCGCTGTGCGCCTGCCAGTGGCACTACGTGCGCGTGCAGTGCAGCCAGTGTGGCGCCGCTGGCAAGGACATCGCCTACCGCGCCCTGGCCGATGCCGACGGCGATGCCGCCCAGGCCGTGCGCGAGAGCGCGGTGCGCGCCGAGACCTGCGACCACTGCCACAGCTACCGCAAGATCCTGTACCTGGAAAAGGACCCGGCGCTGGAACCGGTGGCCGACGATCTCGGCACGCTGGCGCTGGACCTGCTGCTGGGCGAGGAAGGCTACGCGCGAGCCAGCCAGAATCCGCTGCTGTGGCAATCCGACGACGACTGACCCATGCCACGCACATCCGCCGCCCCGGCATCGGCCGCCGCCCTGCCCTCGCTGGACAAGCTGCTGCGCCTGCCGGCGCTGTCGGCACTGATCGAAGATCACGGTCGCAGCCGCATCACCCAGCTGCTGCGCGCACACCTGCAGGCGCTGCGCGAGCGCATCGGTGCCGCACAACTCTCGGCCGAGCAGTTGCAATGGGCCATTGAAGGCCGGGCACTGGTCGCGGCGCTCGACGCCGCCCTTGCCGCCGATGCACGCCTCGACCTGCAGCCGATCTTCAACCTGACCGGCACCGTGCTGCACACCAACCTGGGTCGCGCGCTGTTGCCGGATGCCGCCGTGCAGGCGGTCACCCGCGCGATGACCGCGCCGGTTGACCTGGAATTCGACATCGCCCGCGGCCGCCGCGGCGACCGCGATGCGCGGGTGCAGGCGCTGGTCTGCGAGCTGACCGGCGCCGAAGCGGCCACCGTGGTCAACAACAATGCGGCGGCGGTCCTGCTGCTGCTCAACAGCCTGGCCAACCGCCGCGAGGTGGTGGTGTCGCGCGGCGAACTGGTGGAGATCGGTGGCGCCTTCCGCATTCCCGATGTGATGCGCAGCGCCGGCGCACGGTTGCTCGAAGTGGGCACCACCAACCGCACCCATCCCGCCGATTTCACCCATGCCATCGGCGCGCGCACCGCGCTGCTGATGGAAGTGCATGCCAGCAACTACGCGATCACCGGCTTCACCGCCAAGGTCGACACCGCGGCGATGGCAGCCATCGCGCACGACCATGGCCTGCCGCTGGTGGTGGACCTGGGCAGTGGCAGCCTGTGCGACCTGGCGGCCTTCGGCCTGCCGCACGAGCCGACCGTGCAGGAAACGCTGGCGGCGGGCGCCGATCTGGTCTCGTTCAGTGGCGACAAGCTGCTGGGCGGGCCGCAGGCCGGCATCATCGCCGGCCGCGCCGACCTGATCGCGCGGATCAACCGCAACCCGCTCAAGCGCGCGCTGCGCATGGACAAGATGGGCCTGGCCGCGCTGGCGGCGGTGCTGGCCCTGTACCGCGAGCCGGAACTGCTGGCCCAGCGGCTGCCGACACTGCGTACGCTCTCGCGGACACAGGATGACATGGATGCGCAGGCCCAGCGCCTGCTTCCCCCGATGCGCTCGGCGCTGCCGGCCGGCTACATGCTTGAACAGGCACGGATGCACAGCCAGATCGGCAGTGGCGCGCAGCCACAGGCGCAGCTCGGCAGTGCCGGCCTGCGCATCACCACTGCGCAACGCGGCGGCCTGGACCGCCTGGCCAAGCGCCTGCGCCAGCTGCCGCGACCGGTGCTGGGCCGCATCGGCGAGGACGCATTGTGGCTGGACCTGCGTTGCCTGGAACCGTCCGAGGAAGCGGACTTCCTCGCCCAGTGGGGCGCGCTGCAACCATGATTGTCGGCACCGCCGGGCATATCGACCATGGCAAGACGCGCCTGGTGCGGGCACTGACCGGCATCGAAACCGATCGCCTGCAAGAAGAGCGCACGCGCGGCATCTCCATTGAACTGGGCTATGCCTATGTCCCGGTGGAGGGCTCAGTTGGAGACGCGTCGGCGACGCTGGGTTTCGTCGACGTACCAGGCCATGAACGCTTCGTGCATACGATGGTGGCTGGTGCTACCGGCATCGACATGGCGCTGCTGGTGATTGCCGCCGACGACGGTGTGATGCCACAGACCCGCGAGCACCTGGCGATCCTGCAGTTGCTGGGCGTGGATCGCGGCGCAGTGGCGCTCACCAAGATCGACCGGGTGGACGCCGCGCGCATGGCCCAGGTCCAGACCGAGATCGCTGCACTGCTGGCCGGCACGCCGCTGCAGGATGCGCCGGTGTTCGCCTGCAACAGCACCTCCCCCGATGATGTGGGCATCAACGCATTGCGCACCCACCTGCATGCATGCGCCACAGACGAGTTCAACGCGCGACGGGCCGCGCTGCACCATGAACTGTTCCGCATGCCGGTGGACCGCGTGTTCTCATTGGCCGGCCACGGCACGCTGGTGACCGGCGCGGTGCATGGCGGCGTCGCCTCGGTTGGCGAACATCTGCAGCTGATGCCGGCGGCCACCGATGTGCGCGTGCGCAGCATCCACGCGCAGAACCGGGCCAGCGAACGTGCGATGGCCGGGCAGCGCTGCGCGTTGAACCTGGCTGCCATCGCGCGCGAAGACATCCACCGTGGCGACTGGATCGCCGATCCACGCGCCCTGCTGGCCACCCTCCGTGTCGACGTACGGCTGCGGATTTCCGCGCAGGCCGCACCGTTGCGCGACTGGGCACCGCTGCATATCCACTGGGGCACGATGCACCGGCAGGCCCATCTTGTGTTGCTGGAGGACGCTCCCTCCGGCGACGGGCAGCTCGTGCAGCTGGTATTCGATTCGCCGGTCTGTGCGATGTGCGGTGATCGCTTCATCGCCCGTGATTCGGCGGCCACCCACACGCTGGGCGGCGGCATCGTGCTCGATCCGGAGCCTCCGCAGCGGCGCCGGCGCAGCCCGGCACGGCTCGCCTGGCTGCGCGCACTGGAGCAACTGGCCGCAGGTGCCGGGCTCGGTCCGCTGTTGCAGCAGGCGCCCTTGGGGATACCCATGGCCACACTGCAGCGCTACTGCCGGCGCGCGGCCGACCGCATCGATCTTCCTGCAGACACACGACGCATCGTCACCCGCGAAGACACGGTGGTCATCCTCGCCTCGCACTGGCAAGTGCTGCGCGAGCAGGTAATTGCCTCACTGCGCAGCTGGCACGAGCGACGCCCGGACGAACCCGGTGTCGACAGCGGGCGCCTGCAACGCAGCACCCTGCCCGCGCTTGCGACGGGGCTCTGGAATGCGCTGCTGCAGGACCTGCTGGCCGACGGCACGCTGCAGCGCGTGGGCGCGTGGTGGCGCCTGCCCGGTCACGACCATGCGCCGCCGGAGCGTGAACGCCTGCTGCTGGAACGCGTGCTCCCGCACCTGCACGCCGGTGGTTTCGATCCGCCGTGGGTGCGTACCCTGGCCACCGACTTCGGCCTGCCCGAGGACGAGGTCCGCGCCATCCTGCGGCGTGCCGCCGCGCGCGGCGAACTGTTCCAGGTGGTACCGGACCTGTTCTATGCGCCGGCCCGCATCGCCGAGCTGGCCGCGATCGTCGCACGGCTGTCGCAGGCCAGCGGTACGGTGGATGCGGCCGCCTTCCGCGATGCAATCGGCCTGGGGCGCAAACGCAGCATCCAGATCTTGGAGTTCTTCAATCGCGTTGGCTACACTCGACGCGTCGGTGACCAGCATCGGCCGCGCGGCGACCTGCAGTGGAACGCGGCCCACGACTGAGCGCACCGGCACCGCGGTACTTCGGAAGGCATGCGCATCCGGGCATGCGGCTGGGCTTCAAACCCAGTAGGGGGCGTCGATCGCTCCCTGGTAGGTTCGACTCCTGCTGTCTTCCGCCATTCGTGTTTCCGCAGGAGATGTCGGCATGGCCACGCACGCGCAGTCCCCCGCCCCTTCCACGGCCGATGCCCCGCAACGACTGACCTCGCTGGCCCACGGTGGCGGTTGCGGCTGCAAGATCGCGCCGGGCGTGCTGACCGAGCTTCTGCGCGGCGTTCCGGCACTTCCCGCACCGGCTGAACTGCTGGTCGGCCGCGAGACCAGCGACGACGCGGCGGTGTATCGCCTCGATGACCGCCAGGCGATTGTCGCCACCACTGATTTCTTCATGCCGATCGTCGACGACCCGTTCGACTTCGGCCGCATCGCCGCCACCAACGCGTTGTCGGACCTGTACGCGATGGGCGCACGACCCTTGTTCGCGCTGGCCATCGTCGGCATGCCGATCAACACGCTGCCACAGGACACCATCCGCGCCATCCTGCAGGGCGGCGAGCGTGCCTGCGCCGACGCCGGCATCGTGGTGGCCGGTGGCCACAGCATCGATTCGGTGGAACCGATCTATGGCCTTGCCGCGATCGGCGTGCTAGATCCGCAGCGGCTCAAGCGCAATGCCGATGCCCGCGCCGGCGATGTGCTGGTGCTGGGCAAGCCGTTGGGCGTGGGCGTGTATTCGTCAGCACTGAAGAAAGAAGTGCTGGATGCCGATGGCTACCGGCAGATGATCGCGTCGACCACCCGCCTGAACACCGTGGGCGTGCCGCTGGCCGCGCTGGACGGCGTGCATGCCATGACCGACGTCACCGGCTTCGGCCTGCTCGGCCATCTGCTGGAAGTGTGCCGCGCCAGCGGCGTCGCTGCCGAAGTGGACAGTAACCAGGTGCCGCTGCTGCCACAGGCGCTGGACCTGCTGCAGCGTGGCTGCGTGACCGGTGCCTCCAATCGCAACTGGGCCTCGTATGGCACCGGGGTGCGCTTCGCCGAAGGCTTGGCCGCCCACTGGCAGCCACTGCTGACCGACCCGCAGACCAGTGGCGGCCTGTTGGTGTCCTGTGCCCCGGATGCGGTGGATGCGGTGCTGGCCTGTTTCCACGACGCCGGGTTCGGCCAGGCGGCCGTGGTGGGGCGGCTGGCCGAAGGCGCGCCGGGCGTCAGCGTGCGCTGATGCGTTGAAACGACAAGGGCGCCCGAAGGCGCCCCTGCGCTGTTGCCGGATGCAACCTCACTCGATGTTCTGCACCTGCTCGCGGATCTGGTCGATCAGCACCTTCAGCTCCACCGCCGCATTGGAGGTACGGCTGTCCACCGACTTCGAGCCCAGCGTGTTGGCTTCGCGGTTGAACTCCTGCAGCAGGAAGTCCAGGCGGCGGCCGACCGGCTCGCGCTGCTTGAGCACGCGGCGGATCTCGACGATATGGCTGCCGAGCCGGTCCAGCTCTTCATCCACATCCAGCTTCTGCAGCCACAGCACCAGTTCCTGCTCGGCGCGGCCCGGGTCGACCGGGTGCGGCAGATCGGCCAGGCGTGCGGCCAGCTTGGCGCGCTGGCCGTCGCGAATGGCCGGAATCAGCGTGCGGACGTCGGCGGCGATGCGTTCGATGCCGTCCACGCGCTCGCTGATGGCCGCGGCCAGCTTGCCACCTTCGCGCTCGCGGGCCTCGACGAAGCCGTCCAGCACCTGGTCCAGCAGGGCCAGCGCCTCGACCTGCAGGGCGGCCGCATCGGTGGCCTCGCCGCGGGTCACGCCCGGCAGCTGCAGCAGGTCGGTGAAACTGACCTGCAGGTTGGGAAAATCGGAGGTCAGGCGATGCGCCAGGCGCCCCAACTGGCCCAGCAGGGCCTCGTCCACCTGCAGGTTGGCGGCCGCTTCCGGCGCGCGCAGGCGCATCACCAGATCCAGCTTGCCGCGGCTCAGGCGCGCGGCGATGCGCTCGCGCAGCTGCGGTTCGAGCGCCCGCAGTTCCTCGGGCAGGCGGGTGCCGACCTCCAGGAAACGGTGGTTGACCGAGCGCAGCTCGCAGCCCAGCGTGCCCCACGGGGTGACCCGCTCGCCGCCGGCATAGGCGGTCATGCTTCGAATCATGGAATGTGTCCGGTGCGTGCAAAGGGGGAATGGTACCCTAGCGCCCTCACCAGAGCCCCCTCGCCCGCCCCGTGAAGGCCGCGGGCGTGGCGGCGTACTCCCTTGCCATTACGGAACCCGCACCATGTCCGATTCCCGCCCCAGCGGCCGCCAGCCCGACCAGCTCCGCCCGGTCGTCATCCAACGCGGCTTCACCCGCCACGCCGAAGGTTCGGTGCTGGTGTGCTTCGGTGAAACCCGCGTGCTGTGCACCGCCAGCGTCGAGAACCGCGTGCCGGGCTTCCTGCGCGGCAAGGGCGAAGGCTGGGTGACGGCCGAGTACGGCATGCTGCCGCGCGCCACCCACACCCGCAGCGACCGCGAAGCAGCGCGTGGCAAGCAGGGTGGCCGCACGCTGGAGATCCAGCGCCTGATCGGCCGCAGCCTGCGCGCCTGCGTGGACCGCAACGCGCTGGGCGAGCGCACCATCACCCTCGACTGCGACGTGCTGCAGGCCGACGGTGGCACCCGCACCGCCGCCATCACCGGCGCCTACGTGGCCCTGGTCGATGCAGTGAACGTGCTGATCAAGCGCGGCGACATCAAGCGCAACCCGGTCCTGGGCGCAGTGGCGGCGGTGTCGGTGGGCGTGTACCGCGGCACCCCGGTGCTGGACCTGGACTACGCCGAAGACAGCGACTGCGACACCGACATGAACGTGGTGATGAACGACGGCGGCGGCTTCATCGAGCTGCAGGGCACCGCCGAAGGCCACGCCTTCCGTCGCGATGAACTGGACGCGCTGCTGGGCCTGGCCGAGAAGGGCGTGGCCGAGCTGCTGGCCGCGCAGCAGGCGGCGCTGTCGGCATGAACCGGCGCCTTGCCCTGACCACCCTGGTGGTGGCCGACTATGACGAAGCCATTGCGTGGTACACCGGCAAGCTCGGCTTCGCATTGCTCGAAGACATCGACCAGGGGCACAAGCGCTGGGTGGTGGTCGGCCCGACCGACGGCAGCGCCGCCGCCCTGCTGCTGGCCCGTGCCAGCGACGAGGAACAGCGCAGCCGCATCGGCAACCAGACCGGTGGCCGCGTTGCCTTCTTCCTCAACACCGACGACTTCCACCGCGACCACGCAGCGATGCTGGCCGCCGGCGTCGAGTTCCTGGAAGCACCGCGCGAAGAACCCTATGCAACGGTCGCGGTATTCCGCGACCTGTATGGCAACACCTGGGACCTGTTGGAGCCCCGTCAATGAACAAACTGGTACTGGCCAGCCACAATGCCGGCAAGCTGGTGGAGATGCAGGAGATCCTCGCCGACCTGCCGCTGCAGATCACCTCGGCCGCCGAGCTGGGCCTGGGCGACGTCGAGGAGACCGGCCTGACCTTCGTCGAGAACGCGCTGCTGAAGGCACGCGCCGCCTGCGAAGCGACCGGCCTGCCGGCGCTGGCCGATGATTCGGGCCTGATCGTCGATGCCCTGGGCGGTGCGCCGGGACTGTACAGCGCGCGCTATGCCGGCCACCCGACCAACGCCGCGGCCAACAACGCCAAGCTGCTGGACGCGATGGCCGCAGTGCCCGACGGCCAGCGCAGCGCCCGCTTCTACGCGGTGATCGTGCTGCTGCGCCACGCCACCGACCCGCAGCCGCTGATCTGCGAAGGCCGCTGGGAAGGGCAGATCATCCGCGAGCTGCGTGGCACCAATGGTTTCGGCTACAACCCGGTGTTCCTGGACACCACCCACGGCCTGACCGCCGCGGAAATGGAGCCGGCCCTGAAGAACGCCATCAGCCACCGTGCCATTGCCCTGCAGCAGCTCAAGCAGCAGCTGGCGACGCTGTACTGACGCCCGACCTGATCGAACCAGGGAAGCCGGCCAACGGCCGGCACTACCGATGAACCCCATGCCGCACGCCCACGACCACTGCACCCACCTGCCCGGCGAAGCCTGTTCCGCTGACCACGACAGCGCACCGCGACTGGTGCCACCACCGCTGTCGCTGTACGTGCACCTGCCGTGGTGCGTGCGCAAGTGCCCGTACTGCGATTTCAACTCGCACCAGGCCAAGGGCGACCTGCCGTTCGATGCCTACATCGATGCACTGCTGCGCGACCTCGACCAGGACCTGCCGCTGGTCTGGGGCCGGGTGGTGCACAGCGTGTTCTTCGGTGGCGGCACGCCCAGCCTGTTCCCGCCCGACGCCATCGACCGCTTCCTGCAGCAGGCCAGCGCGCGCCTGCGCTTCGCACCCAATGCCGAGATCACCCTGGAGACCAACCCGGGCACCGCCGAGCATGGCCGCTTCGACCGCTACCGCGCGGCCGGCGTGAACCGCCTCAGCTTCGGCATCCAGAGTTTCGACGACGCGATGCTCAAGCGCCTGGGCCGCATCCACGACAGTGGCGAAGCCGAGCGCGCGGTGAAGATGGCGCAGGACGCGGGCTACGACAATTTCAACATCGACCTGATGTACGCGCTGCCGGAACAGACCCTGGCTGGTGCCGAGGCTGATCTGGAGCGTGCGTTCGCGCTGCAGCCGGCGCATATCTCGCACTACCAGCTGACCCTGGAACCGAACACGGTGTTCTTCGCGCGGCCGCCGCAGGGCATTCCCGATGAAGACCACGCCTGGGACATGCAGGAACACTGCCAGGCGCTGCTGGCGCAGGCCGGCTTCGGCCAGTACGAGGTCAGCGCGTACGCGCGCCCTGGCCGGCAGAGCGCGCACAACCTGAACTACTGGCGCTTCGGCGATTACCTGGGCATCGGTGCCGGCGCGCACGGCAAGATCAGCTCGGGCGCCGAAGAACACGTGCTGCGCCGCTGGAAACTGAAGCACCCGCAGGCCTACCTGGACAGCGCCGGCACGCCGGCCTCGTTCGGTGGCGACGATGTGATCGCAGCCGGGCGCCTGCCGTTCGAGTACATGCTCAACCTACTGCGCCTGCACGAAGGTTTTGGCCTGCGCGATTTCGAGTCGCGCACCGGGCTGCCGCGCAGCGTGCTGGACGCGCCGCTGGCCGAGGCCGTCCAGCGCGGCTGGCTGGACGTGGCGGAGGGCCACGTGCAGCCGACCGAGCTGGGCCGCCGGTTCACCAACGACGTGGTGAGCCTGTTCCTGGAGGAATAAGCCCTGCGCCAGACCGGGTAGTGCCGGCCGCTGGCCGGCACTCCGGTAAAGACGGTTCTGCCGGACAGCGGCCGGCACTACCGTTCATGCGTCGGGCATGGCCGCGACCCGCACGCGCATTCACCCTAAAGTAGCGCTGACTGCGGCCGACACGGTAGATTCACTAGATCGATCCGCGGGAATCCGGGTACCGCTCGCCGATGTCAGCTGTCTTTTCCATCACCCCTGCCGACAAGGCCCGCCTGGCCGCCAGCGACCTGCCACCGCGTGTGCGCGAGCTGTTGGGCGCATTGATCGGCCTGTGCCGGCAAACGTTGGCCGCGCCGCTGATCCTGACCGTCGAAGCGTTGGAGCAGACGCTGCTGCACGACGCCGACCGTGCACGCAATCCCATGCAGCAGTCGGACCTGATGGCGCAGCGCGGCCAGCTGCACGCCTTCGCCGGTCATTTCGCCGACCGCATGCTTGATGCCGTCGCCGAGGCACTGGCGGGCCTGCGCGAGCCGTCCACCGCTTCGGCAGCACACGCCACCCCGCCGCCCCTGCCAGGCATGCTCGGGCTGTCGCTGGTCGATGAGCACGAGGTGGACCGCGACCTGCTGCTGACCGAGATGGTCCGGCGCGAAACCCTGCGCTCGACCAATTCGCTGAACCTGCTGGGCCAACGCCTGGGCGTGCTTGCAGCGGCGCCCGCCTTCGAGGCCGACACCCTGCCACTGGCACCGCAGGCCCTGTGCGCGATGGTGCGCCGGATCGCCGAACAGGACGCCCTGGGCGTGGAGGTGCAGCTTGCGTTGTACCGCAGCTTCGAGCGGCAGGTGCTGGAGCGCCTGGGCGATGTGCTGGACCGCGCCAATGCGCTGCTGGCCCAGCACGGCGTGCTGCCGGGGCTGGTCTACACCCCATACCTGGCGCGCTCAGCAAGCACCCGTCGGATCATTACCCAGTCGGTGGGTGGCGGCCGCGCAACCCAGCCTGCCAAGCGCGCCGCCGCGCCACTGACCGGTTGGAACGGCTCCGCGCCCGCCGGTTCATGGTCGAACCTGGTGCAGGATGCCTTCAACGATGCGGGTACGCCGGGCGCAGCCACCGCTGGCGTGACCACGGCCACCGGCAGCGTGCTGCATGAACTGCTGCAGCAGGCCCGCCATGCCTCGGCGCCCGCTGCCGATCACGCTGCGGTGCCCAGCGCGGCCGTCGATGCGGTCCTCGCGCGCCTGCAGGCCCAGTCCAGCGCGGCCACCGGGGTCGCCGACCTGGAGGCTGCGGTGGTCGCCCAGTTGCGCAGCGAGCACGGCGCACAGGCCCAACTGGGCAGCCACGACCGCGACAATCTCGAGCTGCTGCGCCTGCTGATGCAGCAGGTACAGCAGCAGCAGCGCCCCGATCCGGTGCCGGCGGCCCTGCTGGCGCGCCTGCAGGTGCCGCTGGCGCGTGCGGCGATGGCCGATCCCGGCTTCTTCGTGCGCGACGAGCATCCCGCACGCGAACTGCTCAACCAGATCGCCGAAGTCGGCGCCCACTGGCTGGGCGACGATGATGTGGACCCCCAACTGCTGCAGCGCATGGCGCAGAGCGTGCAGGGCCTGCTTGGCCAGGACGCGCGTTCGCCCGAAGCCTTCGCCAGCGCCAATGAGGACGTGCAGCAGCACCAGCGCGCGGCGGCCCATCGCGCCGAGCTGGCCGAGCGCCGCCACGTCGAGGCCGCACGCGGCAAGGAACGGCTGGAACTGGCGCGTCGCCAGGCCAATGCGCAGATCGACCAGTGCTGTGACCTGCAGGCGCCGCCGCGCTTCGTGCAGACCCTGCTGCGCCAGGCGTGGGCCGATGCACTGACCCTCACCCGCCTGCGCCATGGCGACGATTCGCCGCAGTGGCAGGAACGCCTGCTGCAGACCGAGCGCATCGCCGCGGTGACCGCCCAGGCCGTCGATGCCAACGGTGGCACCGATGCAGTGCTGGCCAGCGAGGTGGAATCGGCGCTCGTGCAGGTCGGCTATCACGCCGAGGAAGCCGCCGCCGTTGCGCGCCGCCTGGCCACGCCAGGAGGCGAGGATGAAAGCACCTCGCGCACCGAACTCAGTGCGCGCCTGAAGGCACGTGCACGACTGGGCGAACATGCTGCCAGCGGCAGCGCCGACGCCCCGCGCACGCCGCGCAGCAGCGCCGAAGAGGCGGCCTACCAGCAGCTGGTGGCCCTGCCCTTTGGCAGCTGGTTCGACATCGACAACGGTGACGGCACCCTGCGCCGCCAACGCCTGTCCTGGTACAGCCTGCTGACCGGCCACGCCCTGTTCGTCAATCCGCGCGGGCAGAAGATCGCCGATACCGACCTCGATACGCTGGCCCGGCAGATCAGCGCCGGACGCGCGCAGCTGGTCACCGAAGACAAGGGCCGGCTGGTCGATCGCGCATGGCAGGCCAGCCTCGGCGCACTGCGTGCGCTGGCTGGCGGCCGTCACAAGGAGGCGTCCGTTTGAACGTGCAACCGCCGCAGGACACCCGCCGCGCGCCGCGTCGCCAGGTCTCCGACCTGGTGCCGGTCACCGACCAGATGCGCGAATGCGTGGTGGGCCGGCTCGGCAATGTCTCCGAGACCGGCATGTTGATGCTGGCCAGCACCCCGCTGCGCGAGGACGCGCTGTACCAGTTCCGCTTCCCGCTGCCGATCGGTGACGGCCGCCACGAGGCCATTGACGTCGGCGTGCACCTGCTGTGGAGCGAGCCGGCGCATGTGCCCGGCCAGAGCTGGACAGGCTTCCGCTTCCTCACCCTGTCCCGCGAACATCGGCAGCTGCTGCGCCAGTGGATCGGCGAAGACAGCGACGAGGGACCGGTTTCGACGGCCTGAGTGCCGGTTCCAGCACAGCGGTTTTTCGCGGTATGCGGCAGAATCTAGGGCCGTTTTCCGTGTCGAGCCACCGCAATGATCCAGCAAGACCCCGGCGCCCTGTATCCCGACCACCTGGCCGTGCTGTGCCGACGTGCCGAGCAGGCGCTGGCGCGCGGCGGCTTCGACCATCTGGTGGTGCCCAGCGGCACCCTGCACTACCAGGTCTTCGACGATCGTGATTACCCGTATGCGGTCAATCCGCAGTTCAAGGCCTGGCTGCCGCTGACCCGCGTGCCCAACAGCTGGATCGTGTTCACCCCCGGCAAGCGCCCGGCGGTGATCTTCCACCAGCCCTTCGATTACTGGCACGTGGTGCCCGACGCTCCCAGCGGCTGGTGGGTGGAGCACTTCGACATCCACATCATCCGCACGCCGGAAGAGGCGCTGGCCCTGCTGCCGGCCGACCCGTCGCGCTGCGCGATCCTCGGCGAGCCGCAGAGCGCGCTGGGCAGCTACGTGCCGAACAACCCGGCACCGGTGGTCAACTACCTGGAATGGCACCGCGGCAGCAAGACGCCGTATGAGATCGCGTTGATGCGCCAAGCGCAGGCGCTGGGCGTGCGCGGCCATCGCGCCGCCGAAGCCGCGTTCCGCAACGGCGCCGATGAGTTCAGCATCCACATGGCGTACTGCCAGGCGGTTGGCCAGGACGCCAACGAGCTGCCCTACGGCAACATCGTAGCGTTGAACGAGCACGCCGCCGTGCTGCATTACACCGAGCTGGGCCGCAAGGCACCGCAGCCGCTGCGCAGCTTCCTGATCGATGCCGGTGCCAGCGCGCACGGCTATGCCAGCGACATCACCCGTACCTACGCAGCGCGGGGCCACGACGAGTTTGCGGCGATGATCGCCGCCGTCGACGCTGCCCAGCAGCAGATGTGCGCGGCGGTGCGGCCCGGCTTCGACTACAAGCAGCTGCACGTGGACGCGCATCTTTCGCTGATGGCGGTGCTGAAGGACTTCGGCGTGATCAAGGTGTCGCCGCAGACCGCGCTGGAGACCGGCGTCAGCGCCGCATTCTTCCCACACGGCATCGGCCACCTGATCGGCCTGCAGGTGCACGACGTGGCCGGCTTCGCTGCCAGCGACGAAGGTGGCCGCATCGAGCGTCCGGCGGGCCATCCGTACCTGCGCCTGACCCGAGTGCTGGAACCGGGCATGGTGGTGACCATCGAACCGGGCCTGTACTTCATCGACATGCTGTTGAACGAAGTGAAGGACGCCGGTCATGGTGATGCGATCAACTGGGACCGGGTGGACTTCTTCCGTCCGTATGGTGGCATCCGCATCGAAGACGAAGTGCTGTGCACCGAGGGCGAAGCGGACAACCTGACGCGGCCGGCGTTTGCGGCGGCGAACGGCTGAGCCCCTCGTGGTTGGGCGCTTGGAGCAAAAGCCGCGCTTGGCGGGGCGGGTGGGCCATGCAGGGGACGCTGCAAGTACGTCCCTGCATGGCCCACCCGCCCCACCTTTGACAGTTTCCTGCGCGCGTCCAACCACGGAAAAGAAAAAAGAAAAGCAAAAGCGGGTCGCTTGCTGCGCTCGCTCTGTGTCGACCAAGGTCGACACCTACCAATCGTCGTTCGTTCCAACAACCGCAATTGCCAGTGGATCCACGCCATGCGTGGATGATTCATTCGATATCTGACAGATGTGCCGACCAACGGTCGGCACCCACCAACAGCCGCGTGAACCTGTCGAAGGCGAGGCACTGTGGGTTTGCGGGGTGTGAGCGGCATGGATGCCGCGACCAAGCCCCCATGGACGGGTTCACGGCGTCCCCGCAAACCCACAGTGCCCCGCCATCCCACGGAATGCGCGCTGTTGCTGTTGCAGTTGCTGTTGCCTCTGGGGGTGCAGGGCTGCAAGCCCTGCAGAACAACCCCTTACCCCGCCATCACCGCTTCAATCTCGTCGGCGCTGCGCGCCAGGCCTTCGGTCAGCACGCGATGGCCGTCATCGGTGATCAGCACATCGTCTTCGGTGCGGATGCCGATGCCGCGCCAGCGCGGCTCCACCGTCGTATCGTCCACGCCGATGTACAACCCCGGCTCGATGGTGAACGCCATGCCCGGCTCCAGCAGGCGCGAGTCACCGGCCAGGCGGTAATCGCCCACGTCGTGCACGTCCAGCCCGATCCAGTGCCCGGTCTTATGCCGGTAGAAGCGCTGGTACAGGCCTTCGGACAGGTTCTTTTCCAGCGTCCCCTTCAGCAGGCCCAGCCGCAGCAGGCCCTCGGTCAGGGTCTGCACCGCGGCCAGGTGACCGGCCTCGTAGGGCACGCCCGGCCTGGCCTGGGCCAGCGCCGCCGCCTGCGCCTCGCCGACCAGGTCGTGCAGCGCGCGCTGCTCGGCGCTGAAGCGGCCATTCACCGGGAAGGTACGGGTGATGTCGCTGGCGTAGCCACGGTACTCGGCACCGGCGTCGATCAGCACCAGCTCGCCGTCGCGCGAACGCGCGCTGTTGTCCCGGTAATGCAGGATGCAACCGTTGCGGCCCGCACCGACGATGCTGCAATACGCCGGGACCGCAGCGCTGGCGCGGAACACGCGTTCCAGCTCGGCCTGCAATTCGTACTCGTGGATGCCCGGCCTGGCAGCCTTCATCGCCGCCAGATGGGCGCGAACGCTGATCTGCGCCGCGTGGTACATCAATGCCACTTCCGCACCGGACTTGAACAGGCGCTGCTCGTGCAGCAGGTGGCCCAGTTCCAGGAACTCGTGCGGCGGCTGCGCGCCATGGCGTACCTGCGAGCGCACGCGGTTGACCCAGCCGATCAGCTTCAGGTCGAAGTCGGCGTCGCGGCCGAAGTGGTAGTAGACGCGCGAGCGCCCCTCCAGCAGGCCCGGCAGGATGTCGTCCAGATCGTCGATCGGGTAGGCATCGTCCATGCCGTACTGCGCCACCGCGCCTTCCTGGCCGGCGCGGCTGCCATCCCAGGCTTCGCGCTCGGCATCACGTTCGCGGCAGAACAGGATGGCCTCGCCGTGGCGGCGGCCCGGGATCAGCACCAGCACTGCTTCCGGTTCCGGGAAGCCGCTCAGGTACTGGAAATCCGAATCCTGCCGGAACGGATAATGGGTATCGAGGCTGCGCACCTTTTCGGCCGCGGCCGGCAACACCAGGATCGCGTCCTCGCCGGCCATGTCCATCAGCTGGCGGCGGCGACGCTTGTACTCGCCGGCCGCAATGCCGGTGCGCTGCTTGATGTCCATCAGTTCAGGCGCTGACGATGGCGCGAAGCCAGCACCACGTCACCGTGCAGCAGCAGCACCGCCACACGGATGAACTCCTCGATCTCCGACAGGGCTTCGTCGTCATCATCGCCGCCGGCCTCGAAATCCTCGCTGGAGGCGCGCGCCAGGCTGGCCATGTCGGTCAGCGCTTCTTCACCCTCTTCGGACAAGGCCGGGCGACGGCCGCCGCTGCCCAGGCCGAAGCCGCCCAGGAAGGAGCGGGTCCAGCTGAACATGGCATCGGCCTGCGCGGAGACCTCATCGGTGTCCGCCAGCAACAGCTCGAAGGCGAAGTCGCGGTCTTCCAGCTGCTTGATGGTGGCCTGCAGCAGCTGCCCCAGCACGCTGTCGGCAGCGACGGGCGGCAGGTTGTCGTCGGCCAGCACGCGTGCCGGCCAGTCGTTGCCGGGGGCGCCACCGGCGGCCAGCCAGCCGCACAGCGCACCGTGCAGCTCGGCAGCGGTGGCGCCCAGGCCCAACGCCTGGCTGGCGCGGGTAACGTCGTCGACGGAGGGAAGTTCGGTCATCGTGCGGCTCGTTCGGAAAGGAAACCCGGGGCGCGCACGCGCGCGCCCGTGAGACCCCGTAGTGTAGCAACCCGGCGGCGTCCTCCCGGTAGCCCTCCGGCCCTGCTGCGACAGCGCTTGACCGGCCTTGCCCGGCTTGCCTATCGTGCCTGCATGGAACCCGCCGATCCCCTTGCCCAGCTGCAGGACTTCGCCGCCCGCGTGGAAGCGTTGCTTGAACGCAACCAGCGCCTGGCCGAGGAGAACCGCAGCCTGCGCCACCAGCAGGAGCAGCTGGTGGCGGAGCGTTCGACGCTGCTGGCCAAGAACGAACAGGCGCGCTCGCGGGTGGAAGCGATGATCAGCCGGCTCAAATCCCTGGAGCAGCACACATGAGCGCCGAACCGGTCAGTGTCCGCATCCTCGATCGTGAATACACCGTGGGGGTCGGCGGCGATGAACGCGACAGCCTGATGGCAGCCGCGCGCCTGCTGGACGCGCGCATGCGCGAGATCCGCGGCAGCAACCGCATGGCCGCCGTCGACCGCGTCGCCGTGCTGGCCGCGCTCAACCTGGCTCACGAACTGCAGCTGCTGCGCGACGAGAACGCCCGCCAAGCGGTGGCCCTGCAGCAGACTCTTGCCGACCTGAACCGGCGCCTGGACCGCGCGATCGACGGCACCCCCTAGAAAAAGGGGACGGAGGGGATTAAGGCGCATTCGCCCCATCCGTGCCGGAAACGTCTTAATCCCCTCCGTCCCCTTTTCGCATATCTGAATTGGCACGGACTGTTGCCGACGAACGGCCTACCCAGATCCTGCGTGCTGGCTATAATGGCCACGCGTTCTCTGCGGTACTCGACGGCATGTGCAAACATTCGCCTTGTCCCTTAAGAACGACACCGGGAGCGCGACAGCGCCGGGAGTGCAGGTCCGCCTTGTAGCGGGAAGCCCGATGGTTCTCCAGCGTTCCCACTTGAGCCCCCGGGTTCAAGGTCGTTTCGCATGCATCGACATTGCGGAGAATGCAATATTCCAGCAAGGGCGGCGTCTTCGGGCGTCGCCCTTGTTCTTTCCGGCACAATGACGGCTGATCCTTGCCGCACGCTGCCATGACCGACCCGCGCCAGGCCCTGCGCCACGACCTGCGGCAACGCCGCCGCGACCTCTCCGCCGGTGAGCGCATCGCTGCCGCCGAATCGCTGGCCGATGCCCTGCTGGCCCTGCCGTTCGCCCCGCGCGAAGGCGCCGTGGCCGGCTACTGGGCGCTGGATGGCGAAATCGCCCTGCACCGCTGGCAGCTGCAACTGCCCGAAGGCCTCACCTACTGCCTGCCGGTGCTGGCCGGCGACGTGCTGCGCTTCGCGCCGTGGCGGCCGGGGCAGGCGCTGACCAGCAACCGCTACGGCATTCCCGAACCGGACGTGGCGCTGGACAACACGCTGGAACCGGCGCAGATGGCGCTGGTGGTGGCCCCGCTGGTGGGGTTCGACGCCCACTGCCGGCGGCTGGGCATGGGGGGCGGCTGGTATGATCGCAGCTTCGCCTTCCGCCATGACCGGCCGGCGCCGCCCTGGCTGGTCGGCGCTGCGTTCGCGGTGCAGCAGGTCGAGTCCTTGCCGGTGGCGTCGTGGGATGTGCCGGTGGACGCGATCTGCACCGAAGACGGCACCCTGTTCCCCTCCGCTGCCCCCGTGAACGCATGACCGCCCGCAAGCGCTACTGGCTGATGAAGTCCGAACCGGACGCCTTCTCCATCGATGACCTGGCCAAGGTCAAGGTCGAACCCTGGAACGGGGTGCGCAACTACCAGGCGCGCAACTTCATGCGCGATGGCATGCAGGTCGGCGACGGCATCCTGTTCTACCACTCCAATACCAAGGTGCCGGGCATCGTCGGCCTGGCCACGGTGGCCAGCACCGCCTATCCGGACGACACCCAGTTCGATCCAACATCCGACTACCACGACCCCAAGAGCACGCGCGAGAACCCGCGCTGGATGCTGGTGGACGTGGCCTTCGACCGCAAGCTGAAGCAGGTGATCGCGCTGGACGAGATCAAGCTGCACGCCGAGGAACTGGGCCAAGGCTTCCCGCTGGTTGCCAAGGGCAACCGCCTGTCGGTGTTCCCGGTGACCGCCGCGCAGTGGAAGCTGCTGCTGTCGCTGGAAAAGAAATCCTGATTCCCTGCCTGAGAGTTCTCCCATGTCCGAAGCCAAGCGCCTGGCCGCCGAGAAAGCCATCGAATACGTCGAAGACGGCATGATCGTCGGTGTCGGCACCGGTTCCACCGTGGCCTATTTCATCGATGCCCTGGCCCGCATCCAGCACCGCATCAAGGGCGCCGTGTCCAGCTCCGAGCAGAGCACCGCGCGCCTGAAGCAGCACGGCATCGAGGTGATCGAGCTGAACCACAGCGGCAACCTGTCGCTGTACGTGGACGGCGCCGATGAGTGCGATCCGAACAAGTGCCTGATCAAGGGCGGCGGCGCCGCACTGACCCGCGAGAAGATCATCGCCGAGGCCAGCGAGCGCTTCATCTGCATCGTCGACCCGAGCAAGCAGGTGCCGGTGCTGGGCAGGTTCCCGCTGCCGGTGGAAGTCATCCCGATGGCGCGCAGCCTGGTCGCCCGCCAGATCCGCGACATGACCGGCGGCCAGCCGGCCTGGCGCGAAGGCGTGGTCACCGACAACGGCAACCAGATCCTGGACATCCACAACCTGCAGATCACCGATCCGGAAAAGCTGGAGCGCGAGCTCAACCAGCTGCCGGGCGTGGTCTGTGTGGGCCTGTTCGCGCGGCGTCGCGCCGATGTGGTGATCATCGGCGGCGAACCGCCGGTCGTGCTCTGACCCTTCAGAAGGATCCTGATGATGTCGCTGTTGCGTTCGCTGCTGATGCTTCCGCTGCTGGCCCTGGCCGGTTGTGCCACCGACGCGGCCCGCCATTGGGTCGAGCTGGATGGCGCCCGCTACCAGGTGGAGCTGGCCACCAACGATGAAACCCGCGCCCGCGGGCTGATGTTCCGCGACCAGATGGCGGCCGACCACGGCATGCTGTTCATCCACGACCGCGAGGAGATGCAGGCGTACTGGATGAAGAACACCAAGATCGCGCTGGACATCCTGTACTTCGACAACCAGCGCAGGCTGGTCAGCCAGCAGCGCGACGTGCCGCCGTGCTCGGCCGGCGACATGTGCCCGCCCTATCCCAGCGGCGGCCCGGCGCGTTATGTGCTGGAGCTCAACGCCGGCCAGGCCGAGAAGCTGCAGCTCAAGGACGGCACGGAGCTGAAATTCGGCCCGGGCATCGAAAAGTAAACGATACGGCCGGCACCCACGGTAGTGCCGGCCGCTGGCCGGCAACCCGGCTGGGGCCCCGATCGGGGCCAGATCCCTTTCGCACGCGGAAGGGATCCGACCCCTGCATCTTTCACGCGGCACCGCTTGAAACCGCACGCGAATGACGCCAGTCTGTGGCCATGCAGGACCGGATCACACTCCCCGACTGGGATGCACTGGCCGACCTCGAAGACGAGGCACTGCCACTGTTGCCGACCGCGCTGTTGATCGCGCGCGATGAATACCCCGATCTGCAGCCGTCGACCTACGACGCGCTGATCCAGAGCCATGTCGAGCACCTGCGCTCGGAAGTGGAGAGCATCGACAACAGCCCGCTGAAGATGGCGGCGATCAATCGCCACCTGTTCGACGAGCTGGGCTACAGCGGCGACCACGACAAGTACTACGATCCGCGCAACAGCTACCTCAACCAGGTGTTCGAGCGCCGCTTGGGCAACCCGATCTCGCTGGCGCTGGTGCAGATGGAAGTCGCGCGCCGGCTGGGCATTCCGCTCGATGGCGTGTCCTTCCCCGGCCACTTCCTGGTGCGCCTGCCGGTGGACGACGGCGTGCTGGTGATGGACCCGTTCAACGGCGGCCGTCCGCTGGACGTGGACGAACTGCGGGAACGGGCCAAGTCACATCTTGGCGGGCAGATGCCCGACGACCAGGTGCTGGCGCAGATCCTCGACCCGGCGCCGGCGCGCGCAATCCTGATGCGCATGCTGCGCAACCTGCATGGTGTGTACGCCGAGGCGGGCGAATGGGACCGCGCGGCACGCAGTGCCGACCGCCTGCTGAAGCTGGCCCCGGAGCAGGACGACGCGCTGCGTGACCGTGGCCTGGCCTACCTGCAGCTGGAGTACCTGGCCGGCGCCCGCCACGATCTGGGGCAGTACCTGAAGCGCAACCCGGAAGCCAGCGACGCGCAGTGGCTGCGGGAGAAGCTGATCGACCTGGGCGGACCGATGCCGCGGCTGCATTGAGGGTGCCGCCGTGTGGACCAACGGCCCACACCCAAGGCTAGGTCAATCGACCTCGACCATCTCGAAATCGGCCTTAGTGACCCCGCAGTCCGGGCAGGTCCAGGTCTCTGGAATGTCCTCCCAGCGCGTCCCCGGCGCGATGCCCTCCTCCGGCAGGCCCTCCGCTTCGCTGTACAGGAAGCCGCAGACCACGCACATCCAGGTGCGCAAGGTGGTGGGGGTGGCATCGCTCATCGGATAATCGGGGCTGGATTCACGGGCCGCCATTGTCCCATCGCGGTCCACTCACCGGTAGCCATCGATGACTTCTGCTTCCCCGGCGCCCCGCGGCGTCTACCTGATCACCCCGGACGAGCCCGATACCGCGCGCCTGCTGGCCCGTACCGCGCCGCTGCTGGCCGCGGGCGCTACCTGGCTGCAGTACCGCAACAAGACCGCCAGCGGCGCGCTGCAGCGGGAGCAGGCCATCGCCCTGCAGGCGCTGTGCGCGGAATACGGCGTGCCGCTGATCGTCAACGACGACCCGGCGCTGGCCAAGGCCGTTGGCGCGGCGGGGGTGCATCTGGGCGGCACCGACGGGGACATCCCCAGCGCGCGCGCCCTGCTCGGCCCCGAGGCCATCATCGGCGCCTCCTGCTATGACCAGCTGGCCAATGCCGAGAGGGCCGTGGCCGCCGGCGCCAGCTACGTGGCCTTCGGCGCGTTTTTCCCGACCACCACCAAGATCACCACCAGCCGCGCGCATACCGACCTGCTGCGGCAAAGCGCCGCACTGGGCGTGCCGCGGGTGGCGATCGGCGGGCTGACGCCGGACAATGTCGGTCCCATCATCGACGCCGGTGCCGATCTGGTCGCCGTGGTCAGCAGCGTGTTCGCCGCCGAAGACCCGGTCGCGACCCAGCGCGCCTTCCTCGCCCAGTTCGCGTAACGCCCAGGATATTCCCCCATGAACCACGACCAGTCCCACGCCCTGTTCTCCCGCGCCCAGCAGCTGTTGCCGGGCGGCGTCAATTCGCCGGTGCGCGCGTTCAAGTCGGTCGGCGGCGAGCCGTTCTTCGTTGAACGCGCCGACGGTGCCTACCTGTACGACGTCGACGGCAACCGCTACATCGACTATGTCGGCTCCTGGGGCCCGATGATCGTCGGCCACAACCACCCGGCCGTGCGCCAGGCGGTGAAGAAGGCGATCGACAATGGCCTGTCCTTCGGTGCGCCGTGCGCGGCCGAAGTCACCATGGCCGAGACCATCACCCGCCTGGTGCCATCGTGCGAGATGGTGCGCATGGTCAACTCCGGCACCGAGGCCACGCTGTCGGCCATCCGCCTGGCGCGTGGTGCGACCGGCCGCAACCGCATCGTCAAGTTCGAAGGCTGCTACCACGGTCACGGCGACTCGTTCCTGGTGAAGGCCGGCAGCGGCATGCTGACCCTGGGCGTGCCAACCTCGCCGGGCGTCCCGGCCGGGCTGAGCGAACTGACCCTGACCCTGCCCTACAACGACTTCGAAGCGGCCACCGCGCTGTTCGCGCAGCAGGGCGACGACATTGCCGGGCTGATCATCGAACCGGTGGTGGGCAACGCCAACTGCATCCCGCCGCGCGAGGGCTACCTGCAGCACCTGCGCGCACTGTGCACGCAGCATGGCGCGCTGCTGATCTTCGACGAAGTGATGACCGGATTCCGCGTCGCCCTCGGCGGCGCGCAGGCGCACTACGGCATCACCCCGGACCTGACCACCTTCGGCAAGATCATCGGCGGCGGCATGCCGGTGGGTGCCTACGGCGGTCGCCGCGAATTGATGCAGCAGATCGCCCCGGCCGGCCCGATCTACCAGGCCGGCACGCTCAGCGGCAATCCGGTGGCGATGGCCGCCGGACTGGCGATGCTGGAGCTGATCCAGCAGCCGGGCTTCCACGCCGACCTGGCCGAGCGCACCGCACGCCTGTGTGCCGGCCTGGAAGCGGCCGCCGCCGAAGCCGGCGTGGCGGTGACCACCACCCGCGTGGGCGCGATGTTCGGGCTGTTCTTCACCAGCGAGAAGGTCGAGACCTATGCGCAGGCCACCGCCTGTGACATCCCGGCGTTCAACCGCTTCTTCCACGCGATGCTCGACCAGGGCGTGTTCCTGGCACCGTCGGCGTACGAGGCCGGCTTCCTGTCCAGCGCCCACGATGACGCAGTGATCGAGGCCACCCTCGCCGCCGCACGCGTAGCGTTCCGGGCCGCCAAGGGCTGATCGCAAAAAGGGGACGGAGGGGATTAAGTCGTTTGTGCACAAACGACTTAATCCCCTCCGTCCCCTTTCTTCTAGCCGAAGACGAAGGTGCCCTTCATCATCGCGAAGTGGCCGGGGAACGAGCAGAAGAAGGTGTAGTCACCGCCCTTCTGCAGGCCCTGGGTGGAGAAACGCACACGGGTGGTCTCGCCTCCACCGATCACTTTGGTATGCGCCAGCACGCGCTTGTCGGCCTTCGGCAGGTAGCTGTCGGCCAGGGTCATGCGCATGCCCGCCATCGCCACCGGCTGGTAATCGGCCGTGCGGGTCAGCACCCAGTTGTGGCCCATCGCGGTAGCGGCCAGCTTGCCGGTATGGCGCAGGGTCAGGTCCACGGCGGTGCAATCAGCGGCAACCTTGATCTCGCGGCTGCTGAAGCTCATCTGGTCGGTGCTGTCGATGCTCACCGCACACACCCGTGCCATCGCCGACGGCGCCAGCATCACCGCGCCCAGTCCCATTGCCACCAGCCAAGCCTTCATCGTTGCCTCTCCTGCGGATTCAAGCGCCATTCTAGGCACCCGCCTGCGCCCCCGGCTGCGACCGTCTGTCGCACGTCCACTCCAGGGTTTCCGCGCATCCACCGCGATGGCATGCTCGGCCGATGCGGATCGACCTGTTGCTGCTGGATGTGGATGGCGTGCTGGTGCAGTACCAGCGCGCACAACGCGTGCTGCAGCTGGCGAACGCACTGCGGGTTCCGACCCAGGCCGTGCAGGCCGCGCTGTATGACAGCGGACTGGAGGCGGCGCATGACGACGGCACGCTGGACGGCCCGGCCTATCTGGCGCGGCTGGGGGAGCGCCTGGGCAGGACCGTCGATGTCGCGACATGGATTGCGGCACGCCAGGCCGCCAGCCATCCGCAGGCGGCCGTGCTGCAGCGGCTGCAGGGCCTGCAGCTGCCGATGGCCGTACTCACCAACAACGGCGCGCTGATGGTACAGGCGCTGCCCACCCTGCTGCCGGAACTGTTCCCTGCGCTGCAGGGCCGCGTGTTCTGCAGCGCGGATTTCGGCCTGCGCAAGCCCGCACCGGCGGTGTTCCTGCGCACGCTGGACGCGCTGGACGTGGCCCCGGCGCACACGCTGTTCGTCGATGACCTGTTCGCCAACGTGCGTGGCGCGCGCGCTGCCGGCCTGCACGCGGAGACCGTGCGCGATGGCCGGGGATTGGGCAAGGTATTGAAGCGTTACGCGGTGAGCTGATCGGGGTCAGAGCCCTCTCCGCAGGAGAGGGGTCCGACCCCGGCACCCTGGCTTCAGCGCGCGGCGATGAACGCGGCAATTGCCGCGCGCAGGCGCTTCAGGCCTTCGGCCACTTCTTCGTCGGTGATGTTCAGCGACGGCACGAAGCGCAGCACGTCCGGGCCGGCCTGCAGGGTCAGCAGGCCGTGCTCGGCGGCATGGTCGAGGATCGCACCGGCCTGGCCGGCGAAGTCCTTGCCCAGCACCGCGCCCAGCATCAGGCCGCGGCCACGCACGTCGCTGAACACACCGAACTCGTCGTTGATGCGGGCGAAGCCATCGCGCAGCGCCTTGGACTGGCGGCTGACGTTGGCGGCGATCTCCGCCGAGGCCAGCTTGCGCAGTGCCACGCGGGCCACCGCAGCGGCCAGCGGATTGCCGCCGAAGGTGGTGCCGTGCGCGCCGAACTGCATGGTCTCGGCCACCTTCGGGCCGGCCAGCATCGCGCCGATCGGGAAGCCGCCGCCGAGTGCCTTGGCCAGGGTGACCATGTCCGGCACTACATCGTCCTGCCAGTGCGCGAACAGCGTGCCGGTGCGGCCCATGCCGGCCTGGATCTCGTCCAGCACCAGGAGTGCGTTGTGCTGGTCGCACAGTTCGCGCACGCGCTTGAGGAAGCCGGACTTGGCCGGCATCACGCCGCCCTCGCCCTGGATCGGCTCCAGCATCACCGCTGCCACGTCGCCGGCGGCCATCGCGGTTTCCAGCTGCACTTCATCGTTGAAATCGATGTAGCGGAAGCCACCGGGCAGCGGCTCGTAGCCCTCCTGGTACTTCGGCTGGGCCGTGGCGGTCACCGCGCCCAGGGTGCGGCCGTGGAAGCTGCCACGGAAGGTGATGATCACCCGCTTGTCGGCCGGGCGGCCCTGGCTGGAGGCCCACTTGCGGACCATCTTGATCGCCACTTCGTTGGCTTCGGCGCCGGAATTGCACAGGAACACGCGCTCGGCGAAGCGGCTGGCCTTCACCAGCTCCTCGGCCAGGTGCAACGGCGGCGCACTGTAGAACACGTTGCTGGTGTGCCAGAGCTTGCCGGCCTGCTCGACCAGCGCGGCCACCAGGTCCGGATCGTTGTGGCCCAAGCCGCACACGGCGATGCCGGCGGCCAGGTCGATGAACTCACGCCCCTGGCTGTCCCACACGCGGGCGCCCTGCCCTCGCTCCAGCACCACCTGGCGGGGCTTGTAGACCGGCAGGTAGTAGTGCGAAAGGGAAATCAGCGGATCGGTCGCGGCAGTCATGGCAGTCGGCAGGGTTCAGGAATGCCCATTCTCGCGCCGGAACCCCTGCGGCACAATGCGCCCATGCGACCGTTTTCCGCCCCCCAGCTCAACCCCGCCACCGAGACCGGCTGGCGCCGTCGGTGGTTCGACATCATCTACCGCCATGACTCGCGGCCCTCGCGCAATTTCGACCTGATCCTGGTGGTGGCGATCGTTGCCAGCATCCTGGTGGTGATGATCGACAGCGTGCAGCACCTGCATGCCGAATGGTCCACCGGCCTGTACATCCTGGAATGGGGCTTCACGATCATCTTCACCGCCGAGTACCTGCTGCGCCTGGCGGTGGTCAAGCGCCCGCTGCGTTACGCGGTGAGCATCTGGGGCATCATCGACCTGCTGTCGATCCTGCCCGCCTACCTGTCGATGTTCATCCCCGGCGCGCAGAGCCTGCTGGTGGTGCGTGCGCTGCGCATCCTGCGCGTGTTCCGCATCCTCAAGCTGACCCGCTACATCGAGGAAAGCGGCGTCCTGATGACGTCGCTGTGGCGCAGCCGGCGCAAGGTGCTGGTGTTCCTGTTCACGGTGATCACCATCACCATCATCGCCGGGGCGCTGATGTACGTGATCGAGGGCCCCGAACACGGCTTCACCAACATCCCGGCCAGCATGTACTGGGCGGTGGTGACCATGGCCACGGTCGGCTTCGGCGACATCGTGCCGCAGACCGTGCTTGGCCGCTTCGTCACCTCGGTGCTGATCCTGATCGGCTACAGCATCATCGCCGTGCCGACCGGCATCTACACCGCCGAACTGGCCAGCACCATGCGCGAAGCCGAACTGGCGGCGCGCCGGGATGCGCGCGGCTGCCCGCACTGCGGGCTGGAAGGGCATGAACCGGATGCGCGCCACTGCCGCAAGTGTGGCGGTGAACTGCCGGACGCATTCAGCCATTGAGGCACATGCCGGCCAGCGGCCGGCACTACCAACCCCGCAGGGTGCGCGCCGGGCATGGCCCGGTGCCACCGTGGACAGGGCCACGCCCTGAGTGGATCGCCCTCAGCGCATGCGGTTGCTGGTGGTCACCAGGTCGTTGTAGGCGTCCAGGATCGTCGACTGTGCGCCTTCAGGATCGGTGGTCAGCCAGCTGCCCGACGCCTTGCGCTCGGCGGCCAACGCATCGGCGGTGATCGGCTTGCCCTGCTCCAGACGCTCCACACCGCGCCCGGCGCTACGCACCAGCTTGTCGGCCGAACGCTGCACATGGCCCCACATCGGGTCGTCCTTGCCGACACCACTGTTCTGGATTTCCGTCACCAGCGCCTGATAGTCGGCCAGCTGGCCGCGCAACGCCGCAACATCCGGCGCGTCGCTCTGGAACGCCATCGCCAGCTGCTTGCCATCGCCGACAAGGCGCAGGTGGTAATAGGCCAGCGAGCGGCCTTCGCTTTCCTCGATCTGCTTCAGCTGGGCGGCGCGGCGATCGTTCTCGTTCTTTTCCAGCGCCGCATCCATTGCTTCGCTGGCCTTGAAGAAATCAGCATAGGCCTGCATCAGCGGGGCATGCTGGCTGCGCATCCCTTCGCCACCATCGCGACGATAGTCCTCGCGGGTGAAGTACCCATCGGCACGCTCGATCAGGGTGTTCAGTGCCTGGAATGCCTGCTGGTACTGTCGCGCGGGTGCATCCAGCGGCGTGGCAGGGGTCTTTGCCAGCGCATCGGTCAGCGGCTGGCCGCAGTACTCGACGCGGTGCGACAACAGCTTGCCCGGTGAGCGCGGCTGCGCTTCCTTGCCGGTCGGCCCCGCCTTGGGGTCCTTCATCCAGCCCGTGTAAGTCTGGAAGCCTTCGTGGATGGGCTGTTCGACGCCGTTGTAGCACTCGATGTAGGCGTTCACCTTCTCCAGCCCGGGGTCGGCGACCGCCAGCCCCGCCGGGCTGTTGCAGCCGGCCAGCGCGCCGAGCAGGAGAACGGGAATCAGGCGTGTGGATGCGTTCAAATCAGTTCCTTGCACCAGTGAAAACTGCAGCCATCGTCCTGCATGGCGCGAGCGCGCGCTCCAGCACCTCGGGAAGGTGCTGGCATTCGGGGCTGCGGGGCGTGTCATGTCGCGATCAACCTGCTCGATCGCGACAAAAATAGCGCGTTGAGCTTCCCGCCTACTGGCGGTTGCTCTGGAAAACCAGCGAGTTGTATTCCTGCATCAGCTTGCTGGCAGAGCCGCTCGGCGCCATCGAGGGCGAATCCAGCATGCGCCGTTCGAAATCGGTATAGGGCGTGTTCTCGCTGACGCGCTTCAGCCGCTCCTTGCCTTCGCGCCGGAAGTTCTCGGCCTCACGCTCGAAGCTGTTCCAGTCCAGCTTGCCCGGCTCCTGATCAGCCACCTTCGCATGCGCTTCGTCGGAAATGCGGTTGAACGCATCCAGACGCTCGCGCGCCTTGGCCTGGTCGAAATCGTCCTCGCTCATCAGATCCATGATGGCCTTGGCTTCCAGCATCATCGCCAGACGGTAGTACTCGCGCGTGCGCCCCTCGGCCTGTTCCAGCGCCTTGAGCTGCTCGCGCTGGGCGGCGTCGTTCTGGCGCTCCAGCTCGGCGTTGAACGTTGCGCTGGCAGCCACGAACTCCTTGAAGGCGGCCATCAAGGGCGCATGCAGCTGCTTGCCCTTGGCGAACCGGTCATCTTCGTAGTCCTGGCGATCGTAGTAGTCGTGCGCCTCCTTGCTGATCGGCACCAGTGCCTTCAGCGCCTGCTGGTAATGGCCAGCAGCGGCATCGAGCTCGGCCAGCGCCGGCTTGGCAGCCATCGCCTCGGTCACGGGGCCATCGCACTGCTTCATGTCGTAGTCGCTGATCTCGAACGGACCGTACACCTGGGTCTCGCGCCCGGTCGGGCCGGCCTCGACGTCCTTGATCCAGCGCGTATAGGACTCGATGCTGCCGTGGGTCTTCGAATCAAGCGTGTTGAAGCAGCCGATGTAGGCGTTGAGCTTGGCGGTCAATTGCTGCTGTGCGTCGGACGACGCCGCGCTGGCGTCGGGCGTGCTGGAAGGGCCGGCGTCGCCAGTGGTTGCAGGCGCCCTGCTGCCGCAGGCAGCCAGGACAATCGACAGCGAAGCGGCCAGCGCCGCGACGGAAAGAGTGCGTGACATGGGTTCACGTCCTTGTTGAAAACGATTACAGCCGCGCATTCTAGCGCAGCAGGCCGAAGGTCGCAGCCCTCGGCCTCTGCCGGCGACGCGCGATCAGTCCAGGAACAGATCCGGCAACAACGGACGCGATGGATCCACCGCATAGCTGGACAGATCGGTGATACCCGCCTGCACCAGCACGTCATCGTCGATCAGGAACTGGCCGTGGAAACCCGCCGCCTCGCGCACCAGCACCGCGTGCGCAGCATCGGCCATGATCTGCGGCGTGCGGCAGCCGGCCGCATCGACGCCCGGAATCATGTTGATCGCATCGGTGGCGATCACCGTGCGCGGCCACAGCGCGTTCACCGCCACACCCTGCGGGCCGAATTCCGCGGCCAGGCCGAGCGTGACGAAGCTCATGCCCATCTTCGCCAGCGTGTAGCCGGTGTGCGCGCCCCACCACTTCGGTTCGAGGCTCGGCGGCGGCGCCAGGGTCAGGATGTGCGGATTCGGCGCCTGCAGCAGGTACGGCAGGCAGGCCTGCGCGCACAGGAAACTGCCGCGCGAATTGACCTGCTGCATCAGGTCGAAGCGTTTCATCGGCGTATCCAGCGTGCCACGCAGCCAGATCGCGCTGGCATTGTTGACCAGGATGTCGATGCCACCGAAGGTGTCGACCGTGGCGGCAACCGCCGCCTGTACCTGCTCTTCCTCGCGGATATCGCACTTCAGCGCCAGCCCCTGGCCGCCGGCCGCCGTAACGGCTTCGGCTGCGGTATGGATGGTGCCTGGCAACTTCGGATTCGGCACCGCTGACTTGGCCGCAATGGCCACATTGGCACCGTCGCGCGCAGCGCGCAGTGCGATGGCCAGGCCGATGCCGCGCGAGGCACCGGTGATGAAAAGCGTTTTGCCCTGCAGACTGCCCACGTTCCACACTCCAGCGTATGCAATGAGCCGCTAGTATGCCGCGCCGACGTGGAGTTCACCCGGCCTTGACGATACTCGGGCCTCCAGTCAACGCACGAGGTCCACGCCATGCGCCGTTCCCGCCTGTTGCTGCCTGCCCTGGGGCTTGCCCTGCTGACTGCCTGCCAGGGCCGTTCGCCGGAACCCGGCAAGGAGCCGCCCGCCGGTGACACCCCCAGCGCAGAGAAGGCCGCCGCCGACGGCAAGCTGCGCTGGAGCGAGGCAGTGGTGTGGGATGGCGACCTCAATGCCTGCCGCCAGGGCGAGAATGCGGCCACCCGCGAGTGTCTGCGCGATGCGATGCGCGCCGGCGGCGCCAGCGCCGATGCGATCACCGCCGCCGAACAGCTGTCCACCGGTGGCGAGCTGGCCTACGTGACGGCCTGGCACGAGAACGAAGGCCTGGGCATTGCCACGGTCGAGTATCCGTTCCGCGCCAACACCAACGAGGGCACCCGCCTGGTCGACGCCACCGGCAAGCGCATCGATGTGGATGCCGTGCAGCTGGACGACACCCTGCGTGCCGACCCCACCGTGCAGGCCCTGCTGAAGGACCACCCGCAGGCCACGCCGTTCGCACCGGCGCAGTCGGCCGGGGCCACGCCGCTCGAGAACGGCGGCATCCGCCTGCTGTACCGCACGCCGCTGCGCGACTGCCACGCCTGCCCGGATGTGGGCCAGTTGCAGATCGCCTACGACTTCGACGCCAAGCGCAACTTCATTGGCCAGCAGGTGGTGCCGGCGACGCCGTAAGGTCACCGGCGCCTGTAGAGCCGGGCCATGCTCGGCTCATTGAATGCAGCCGAGCATGGCTCGGCGCTACATCAAGGCCGACAGCGGGCGCATCCACGCATGGCGTGGATCTACCGGTACCCCTGCACCTGCTTCCTCAGCAGATGCGGCACGATCAGCCGATGCACGGGTGCAACCGGCAGCATGTACACGCGCCCGAACGCGTTGTGCGTATGCACCACCGTTGCCACTTCCAGCACGTCGCCGTGCCACTGCAGGGCCAGCTGCACACGCAGATGGCGGTCGTCGTCTTCCAGCACGATGGCATCGTCATCCAGCGACTGCAGGGTGAAGATGCCCAGCCGCTGCCCGGGTTGAGGATCCGCAACACCCTGCACCGCACGCAACGAGCCCAGGTCCTTCATGCCGAGCAGGCGCATGCCGTGGTTGCGCAGCGCCATCAATCCGTCGAACCAGCCGGGAATGGTCGCGGCCATATCGCGATAGGCCTGCAAGGCTGAACGTCCATCACGATGGGTCGTTGCCTGGCAGGCATGCACGAAGTCGGCGTTGGCCAGCTGTGGGCGCAGGACATTGCCCGCGCTCGGCGGGCCGGTCATCACCTGCGCAGAGCTCACGGCTTCGGCCCCTGCCCCTCGTTGTCTTCCCAATGCAGGATGCGGCGGGTGACGAAGCGGTAGACCGGCTTGCCGGTGGCGAACCACAGTTCGCGCACCCACGAGGTGCGCTTGAGCACCCGCTTTTCCACCGGGGTGAGCGACTCGCGGCAGTACATTCGCTTGTGCTTGAGCAGGTGGCGCAGGTCCTCGCGGGCCAGCAGGCGCATCCAGCGCGAGCGCGGGTTGCCGATCACCGCCAGCTGGAAGTCGATCAGCGCCGGGCGGCCATCGTCGGTGACCAGCCAGTTGGCTTCCTTGGCCAGATCGTTGTGGGCCACGCCATTGCGATGCAGCTGCTGCAGCAGGCGACGCGCGGCGCGGAACCAGGCCAGGTCGCCGCGGGGCGGACGCTGGTACATGGCGTCGCCGGCCATGAAGCTGCGGTCGAGATGACGGCCATCCCACGCCAGCAGCTGTGGCACATCGGCCATGCCATGGATATGGCGCAGCGCGCGTGCTTCGCGGCGGGCCAGCCACCAGGCCGGCAGCCGCAACCACAGTGGTGTGGCGCCCAGATCACGGCGCACGAAGGGACCGGCCGGTCCTTCCACAAGGAGGATGCGACCGAAGCTGTCGGCCTTCAAAGCATGCGGTGGAGTGTCTGGCGTATGCGGCATGACCCCATTCTAGGCGATGGCGATGGCTGCAAACGGTCACCAAGCGGCTGGGAACCAGTCACCTTCACGCCCCTATAATCGGGCAATGGACTCTTCATGGATCGACGCCACGCTCGCGTGGATTGCCGCTCACCCCGTGCTGGCGGGTGCCGTTATCTTCCTCATCGCCTTCTGCGACGCGGTGATCATTCTCGGTGCCATCGTGCCGGCCCTGCCGCTGCTGTTCGCGGTGGGCGTGTTCATCGGCCTGGGCCAGATCTCCGGGCCGTACGCGGTGGCCGCCGCCGCACTGGGCGCATTCGCCGGTGATGGCATCAGTTACTGGATCGGGCGCCGCTGGGGTGACCGCCTGCGTGGCGTGTGGCCCTTCAGCCGTTACCCGCAGCTGCTCGACCGCGGCGAAAACCTGTTCCGCCGCAATGCCTTCAAGAGCATCCTGGTGGCACGCTACGTGGGCGCGATCCGGCCGTTCGTGCCGGCCATCGCGGGCATGATGAAAATGCCGGCCAGCCGCTACGTGCAGGCCAGTGGCATCGCCAGCATTTCGTGGGCGGTGTTGTTCCTGGCACCGGGCTGGGTGCTCGGCGAGGCCTACGACGCGGTGGCCGCAGTGGCCGGGCGACTGGTGGTGGTGGTCGGCCTGCTGGCAGTGATCCTCGGCCTGGTCTGGGCCATCGTGCTGTATGGCTACCGCTGGTCGGCCGCGCGCATGGACAACTGGCTGGCGCGGCTGCTGGACTGGTCCAACCGCCACCCGACACTGGGCCGCTATACCGTCGGTGTGCTGGACCCGAAGCGGCGCGAGTCGGTGCCGCTGGCGATGCTGGCGTTGATGCTGCTGGTGCTGGGCTGGGGCTGGTTCGCACTGCTGACCGTGGTGGTCGCGCACGGGGAACCGCTGGCGATCGACCTGCTGGTGCACCAGGCCATGCTGGCCCTGCGTAACCCGCTGGCCGATTACCCGATGGCCGCGCTGGCCTCGCTGGGCGCCTGGCAGGTACTGCTGCCGGCCACTGCGGCGGCGATGGGCTACCTGATCTGGCGCCGGCGCTGGATGGCGGCCGCGCACTGGCTGGCCGCGCTTGCCTTCGGCCTCGCATTGACCATGCTGCTCGGTGCCACCGTCGATGTGGTGCGCCCGGTCGACGCCAGCAGTGGCTTCGGCTTCCCGTCGGTGTCGGTGACGATGGCCACCATCACCTTCGGCTTCTTCGCAGTGCTGATCGCCCGCGAGATGCCCGGCCGCACCCGTGTCTGGCCGTACCTGGTGTCGGGCATCGTGGTCAGCCTGATCGGTTTCTCGCGCTTGTACCTGGGCGCGCATTGGCTGAGCGATGTGATCGGCGGCATGCTGTTCGGCACGTTCTGGCTGCTGGTGCTGGGCATCGCCTACCGCCGCCGCTTCAACCGCTCGTTCTGGGTGAAGCCGGTGGCGTGGCTGTTCTACGGTGTCTTCGCCGTGGCGGCGATGTGGTACGCGCCGCGCAACATCCCGGTGAAGCTGGAACGCTTCGAGCCGACCCTGCCGGCCGCGCAGGCGATGGACATGCAGGCCTGGTGGCAGCACGACTGGGCGACACTGCCGGCGCGCCGCAACGAGTTCGACGACGACCAGCGCTGGCCGCTGGACGTGCAGGTGGCGGGCCCGTTGGCCCCGCTGCAGGCGCAGCTGGAAGCACGCGGCTGGAAGCGGCAGGAACAGGCCGGCTGGCAGGAAGCGCTGCTGATGCTGGACAAGAACACCGGCGCCGATGCGCTGCCGGTGCTGCCCGCCACGCTGGACACGCGCGTGGAGGCGCTGTTGATGGTGCGCCCGGGTACACACCGCGATGAGCGCTACGTACTGCGCCTGTGGCCGGCCCCTGCGCAGTTGCAACCGGGCAATACGCCGCTATGGCTGGGCAGTGCGCAGACCCTGCGCTACGAGCGCCACTTCGAATGGATCGGCATGTGGCACCCGCTGCGCGGCGTCGACCCGGCCTTGAATGCGGTGAAGGAGGCCGTGCAGGAGCTGCCCCAGCGCGAGGATGTGCACAGCGAAACCGGGTTGCCGGTGCTGCGGTTGAAGACCCCCACGCCCTGACGGGGCCGGTGCGCGATCACCCGCTGTAGCGCCGGGCCCGTGCCCGGCTGCGCTTCGCACGATCCAGCACGCCGAGCATGGGCTCGGCGCTACAGTAGATCCGCGCCATGCGTGGATGGCTGCTACGGCATCCAGCCCAGCAACTGCTGCAATCGCTGGTGCGGGTCGTCCATCTGCAGCAGCTGCAGGCGCTGCTGCTCGCTCAGCGGCAACAGCTCGGCCAACCGCCAGCCGACCCAGCTCGCCTGGTCCAGCAACGCCGGGTTGGACGGCGCATAGGCCTCGCCAGCCTGTTCGATGATGTGCCCCAGCACCGTGGCCAGCAGCGCGTGCTGGGGCCGCAGTTCGTCGTCGGGGTCCTCGTCGCACCAACGCACGTCGGCCACCACCAGGCCGTTGTCGCGCACGCGGGTACGCTCGACATGGAAGCGACGGGTGCCGCGCAGGCGCAGCTGCAGCACGCCGTCGGCGCCGACATCGAAGTCTTCGATGCGCACCTGCACGCCAAAGGCGGCCGGCGTCGCCGGAGCGCCCACTTCCTGGCCGTCGAGGATCAGGCAGACACCAAATCCCTCACCGCTGCGGCCGCTGTCGCGGACCAGGTCCAGATAGCGGCGCTCGAACACGCGCAGGCCCACCGCTGCACCCGGCACCAGCGTGGTGTGCAGCGGGAACAGCGGCAGCGAGCCATCGCCGCTCATCGGGCCTGCAGCGCGGCGAGGAAGCGGCGCGGCGCGCCGTCGAAGCCACCGTTGGACATGAACACCACGTGGTCGCCACTGCGCGCGCTGGCCTGCAGCTGTGCCAGCAATGCGTCGGTATCAGGCACCGCGTGCGCTTCGCCACGCACTGCGGCAATCACCGCCGCCGCATCCCAGGCCAGTTCCGGACGATGCAGGAACACCACTTCATCGGCCAGCGCCAGCGATGGGGCCAGCGCCTGCGCATGTGCGCCCAGCCGCATCGAGTTGCTGCGCGGTTCCATCGCGACCACGATGCGCGCATCGCCCACCTTGGCACGCAGACCTTCCAGGGTGGTGGCGATTGCGGTCGGGTGATGGGCGAAATCGTCGTAGACGGTGATGCCGTCATGGCTGCCGATCACTTCCATGCGGCGCTTGACGCTGCGGAAGCGCGCCAGCGCCGGGATCACCTCGGCCGGCGCCACGCCCACTGCATGCGCGGCGGCCAGCGCAGCCAATCCGTTGAGCACGTTGTGGCGGCCCAGCAGCGACCACTGCACGTCACCCAGCGCCTGCCCACGATGGTGCACGCGGAACGCGCTGCCATCGGCGGCCAGCAGCTCGGCATGCCACTCCAGCGACGGATCGAAACCAAACCGCTCGACCGGGGTCCAGCAGCCCATCGCGAGCACTTCGGCCAGGCGCTGATCCTCGCCATTGACGATCAGCCGCCCACGTGCGGGTACGGTACGCACCAGGTGGTGGAACTGGCGCTGGATCGCCGCCACGTCCGGGAAGATGTCGGCGTGGTCGTATTCAAGATTATTGAGGATGGCCACCAGCGGCCGGTAGTGCACGAACTTGCTGCGCTTGTCGAAGAAGGCCGTGTCGTACTCATCGGCTTCGACCACGAACTCGCGCCCCTGGCCCAGCCGCGCGGAGACGCCGAAATCCTCGGCGACGCCCCCGATCAGGAAGCCCGGCGAGCGCCCGGCGCTTTCCAGCAGCCAGGTGAGGATGGTGGTGGTGGTGGTCTTGCCATGGGTGCCGGCCACGGCCAGGGTGTCGCGGCCCGGCAACACCTGCTCGGACAGCCACTGCGCACCGGAGATGTAGCGCTGGCCGGCATCGAGCACGGCTTCGACGGCCGCATTGCCGCGCGACAGCGCATTGCCGATCACCACCTCGTCGGTGCCGGCCGGCACGCTGTCGGCGCGGTAGCCCTGGTCCAGGGTGATGCCCAACTGTTCGAGCTGGGTCGACATCGGCGGATAGATGGCCTGGTCGCTGCCGCTGACGGCATGCCCGAGTTCACGCGCCAGGGCGGCCACGCCGCCCATGAAGGTGCCGGCGATTGCAAGGATATGTACGCTGCTCATGACCGAGGATTGTGACCGATGACGGCTGTATAGGGCCAATGTCCGCTATCGGGTAAGACAACCCCTACACGGGATGTGAGAAAACTCCAATCAGCTGTCAGGGAATTCCCGATAGCGATGTTCTGTGAACCCGGACACAATTCGAACTGCCAGCCGCAGTACCCGAACCGGTCCTACTCCCCAAGAGGCCATCCCCAAGGGAGCTCATGCTGCGGGGCCCTGAGCAAGCCCTTCGCTGGCGCCTATCAAACGACACAGGCCTGATCCTCGCGGACCAGGCCTGTGTTTTTTGCGCCCGCAGGGCCAGCAGCACGCGGCCCTGCCGGATCAGGCCTTGATCGCCGCCAGGATGCGGGCTTCGATCTCGTCCAGCTCGCCGACGCCATCGACGCGGGCCAGGGTGCCACGGCCGGCGTAGAAGTCGACCACCGGGGCGGTCTGGTCGTTGTAGACCTGCAGGCGCTGGCGCACTGCTTCCGGGTTGTCATCGGCGCGGCCCTGCTCCTTGGCACGACCGGCAATGCGGTCCACCAGCAGCTCGGTGGGCACATCCAGCTGCACCACCGCGTCCAGCGGCTGGCCGATCTTGGCCAGCAGGCCGTCCATCGCATTGGCCTGGGCCACATTGCGCGGATAACCATCGAGGATGAAGCCCTTGGCGACATCAGCCTGGGTCAGGCGCGACTCCAGCATGCCCAGCAGGATGTCGTCCGACACCAGGTTACCGGCATCCATCACCGTCTTGGCCTGCTTGCCCAGCTCGGTGCCGGCGGCGATTTCCGCGCGCAGCATGTCACCGGTCGAAATGTGGGCGATCCCCAGCTTTTCCTTCAGGCGCGTCGCCTGTGTCCCCTTGCCCGAACCGGGCGGTCCCAACAGAACCAATCGCATTGACCTGACTCCAACGTGTTGAAAACAAAGAAGGTTCGCGTCCCGGACGGTCCGGTATCGCTGCACCGCAATAGCGCCACTTTACCGCATCCGGGTAATGTCCCTGCAATGTCCCTTCCCCCGAACAGGTAGAAGCATGCGCAACGGTACCCTCCTTTATGCCCAGTCCGGCGGTGTCACCGCCGTCATCAATGCCACGGCGGCGGCGGTGATCGAGCAGGCCCGGGCCAAGGGCATCAAGGTCCTGGCCGCCCGCAACGGCATCCTCGGCGCGCTGCGCGAGGAACTGATCGACACCAGCAAGGAGAGCGCCGCCGCGATCCGTGCGCTCGCCCATACCCCGGGCGGGGCCTTCGGTTCGTGCCGGGTCAAGCTGAAGTCGCTGGACGCCGACCGCGCCCGCTATGACCGCCTGCTGGAGGTGCTGCGCGCGCATGACGTGCGCTGGTTCCTCTACAACGGTGGCAACGACTCGGCCGATACCGCGCTGAAGGTCTCGCAGCTGGCCAAGGCCTCCGGCTACGACCTGACCTGCATCGGCGTGCCCAAGACCATCGACAACGATCTGGCGGTGACCGACACCTGCCCTGGCTTCGGCTCCGCCGCCAAGTACACCGCCGTCTCGGTGCGCGAGGCGGCGCTGGACGTCGCGGCGATGGCCGAGACCTCCACCCGCGTCTTCATCTACGAAGCGATGGGCCGACACGCCGGCTGGCTGGCCGCCGCCGCCGGCCTGGCCGGCAACGGTGACGACGAAGCGCCGCACATCATCCTGCTGCCCGAGCGCGCCTACGACGAGGCCGCGTTCCTGGCCAAGGTAGAGGCGGTGGTCGAGCGCGTCGGCTATTGCGTGGTGGTGGCCTCGGAGGGCATTGCCACGGCCGACGGCCGCTTCGTTGCCGATGCCGGCGGTGGCAAGGACTCGTTCGGGCACGCGCAGCTGGGCGGCGTGGCCGCGCACCTGGCCGGCCGGGTCAAGGATCAGCTGGGCCTGAAGGTGCACTGGGCACTGCCCGACTACCTGCAGCGCTCGGCGCGCCACCTGGCCAGCAGGACCGACTGGGAGCAGGCGCAGGCGGTGGGCAAGGCCGCGGTGCAGCTGGCACTGAAGGGCCAGAATGGCGTGATGCCGGTGATCGTGCGCAGCAGCGATGCACCGTATCGCTGGAAGATCGAAGCCGCGCCGTTGTCGAAGATCGCCAACCACGAGAAGAAGATGCCGGCCGGTTTCATCCGCCGCGATGGCTTCGGCATCACGGCCAAGGCGCGCGCCTACCTGTCACCGCTGATCAAGGGCGAAGCGCCCCTGCCGTATGGCACCGATGGCCTGCCGAAGTACGTGACACTGAAGAATGTGGCGGTGAAGCAGAAGCTGCCGGCCTTCGAGGGCTGACCCCTAAAAAGGGGACGGAGGGGATTAAGTCGCATAGGCCCCTCCGTGCCCCTCGGCGTCAGCAACGGGCCGGATACGACTTAATCCCCTCCGTCCCCTTTTTGGAGAGATGCCATGGCACTGCGTGTTGTTCGACTGGGTACGCCGCGCCACCCCGGCGAGGGGCTGCGCATCGGCACCGTCAGGCGGCCGCCGCGGGGCGTGCCACGCAGCGAGTTCGCCCGACAGGACTGGTACGACGTCTGGTTCCCGACCCTGTCACCCAGCGCGGCGCTGGTGAAGCAGGCGCATGAGGCGAAAACGGCCGCCGACTGGAACGCGTTCTTCCGCCACTACACGACTGAGATGAAGGCCCCGGATGCGGCCCACGCGCTGGACCTGCTGGCCGCGATGTCGCAGCACAGCGACATCAGCGTGGGGTGCTATTGCGAGGATGAGGCGCACTGCCACCGTAAGGCGCTGCGCGAGCTGCTGGTGGCGCGCGGGGCGACGCTGGCGGAGTGAAGATGGCGGGATGCCGGCCAGCGGCCGGCACTACCCAGGTCTCCCATCCAGTAGATCCACGCCCTGCGTGGATTCGCGCTGCTGGACGGCCTCAATTGCAGGCCTTGCCTTCCATCTGCAACTGCGCGGCGAACATCGTCACCTGCGGAATCTGCCCGGCCGCGGCCTGCTTCTTCGCCTCCTCCAGGTAGATGCGCGACTGGCCCTGGCCGTCCAGCTCGACCTTGTTGCTCGACGGCAGGCGCCACACCCGCACCACGGCCTGCTGGGCCGGGCACGCCGCGTTCGGCACGCGGATCACATCGTTGAGTTTCCAGCCCTTGTCCGCACTTGGCTGCGCCTTGGTGTAATCGACGAAGCGCGCGCGTGGCTGGCACTGTTCGCTGGTACGCACGGCAGAGAAGCGGTACGGCGCGGCGGCATCGCCGGTGAACGCACCTTCCAGCCGCGCGCAGGCCTCGGGGATCTGGCGCAACGTATGCACCGCACCCACCGCCTGGGGCGCGCCAACGGCACGCTGCAGTTCCGGGGTTTCCGCAGCGAATGCCGGCACGGCCGGGACCAGGGCGGCAAGCATCAACAGGGACAGGCGCATGTGGGATCTCCTACGGGACTGTGCGCAGGCTTGCAGAGACTGGCTTAACGGGGCGCAAAGGCCGGATGGCTCTCGGATCGTGCCCATGGCCCGGCGGCAGGGCCCGCGCGCTCGTAGAGCGCCAGTCGAGCATGGCTCGACTCTACAAGTGGCGGCACGCATACTGCGGGCACCAGGGAATGCTGAACACCGCCATACGTCGGACGACCGCCAAGGTCGGTACGGGTTGGTTCCAGGCTGCAGCCCGTCGTCCCCCTCGTGGTGCCGTTCATCGCCACTGGATGCCTACATCCATTCTGCGGAGGGGTCTAATGCTGGAACGTCACGGGCTGTCAATGGCGCTGGGCTGCGCCATTCTCGCGATCCTGTTCGGAATCGTCTCGGCGCGCTGGATCCTGCGCCAACCCACCGGCAATGAGCGCATGATCGCGATCGCCACCGCGATCCAGGAAGGCGCGCGCGCCTACCTCAACCGCCAGTACCTGACCATCGGCATCGCCGGCGTGGTGCTGTTCGTGCTTGTCGGCATCTTCCTCAGCTGGTACACCGCGATTGGTTTTGCGGTGGGCGCAGTGCTGTCCGGCGCGGCCGGCTACATCGGCATGAACGTGTCGGTACGCGCCAACGTGCGCACTGCCGAAGCTGCACGCCATGGCATCAGCGCGGCGATGGACGTCGCCTTCCGCGGTGGCGCGATCACCGGCATGCTGGTGGTCGGGCTGGGCCTGCTGGGCGTGGCCGGCTACTACGCGTTGCTGCTGCGCCTGGGCCTGCCGATGGAGCAGGCGCTGCATGCGCTGGTCGGCCTGGCCTTCGGTTCCTCGCTGATCTCGATCTTCGCGCGGCTGGGGGGTGGCATCTTCACCAAGGGCGCCGATGTCGGCGCCGATCTGGTCGGCAAGGTTGAAGCCGGCATTCCCGAGGACGACCCGCGCAACCCGGCGGTGATCGCCGACAACGTCGGTGACAACGTCGGCGACTGCGCCGGCATGGCCGCCGACCTGTTCGAAACCTATGCGGTCACCGTCATCGCCACCATGCTGCTGGGCAGCCTGATGCTGGCCGAAGCCGGTGCCAATGCCGTGCTCTACCCACTGGTGCTGGGCGGCGTATCGATCATCGCCTCGATCATCGGTGCGCTGTTCGTCAAGGTGAAGCCGGGCGGCTCGATCATGGGCGCGCTGTACAAGGGCGTGATCGTGTCCGGCGTGCTGGCCGCGATTGCCTTCTACCCGATCACCACCGGCCTGATGTCGGACAACGTACATGGGCCGATGGCGCTGTATGGCTGCGCGCTGATCGGGCTGCTCCTGACCGGCCTGATCGTGTGGATCACCGAGTACTACACCGGCACCCAGTACAAGCCGGTGCAGCACGTGGCACAGGCCTCGACCACCGGCCACGGCACCAACATCATCGCCGGCCTCGGCATCTCGATGAAGTCCACCGCGCTGCCGGTGGTGGCGGTGTGTGCGGCAATCTGGGGCGCGTTCGCGCTGGGGGGCCTGTACGGCATCGCCATCGCCGCCACCGCGATGCTGTCGATGGCCGGCATGATCGTCGCCCTCGACGCCTACGGTCCGATCACCGACAACGCCGGCGGCATCGCTGAAATGGCCGAGCTGCCTTCCGAGATCCGCGACATCACCGATCCGCTGGATGCGGTGGGCAACACCACCAAGGCGGTGACCAAGGGCTATGCGATCGGCTCGGCGGCACTGGCCGCGCTCGTGCTGTTCGCCGACTACACGCACAACCTGCAGGCCGCGCATCCCGGACAGGAATTCCGCTTCGACCTCAGCGACCACACGGTGATCATCGGCCTGCTGATCGGCGGCCTGATTCCGTACCTGTTCGGTGCGATGGCGATGGAAGCGGTCGGCCGCGCGGCGGGCGCAGTGGTGGAAGAAGTGCGCCGCCAGTTCCGCGAGATCCCCGGCATCATGCAGGGCACCGGCAAGCCGCAGTACGACAAGGCGGTGGACATGCTGACCCGGTCGGCGATCCGCGAAATGATCGTGCCGTCATTGCTGCCGGTGGCGGTGCCGGTGGTGGTCGGCCTGCTGCTGGGGCCCCGCGCGCTGGGCGGCCTGCTGATCGGCACGATCGTGACCGGCCTGTTCGTGGCCATTTCGATGACCACCGGCGGCGGCGCCTGGGACAACGCCAAGAAGTACATCGAGGACGGCCACTTCGGCGGCAAGGGCAGCGAAGCGCACAAGGCTGCGGTGACCGGCGATACCGTCGGTGACCCGTACAAGGACACCGCCGGGCCGGCGATCAATCCGCTGATCAAGATCATCAACATCGTGGCGCTGCTGCTGGTGCCGTTGTTGTAGGTCCACGCGATGCGTGGATGGCAGGCTTGACGGGGTCAGAGCCCTTTGCTGCGGAAAGGGATCCGACCCCGACGGCGGTCAGCGGCCACGCAGGAAGAACGAAACCGGCACGGGCCAGCGGTGCGGCCACCATGAAGATGCGGCGCGCTCGCCGGGCAGGCTCGGCGCGGGCCAGTTCGCAGCCCTTGGCCAGCAGCACGGCCCAGGTCGCCAGCGAGGCCAGGGCCAGCGCGATCCTCACCGACTTCACCACTACGTCGGCGGCCAGGTACATGCCCCACGGCGTCAATGCGGGCGTGGCCACAGGGGCCAGGTCAGCAGGCAGCATCGTTCCGGGTTCCCTCATCGCCCGGGGGCGCGGCGCGGTGCCGGGCCGCGCGCGGGTCCGTGGCATCGTCCACTTCCACGACCGGAGGGGGCTCCAGACGCGGTGCTGGCCGGCTGAGCACGTAGCCAGCGCTGGCCGCAAAGAACAGGCCCACGCCCAGCAGCAGGCGCCATGACGGCTGCGCGCCCCAGCAGAACAGCACAAAGCCCAGCGCCATCCCTGCGCTGGCGAACGCCTTGCCCTTGCGCGACACCGCGCCCTGCTCGCGCCACAGCCGCAGCGACGGGCCATAGCGCGGATGTGCGAGCAGGCGCTGCTCGAACTTCGGCGAGCTTCGCGCGAAGCAACCCACGGCCAGGATCAGGAAGATGGTGGTGGGCATCACCGGCAGCAACGCGCCGATCACCCCGAGGCCGACCATCACCCAGCCCAGCCCGAACCAGAGCCAGCGCATCAGCGCGGTCTCCGTGCGCAGACGTGGCACATCAGTCGAATTCCGCTTCGACATGGCCGTGCACGCTGCGGAACGCGGCATCGGCGGCGTCGATCACCTGCTGTTCCTGCTCGGCGCTCAGCGCAACCGCGTCCAGCGCAGCGGTGAACTCGCGCCAGTGGCGCGCGGCGCCATCCGGATGCGCGGCCAGGTGGCGGGCGCCGAAATCACGATCCAGGCCGAGCCTGGCGGCCATCTTGTACAGCACGGTGCCGCCCAGGTTGGAGCCTTCGGCCACGTACAGCCAGCCGAGGGCCGCCGGCAGCGCCAGGTCCGAGGGCAGTGCGGCGATGTCCGCGCCCGGGAGCGCCTGCTCCAGGTCCTGCAGATCGCGGGCAACCTGGGCCAGGCGGCGGCGCTCGCCCAGGCCGGGCAGCAGCGCGTCCAGCGCAGGGTTGGCGTACAGCGCATCAATGCTGCGGTGGAAGCGGTACTGCACGCGCAGGAAACGGGCGAAGTTGCTGCGGTCGGCGAAGATGTCGCCGGCCATGATGCGCTTGTCCAGGGCAGCGTGACTGTCGCGGGTGGCGGCCTTGAGCCGTAGGCTGCGGCTGTCTTCGGGAGCGAGGTATGCGTTCATGGGGAATGCCAGGGAGTCGTCGTGCTGTAGACGTTTGCCACGGGGCTTTCCCCAAGGCGGTGGATACCGATAATGGACCATCCCTTCTTGCTGCAGGACACCGCTGATGATCACCACCGAACCGCGCATGACCAACCTGTTCCTCCAACTGGGCCTGGACGCCAGCGCCGAGGGCATCGCCCGCTTCATCCGCGAGCACCAGCTGGCCACCGACGTGGACGTGGTCGAGGCGCCCTACTGGACTGACGCCCAGCGCCAGTTCCTGTCCGAGTCGCTGCAGGCTGATGCGGCATGGACCACCGTGGTGGACGAGCTGAACGAGTCGCTGCACGAGGATGCGGTGAAGGCGGCGACGGGGCTGTAAGCGGGGTATCCCGCGCTGTTGGGGTCAGAGCCCTTTCCGCAGGAAAGGGATCCGACCCCTCGCTCATCCACGATCGGTCAGTACTTCCAGGTCAGCGCCAGCCGCGCAGTGCGGCCCGGGGCCGGCATCACGCCCAACGCCAGCGGATCCAGGTAGTAGCGGTCGGTCAGGTTGTCCACGCCGGCGTCGACCGACAGCTGGTCGTTGAAGCGCCAGCTGGCGAACAGATCCACCAGCGTGGTTGGCCGGTACAGCTGCTGGATCGCCGACAGGCCCACGTTCCAGTCCTTGTCCAGCGCGCTGATCGGGCCGGCGTTGTGGACCACGCGGGTGCCGAAGGTCAGGCGCTCGTCGAACAGGCGCGAGCCCAGGGTCAGGTTGACCATGTAGCGCGGCGGGTTCTGGGTGTTGGTGTACGACCCCTCGAAGCCGCCGTCCACGCAGTCGGGCGTGTGGGCCAGCTCATCGTTCCTGCGCTGTGCGCCATAGGCCCGGCGCTCGGCGGCGATGTCTGGCGCGCAGGTCTTGGCCTTGAAGTAATAATGCGCGGACAGGTCGGCAAACACCTTCCCGCTGTCATAGCTGGACTGGAACTCCATGCCCGAGACCTTGAACTGGTCCACGTTGCGGATCAGGCCGGCCGACAGCGTGCGGTAATCGCGGGTGATCAGGTCGTCGATGCGGGTATCGAAATACGCCAGCTTCAGCGCCAGGCGGTCGCCGGCAGTGAACAGGTCGTAGCGGAGGGTGCTGGCGCCGATTTCCCAGCTGCGCGCACGCTCCGGCTTGAGCTCCCCCACCGGTCTGGCGGCGGTGAACAGGCCCAGCGTGGTCTCGAACAGGCTCGGCAGCTTGGTGCCTTCGGCGTACTTCACGTAGACCAGGGTGTCTTCGCTGAAGCGGTAGGCCACGCTGGCGGTGGGCGAGAACGCGGAGTCGCGGCGGCGGATCGGCTGCGACCAGCTCCAGCTGACCGGCACCTCCAGGTCCTGCGCCTTGCCGGCGTCGTAGAAGTTCCAGCCGGCGATGTCGGCCACCGTGCCCTTCTTGTACGGCGAGGCCAGCAGCGAGGCCTGGGTGAAGTTGCCGTTGGCATCCGGATACCAGTTCAGCAGCGCGATGCGCTTGGCGCGCCACGACGGCAGTGCCGGGTTGCCGTTGAGCAGCTCGGTGTAGCGGTACTGGCCCTGCACCGCGTAGGCCTCGGGCGTGGCCAAGCGGTTGCGGTCGTGCACCTCCACGCGGTTCCAGCGGCCGCCGGCCAGCAGTTCCCAATGTTCATCGGGCTGCCACTTCAGCGAGGCCACGGCGCTGTATTCCTTGCGCTCGGCGTTGCGCAGGAAGCGGTTGTTGACCAGGTCGTCGTGCTTGATCGGGCCCGAGCTGCCCGGCGCGATGTCTTCGTCGCTGTAGGACAGGCCGTAGTCCAGCGTGAACGCACCGGCGTGGGTGTCGAACGTCGAGGTGTTGCTGGCATCCAGGTTGAAGCGCTTCTGCCGCAGCGGGTTCCGGTAGGCATCCTTGTAGCCGGGATCGCCACTGAAGCTGGGCGCGTCGTACCACTCGGTGCGGCGATCGAAGTACCACGGCGTGATGCCGGTCAGGCTGTTGTACATCACGCTGTCGGTATCGGTGTAGGCGGCATTGATGCGGAGGTCGACCCGCTCACTGTCCGGGTTGAAGCGGTAGCGCAGGCTGTAGCTGTCCATGTCGACGTGGCCTGGATCCCACTGCGGAATGCGGTCACGATCCACCCGGATGATCTGCGAGGCCATGATCTCGCCGGCGGTGCCTTCATAACGGCGGTAACCGGCCTCCAGCGTCTGCGCGTCGTCGATGCGCCAGGTGCCCTTGAGCAGCGCCGACTTCGAGCGCGAGGAGGTGTTGAACACCTCGGTACGCGGCGGATTCAACGGCGCCAGGGTGCGACGGGTCTGCGGGAAATCGTCGTAGCCATGCCGGCCCGAGAAGTAGTTGCCATTGTCGCGGTAAGCGTAGGCAGCGACCAGATCGAAGCGGTCCCAATGACCGGCGGCGGCCACGTTGAAGAACTGGCTGCCGGTGGCGCTGCGATCGGTGCGTGGCGCCGCACTGTAGGACGGCAGGTTGTTGGCGCTGCCATTGGCCAGGCCACCGCGCACGCGCACGCCGACGTCGCGGCCCTCGCGCAGCACGTCGCCGATCTTCAACGTCTCCATCTCGACCACGCCGCCGATGCCACCGGAGGCGTTGGCCTGCAGGCTCGGGCCCTTGCTGATGGTCAGGCTGGAGATCAGGTCCGGGTCGAGGTAGGTGCGCTGCGACTGGCCCGCATAGCCGCGGTAGGTGTCCATGCTGGACTGACCGCCATCGATGATCACCGGCACACGGCCCTGGCCCTGGATGCCGCGGATGTTGACGTCGAAGCCGTTGCCCACGCGCGGATCACCGGCGGTGACACCGGCCACGCCCTTGATGATGTCGCCGTTGGAGGTACCACGGAAACGCTCCAAATGGGCGCGACTGAGCGTGGTGGTGGAGCCCACGCTGCGGTAGCTGTCGAGCAGGCGTGCTTCATCACTGCTCGCGCCGCTGTCGACCCGGTCGCCGGCCACGCTCAGTGTGTCGGTGATGATCACTTCACTGTCCGCCTGCGCCAGCGTCGTCGCCTCCAGGGTGACGGCCTCTGCGCCGACCCGGCGCACCGCCAGGCCGCTGCCCTGCAGCAGCTGTTGCAACGCCTGGTGCGCCGGAAGGCTGCCACTGACTGCGCGGGAGGTTACGCCACGTGCCAGCGCAGCGGGGTAGACCACCTGCACGCCGGACTGGCGCATGTAGCTGCGCAGCGCCTCATCCAGTGCTTGCGCGGGAATGTCGAAGCGCTGCACGACAGCGTGGTCACTGCCGGCACTCTGGGCCAAGGCGGCCGGCGCAGCAGTGGCCAGGCCGGCGGCGAGCAGCGCGATGCACAGGCGGGACGGGCGCAGCACGCGGCCCGAGCGGTGGAAGTTGTACATGGGAAACCTGTCAGGTAATCGGTGCCGCGAGCGCGGCGTCATCCGCAGCACGGGCGGACACGGCGACGTACGTGGCGGCGGCGTGTACGTTCGCGGGGTAAGACGGCTGGGCGCGCGACAGCCCCAAGAGCGATGTGCGGCCGCGGCAGGTGCCGACCGTTCGTCGGGTGGCTTCGGTGGGTGCCGACCGTTGGCCGGCACACTGGGACGATCATCCACGCAGGGCGTGCATCTACTGCACGATGGCGACGCCCAGTGGCAGGCGTGTGACCTGCAATCCAGCCGTCGCGGCCAGCGCATCCAGCGCCTGTTCCGGACGATCGATGCGCAATGCGGCACTGACTGCAGGCAGTCGTGACAGATCACCGCGCACGAAGGTCGGGCCCGTGCGATAGCGCCCCACCCACTGCACGGCATCGGCCACGTTGGCCTGTTCCAGCAGCAGCTCGCCCCGGCGCCAGGCGCCGACGCTGTCGGTGGTCACGTCGGCCAGCCGCATGACGCCGCCGTGCTCAGCGTAGACCGCACGTTGCCCCTGCTGCAGGTAGGTCCAGCCGCCGTCGACCGGGCTGGCCACGCGTACCCTGCCCTGCCCGACCTGGGTTTCCACCCCGTGGTCGCCACGCGCGACGGTGAACGCGGTGGAGATGTCCTCGACCAGGCCATTGCCGGCGCGCACGCGGAAACGCCGCTGCGGATCCGGGCCGACCTCGAACCAGGCGCGCCCGCGCAGCAGCTCGACCTCGCGGGCGTTCGCATCAAAGTGCACCGCAATCGCACTGTCGGCATCCAGCACCGCATGGCTGCCGTCGGGTAGCAGCACGCTCCGTACCTGATATGTGCTGCGATGATCGGACTGCAGGCGCAGCCAGGCCTCGGGCCAGGCCACCAGCATCGCCAGCATCGCCGCCGCGGCCATGGCCCAGCGCAATCGTCGCGGGCGCCGACGGCCCGGGCCTGCGGCCTGTACGCGCGGCCCGACACTGCGCCACAGCGCACGCTCGTATTCGAAGACCCGGCGGTGTCCCGGCTGCTGCAGCCAGCGTTCAAACGCCTGCATGCGCACATCGCTGATGTCGCCCGAGGCCAGCCACGCGATCCAGCCCCGGGCCTGTTCGGCCAGGGCATTGTCATCGGCGGCAGGCGGCATGTTCGGCGGGCGCATCGGCTGGCTGACAGGCGCATTCAAGCGCGGGGGAACTGGACCGCATCCACGGTCAATGATCAAGACGTCTGTGCGCGCGCCAACCCCAAGCCGGCGTGATCATCGGCCACTGCGCGCCCAGGCCAGGCGTTGCAGCGCGCCGCGTACATGGTTTTCGACGGTGGTCACCGATACCCCGAGGCGGCGTGCGATCTCCGCCTGGGTCTGGCCCTGCAGGCGGTTGAGCCGGAAGATGGTGCGGGTCGGCTCGGGCAGATGGCCGGCCGCGTCGAGCACGCGCTGCAGTTCATCCTGTGCCATGGCCTGTTCTTCGGTCGAGATCACCTCGTCCGGCCCCCACAGGTAATGATCGGCCAGCAGGCGGTTGCGCCGGGTCGACTCGCGGCCGTGGTCGGTGGCCAGGTTGGCGGCCAACCGATACAGATAGGCGCGCGGGTTGTCGATGGCCTGGCTGTCATCGACCCCACGCGCCTTGAACCACACCGCCTGGATCACGTCTTCCGCGCCGTTGTCGCCCCCCAGTATCCGTTGCACACGACGCAACAGCGCGGGTCGCTCGCGGATCAGCAGTTCGGTGAGGGAGGCAGCATTGGAAGACATGCGCGAGGCCAGGACGACAGACGGGAGCGCCGCGCATGCTACTCGTCAAATGCGAATAAGTCACGTTTACATCAATGGATGCACTCGGTCAGCGCGTCATAGACGCTCTGCGAGCTGCCCGGCAGCGGGTCATGCAAGGGATCACGCGCGGCCAGCGCGGCATGGAAGGACTCCACCGGGGTACCCGCCACCAGCGGCAGGCGGCACAACCAGGTCGGTTGCCGGGCCTCGATCGCGCCATCGTTCGCGGACACCGTCAGATCGCTGGCGGCAAATGCCCACAGGCACTCACGGACCGTTCCCCGCGCGGCATCCACCGAGCAGCGCAGTCGCAGGGGGTGAATATCGCTGTATTCCCCTTCGCAGAAGGTGTCCCCGCAGATGCTGTCGAAACCCTGCTGCAGCCTGCCCTCCAATGCAAAGAAGCGGTCCCAGTTGGCTTCCTGCTGCGGATAGTCGATCAGATCCACGTAGGGGTCGGCCTGGGCCGCGGGCGCAACAAGCAGCGCGCAGGACAGGCAGAGCGGCAGTGCGGACATTCTCATATGAAGACTCCTCGGGAAGGTGCGTACAGCCTGCCCTGCCGCACCGGCAGGCCCCATCAGCCAACCCCGGCCCGCGAGGTGGGCACCTGCCGCGCACCGCCGTCAGCACCTTCCCCGCTGCACAGCGCCCGGCAAAGGCATAAAATGGCCAGCTATCCGTCTACATCCCCCACCTGGAGCACACCATGGGTCTGGAACTCGTCTCGCCCGGCAAGAACCCGCCGGAAGAAATCAACGTCATCATCGAGATTCCGAAGGACTCGGAGCCGGTGAAGTACGAAGTGGACAAGGAAACCGGCGCGATCTTCGTCGACCGCATCCTGTCCACCCCGATGCGCTACCCGTGCAACTACGGCTACGTGCCGAGCACCCTGTGTGGCGACGGCGATCCGGCCGACGTGCTGGTGGTGCTGCCGCTGCCGCTGGTGCCGGGCTCGGTCGTGCGCTGCCGCCCGGTCGGCGTGCTGAAGATGAGCGATGAGGCAGGCAGCGACGAGAAGATCCTGGCCGTGCCGGTCTCGAAGATCTTCAGCGGCTACGCCCACGTCGAAGACATCGCCCAGGTGTCCAGCCACTGGCTGGAGCGCATCGGCCACTTCTTCGAGCACTACAAGGACCTGGAAAAGGGCAAGTGGGTCAAGCTCGACGGTTGGGGCGGCGCCGCCGAGGCCAAGCAGATCCTGATCGAGGCGCACCAGCGCCATCTCGACAGCAAGGCCTGAGCCTGAACCGGATCGCTCCGGCGGCAGTCCGCCGGAGCGATGCGGGTCACGTTTCATGACGACGGCACATCACTCTTGGTGCCGTATTAGGTAAATTGCGTCACTTCACACGTCATCGACATCCATCGTCGAGACAGCCAGGGGAATGTGTCGTGCGTATTCTGCTTGTTGGGGATGCAGCCAGCCTGCCGGCCGAGCTGACCGAATTCATTGCCGATCTTGGGGAAGACTGGCAGCCGTTGACCGCCACCGATGGCCAGGCCGCGATGAACGCGGTGGCCACGCAGGGCGTCGATGCGGTGATCGTCTGCCCGCAGTTGCCCGATCTCAATGCCACCACGTTGCTGGGCCAGATCCGCACCTTGCGCCCGGAAACCATCCGCATCGCGCTGGTTGACGCCCAGCACGGCAACCGGCCACCACCGGCGCGCCTGATCGGTGTCGCCCATCGCTTCCTGCCGCTGCCGCTGGCGCCGGAAGTGCTGCTGGAAGCGCTGACCAGCCTGGAAGAGCTGCGCGAAGTGCTGGACAGCCCGCGCCTGCGCGATGCCATCGGCCGCATCGAGAAACTGCCTTCGCCGCCACACCTGTACCTGAGCCTGACCCAGGCGCTCGAGCATGACGACGACACCGACAGCGCCGACGTGGCCAAGCTGGTGGCCGCCGATCCTGCGATCGCAGCCAAGGTGCTGCAGCTGTCGAACTCGGCGTTCTTCAGCCAGGGCCGCACCATCGCCGACCTGCGGACCGCGGTGACCCGGCTGGGCCTGGCGACGCTGCGCGACCTGGTGCTGGCCAGCGAAGTCTTCTCGGCACCGACGCTGTCGCCTGCCGAGCGCAATTCGCTGCAGCAGCGGGCACTGCTTGCCTCGCGGCTGGCCGCGCGCCTGCTGCCCGAGTCCAGTGCCGAACTGGGTGCGACCGCCGCACTGCTGGCCGACATCGGCCTGCTGCTGCCGGGCGTACGCAACGAACGCAGCGAACCTTCGCTGGCCGGCGATACCCGCCCCGGCCATGCCGAGGCCGGTGCCTACCTGCTGGGCCTGTGGGGCCTGCCGATGCCGATCATCGAAGCGGTGGCCTTCCACCTGCAGCCGCAGCGTGCCAACACCCGCAGCTTCTGGGTGACCGGGGCGGTGCATGTGGCGCTGGCGCTGGTCAATGGCGACCCGGTGGACGAGGACTACCTGCAGCGTGCAGGCGTGCTCAACAAGCTGCCGCAGTGGCGCGAGCACGCCAATGCGCTGATGGGGCTGGCACCCAGCGACGCCTGAGCGCGTTGCCGATGGCCCAATGACAAGGGGCGCACCCACGCGGTGCGCCCTTGCTGCGTCAGCGAGTACCGCAGGCGTCCTGCACGCAACGACGGTACTGCGACTCGCAGATGACCGGTGACTTGCCACTGGCCAGGCATTGCTGGCGGAACTCTTCGCAGTAAAGGCCGCCACCGCAGACCCCGAGGCCCTGCGCGAACACCGCGCCCACCAGCGTCGCATAGATCAGTACAGCCGCTGATGCCTGGCGCAGCAACGTGTGCTTCATATCCCTCTCCACATGCAAGCGTCCGGTATTGGACCTCCTGACTGTGTTGATTACGACACGACGGGACCGTGACTGCGCTCACCTTCCAACAGTTTCCGGAAAAACCCTACAAAAAAAGAGGGCGGACCGTTCGGTCCGCCCTCCTTCTGTTGCTACCGCACTTCGATGGATCAGAAGCGCTGGGTGTACTTCATGTACAGGAAGCGACCCACGTCGAAGCCGCCGTAGTAGGCGAACGCCGAGTTCGGAGCCGAGTACTGCAGCGGACCCTTGTGGTCGAACACGTTGTTCGCGCCCAGGGCGATCGTCGCATCCCACGGTGCCTTCCAGCTGACCTGCAGGTCGTGGAAGGTGTTGGAACCGGTGTGACGCAGCGGATCGGTCTCGCCGTTGGCCATGTGGTTCGGCGCATCGCACCAGCCATCAGCCAGCGAGATGCAGCTTTCCTTCATGCCGGAGTAGTAGCGCGCGGTGTAGTTCACACCGAAATCGCCGTACTGCCAGTTGACTCCCAGGTTCGAACGCACGCGGAACAGGCCCGGCTCGCCGACGCGGCCGATCATGATGTTGTCACCCGCGCTGTTCTGGCCCTGCTCGTCGTACTTGGCGGTGTAGCTGGTCTGCCAGTCGATGCTGAACTGACCGATGGCCAGTTCCGGCAGGCGGTACTTGATGCCCAGGTCGTAACCTTCGGTCTTCATCTTGCCGAGGTTGGCGGTGCCGTAGGTGATCGCACTGACGTGGCCGTCAGCCGCACGGGTCACGCTCGAGCAGCGCTCGGCGTTGCCCAGCACGTAGCAGTCACGCAGGATGCGGTCGACGCTGTCAGCGATGATCATGTCGCTGATTTCGTACTTGTACCAATCCAGCGAGACGTCCAGGCCCTGCACCCAACGCGGGCTCCACACCAGGCCGAAGGTGGTGCTCTTGGAGGTTTCCGGCTTCAGGTTCGGGTTGGCACCCGAGACGAACTGGTCACCCGACTGGCACGGCAGGGTCGAGCACGGCAGGTTGCCCTGGCCCAGCTGCACGTAGTTGGCCGGAGCGCCGGCGGCGGTGCATGCGGCATTGCCGGCAACGCTGCCCGGGGCCTTCACGCCGCACGGATCGATGTACGACTCGAAGCTCGAGCTCAGGCCACCGTACAGGTCGCTGATGGTCGGAGCGCGGAAGCCCTCGGCGTAGGTGCCGCGGACCAGCAGCTCATCCAGCGGACGCCAGGTCAGGCCGAACTTGCTGTTGGTGGTGCCGCCGAAGTTGCTGTAGTCCGAGTAACGGCTGGCAACGTTCAGGGTCAGTTCCTTGGCGAAGGCCATGTCGGCCAGCAGCGGCACGTTCAGCTCGAGGTAGACCTCGTTCAGATCGTACTGGCCGCGGGTCGGCTTCTGGCCCAGGCCGGTGGACTGGCCCGACTGCGCGAAGGCGTCCGGCACGTAGTTGCCTTCTTCCTTGCGGTGCTCGACACCCAGGGCGAAGCCCAGGTCGCCGGCCGGCAGGGTCACGATGGCGCCCGACAGGTTGGCGGTGAAGCTGGTGGTCTTGGTGACGCCGCGGGTGGTGAAGGTCGGGAACAGGAAGTCCTGCAGTTCCTGGTTCGCCAGCGAACCCTGGCCATCAACACCGTACGGCAGCAGCGGGTTCCACGGGCGGCAGTCGCCCAGGATCGGCTTGGCCGAGGTGCCGCAGCGGGCAATGCCGCCGGCGTCGATGAACGACGGGCCCAGCGCCTGGCCTGCAGCGATCAGGCTCATGTCGCCGCGGTTGCTCTTGATCGACTCGTTGCGGTTCCACAGCGCGCCGACATCCCAGTCGAAGGTCTTGCCGCCCAGCTCGAAGAAGCCGGTCAGGGTCGGAGCGAAGCGCAGGGTCTTCAGCTGGCTGTCAGTGGTACGCGGCACTTCCCACAGGCGACGACGGAAGCTGACGTCCTGGCCGACCGGGTTGAAGGCGCTCGAACCTTCCAGCGGGGTGCCGAAGGAGTTGGACTGGAACGGATAGCCGGCGATCTGCTGGAACGTCTGGCGCTCGTTGTAGAGCACGTCGGTGTTCAGGCTGATCGAATCGGTGAAGTCGTAGGTACCGTTGATGTAGACCGACTTGCGCTTCACACCGGTCAGCAGGGTCATCTGCTCGTTGGAGTTGGCGAATTCGTCTGCCGTGATGACGTGGTAGTCATTCGGGTTCTTCGGGTTGCCGCCGGCGTTCAGGGTCTTCCAGACAGCCTGCTTGGAGTCGCCGCAGTTGACCTGGGTCGGGTTGCACCAGCTGCCGTTCTGGCTGATCGGGCTCCAGGTGGCCGAGGTCGAGTTCGGACCCAGCGAGCCGTCACGGCTGTACCAGCGGTCCTTGGCCCACACCGGGTCCTGCTTCGAGTACTCGGCCGACAGGGTCAGGCTGCCGCGCTCGCCGCGGGCACCGAGGGTCATCGAATAGGTTTCGGTGTCGCCGTCGCCCTTGCCGTACTGGCCGACGTAGACGTTGGCTTCGCCGCCGTCGAAGTTCTTGCGGGTGATCACGTTGACCACGCCGGCGATGGCGTCGGAACCGTAGATCGACGAGGCGCCGTCCTTCAGGATTTCGATGCGCTCAACGGCCGACATCGGGATCTGGCTCAGATCCTGGTAACCGGCGGTGGTTGCGCCCAGGCGCTTGCCGTTCATCAGCACCAGGGTGCGCTGGGCGCCCAGATTGCGGATGTCGACGTAGTAGCCGCCCACGTTCTCGCCCGAAGCCAGCGACTCCGAACGCGAAATGGCCGGGGAGCCGGCCGAGGTCAGGTTGTTCAGCACGTCGGCGACGCTCGAGAAGCCCTGCTTTTCCAGGGATTCGCGGGTCATCGTCAGGATCGGCTGCTGGGTCTCCACCGAAGCGCCGCGGATGCGCGAGCCGGTGACCGAAATGCGGTCCAGGTCGGTGGTGCCCTTTGCTTCCTGGGCGGAAGCAAAGGCCGGCGCCAGCGCCAGCGCAATGCCGGCCGGCAGCAGGCCGAACCGCACTGCGGGATTACGAACGTTCATCTATCTCTCCAAGGTACGTGTTAGCAGCGTGTTAAAACACCCCAGCACGTTACGATTGCGTTGCAGCGCTGTATTTGCGCGAACCAACCGGAGACTTTGCGGATTGTGGCGGGAGCAAGCCACCGTTCTCCCTGAAGCGCGACGCGGACTGGCCGTAGCGGGCACGGAACGCACGCGCGAAGCTGCAGCAGTTGTCGAAACCGCTGGCGGCGGCGACCTCGCCCACCATCATGTCGGTGTCGCGCAGCAGATCAGCGGCGCGTTCGAGGCGCAGCCGTGCCGAAAGCGACTGCGGGCTTTCCTCGTACAGGCTCTGGAAGGTCTTGGAGAGATACCAGCTGGAGAAGTTGGTCAGCTCCGCCAGTTCGCCGATGCGCACCACCCGGTGGCTGTTGCCTTCCAGATAGAGGCGCGCGCGCTGCATGCGGCCGAACACCTGGCGCTTGCGGCTGCGCGAACGGCCCGGACAGCGCTGCACGTTGTCGGCGAGGCCACGCTGCAGGCCCGCCAGGTGCAGCAGCAGCGGACGCAGGGCCTGGGCCGGCTGGCCGCTGGCCAGCGCGTCGCGCCACAGGCGCAGCGCGACGCGGGCATCACTGCGGTTCATGCGGCCGCGACCGGCATACAGGCCGCAGTCGGCCATTTCGGTCAACACGCGAAGCGCTTCGACGTTCAGGTTCAGGCCGACGCACAGCCCGTTGCGGCCGGCCTGCACCAGCGGCCGCGATTCCTTCTCGAACGCGATCCACTCGCCCTGGCGCAGGCGGAAGCGCCCTTCCTTGGCCTCGACCCAGGAACTGCCACGTACCTGCATCCAGACGGTGAAGCTCGAACCGGCAGTCTGCAGGCTGCCCAGGCGGGCCACGCCGAGGCAGGTCGGCGCGGCATCGTCGATCGACCGGTCCAGGGAAACGGATTGGCCGCGATCGGCCAGCGAGAGTTGACGCATGGGGGCACCACGGATTTGCCTAGTACAGGCCTCCGTTTTGCCAAATGAGGCGGCACCGCGTCAGGAAAGTCAGACGAGATCGCCACGAAATCGCCACGAGATCGCGACGAAGAAATTACGAAGGTCCATTTCCCTTGAACAACAACAACTTGGAGAACGCCGGGAACAGCGCGGGAGGGCGCTCGGGCAACCGCATCACGCCGATGTCGGCGCCATCACTGACCGCCATCGCCACGAACAGGTCACGCCCATCCGCGCTGGCGCTGAGCCCGTTGCCGGCACTGAGCCGTTCGGCGTCCAGGCAGCGTTCCGGCTCTTCGTGGCCGGGCTGGATGCGCACGAAGGTGGTGCCACACGTGGTCGAGGTACCGAGGTAGCCGATGCCGTTGTTGCCGGCCACCGTCCAGGCCCGGTATCGCCAGCGGCTGGGCCGGTCATCGCTGATCTGCTGCACGCTGGCCGGCGACAATCCTGCGTCCACCGACCACAGTCCCCCGGCCGCCAGGCGGGTGAACAACACGCGGCCGCTGTTGCGGTCGAAGCGCGCCTGCGACACCCCGTCGATGCTGGCCAGCCGCCGCCACGGCTGGGCGCTGCGGTCATACAGGCTCAACCGGGTGCGCTGGTCGGCATCGCGTTCGACCACGAACACCTGCTCCGGCGCCGCGCCATACAGCGCCTGCAGCGGCTGTTCGGCCGGCACCGGCAGCGGTTGCAGGCGTTCATCGCGTGGCGCGATCTCGTAGACCACGGTCCGCCCATGCGCATCGCGGCCGACCACCAGCAGCCGACGGCTGTCGGCCGACCAGTCCGGTGCCTGCCGCGCTTCGGGCCGCAGGCCTTCGATGGGACGCAGCGAATCGGGCCGCTGCATGTCCGCCCACCACAGCGCGAAGCTGCCGGAGCGATCGGAGGTAAAGACCAGCTGGCGCCCATCGGGCGCTGCCATCGGCTGCCCATCGCGGCCGCTGGAGGCAAACAGGCGCTCGGGCGCGCCGTTGCCCTGCATGGGCACCTTGAACACGCCGAACTGTGCGCGCCGGTGAACGAAGGCCAGCATGCCACCGCGTCGTGACACGGCCGGCCATTGCGCATCATCCAGGCCGGCATCGCGCAGCGTGTGCCGTTCCACATCCAGGTAATAGAGCCGGGCTTCGCTGTCGACGCGACGGCCGAACACGATGGTGCGGCCGTCGTCCAGCCAGGCCCAGCCACGCAGCTCGGCCGCTTCGTTGGTCAACTGCTCCGGCGTGCCGCCCGCAGCGGGCACCCGCCACAGATCACCGAGCTGCGGATTGCGCACGAACACCAGCCATTGCCCGTCGGGCGAATAGCGCGGCGCGTAGTCGAAGTCATCCTCGTCGACGCTGTACGCCAGCGCCCGCCACTGGCCACTGGCCAGGTCCAGCACGCGGATGCCACGGTGTGCATAGCGCCCGACCATGCTGCCGAATACCAGGCCACGCCCATCAGGCGTCCAGTCGAAGCTGAGCAGTTCAGTGCCATCGCAGCGGGTGGCCTGGCGCAGCGCGCCGCCGGTGGCGCTGGCGATCAGCACCTGGCAGCCACCGTCGGCGGAGAACCGCGCAATGGCGATCTCACGACCATCCGGCGACCAGTTCGGGAAGCGATCGACCGCACCGGCCGGGGGAACCAGCAACTGGCGCGCCGGCGCGTTGCCGGAGGTCTGCACCTTGATCGCGCCACCGCCGTTGCCATCTTCGTTGGCGCCCTCGTAGGCCACCAGCGAACCGTCCGGTGACAGCGTGGGATAGGTTTCAAAGCCGCTGGTCGCGGTGATCAACCGATACGGACGCTGCGGGCTGCCGATCACCCGCGTGCCGTTTTCCACGGCGGCCTCTACCGCCGAACTGCTGGCCGGCGCCCGACGCAGCAACAGCGCAGTGAGCACCAGCAGCAACGCCAGCATCACCAGGCCCAGTGCCAGCAGCACGCGACGGCGGACATGACGCCAGCGACGGCGCGCGCCCTCTGCATGCGCGGGCAACGCAGCAGCAGTCTCCGGCTGCACGGCCAGGTCTTCGTCCTCAGCCGCGACTGCGGCCGCAGGCCCGGCATCGTCCAGCACCTGCACCGGCACCCGCAGCCGGTAGCCGGTCTTGGCGATGGTTTCGATATAGGCCTGCCCGTTGCCGTCGTCGTTGCTGAACGCCTTGCGCAACTGGGTGACAGCCTGGGTGAGCACATCGTTGGTCGGCAGCGTGTCCGGCCACACTTCCGCGAACAGTTCATCGCGGGTCACCACGCGCCCCGGCTGCCGCAGCAGCACGCGCAGCACACCCAGCGCTTTCGGCGTCAGCCGGCGCGCACGACGCGCACCGACGACCTCGACCTCACGCGAGGACAGAGTGACGGTGCACTCTCCTATCCGTATCCGGTCGGATACAGGTGGCTGGATTTCGCTGCTGTTCATTTTCTGCTACACAGTAGAGACAGTCCCGGGCAGCGTTTGCCTTCGATACCGCCCCATCCTGGGAACAGCGAAAAGCCAGACTCCGCACAAAGCATCGGCGCATACCGCAAAAACAATCGAGCGCGCGAATACTAGCCTATGCCGGTTACCTCGCCTATCGCGTGGTCGACATCAGGCTCTCTCTCGCCGACGCATTCACATAATTCGCGACACCATTCGCGCCCTTTTGGGCGCGAAATTTTTATCTGGCGTTCATTTTCATGCACGCCGCAACATGGTCAGTCCGACCAGTCGCGAAACCACCAAAGCGACGTACATCACGCCGGAAAACTGCTCCAGCATGACCAGTGCACGTGCCTGCGGATGCAGTGGCACGACGTCACTCAGACCCACGCCGGAGAGCAAGCTGAAGCTCAGATAAAGCAGCTCCATCCAAGTGCGCTGCGCGCCACCGCTGGAGCCGTGGAAACTGCCTGGATACCACTGCTGGCACACCGCGAATGCGAAGGCGAACGCCCACGCCAGCAGCGTAAAGGTCGCGCCGGCGGCGAACAGCTCGTCACGGGTGACCTTGTGGTCCTGGAGCATGTAGGCGATCAGTGCGCCGGCCGTATAGAAGTACAGCAGGCTTTCCAGCAACTGCGCGGTGGTCAGCAGCGTGGTGCGGTCGAGCAGCGCACCGGCCAGCGAAAACACCACCGACGGAATGGCCAGCAACAGTGCCAGCCAGGTACCCAGCGGGCTGCGCTGGACCACCCACAGCGCCAGGCCGAGAACCGCCATGCCGAACATGCCCAGTGCCGCGCGGCCGGCGGCGGTGTCATCCAGCGCGGGGTACAGCAGCACCGCCAGCAACTGCGCGCCCAGCAACCAGGCCGAGGGATGACGGCGGGCAATGGCCAGCCAATGGGTGGTGATCGCAACGGGCATGGCGTGCATTCCCCTGGGTGATGGGCGGAGAATAGCCGGGCGCGGCGTGATGAGCGGTAGTGCCGGCCGCTGGCCGGCACCCCGTTTCCGCATCAGCCCTGGTGGTATACCTCGGCGCCGGCGGCACGGAACTCCTCCGACTTCTCCTTCATGCCCGCCTCGGCGTAGTCGCGCACATCCTGGGTGATCTTCATCGAACAGAAGTGCGGGCCGCACATCGAGCAGAAGTGCGCCAGCTTGTGAGCATCCTTCGGCAGCGTCTCGTCATGGAACTCCTTGGCCTTCTCCGGATCCAGGCCCAGGTGGAACTGGTCTTCCCAGCGGAACTCGAAGCGCGCCTTGCTCAGCGCGTTGTCGCGCACCTGCGCGCCCGGATGGCCCTTGGCCAGGTCGGCCGCATGCGCGGCGATGCGGTAGGCCATGATGCCGTCACGCACGTCCTGGCGATTGGGCAGGCCGAGGTGCTCCTTCGGCGTCACGTAGCAGAGCATCGCCGTGCCGAACCAACCAATCATCGCCGCACCGATCGCGCTGGTGATGTGGTCGTAGCCCGGCGCGATATCGGTGGTCAACGGCCCCAGCGTATAGAACGGCGCTTCGCCGCACTCGCGCAGCTGCTTGTCCATGTTCTCCTTGATCAGCTGCATCGGCACGTGGCCGGGGCCTTCGATCATGGTCTGCACGTCGTGCTTCCAGGCGATCTTCGTCAGCTCGCCCAGCGTTTCCAGCTCACCGAACTGCGCGGCATCGTTGGCGTCGGCGATGCAGCCCGGGCGCAGGCCGTCGCCCAGCGAGAAGGTCACGTCGTAGGCCTTCATGATCTCGCAGATGTCTTCGAAGTGCGTGTAGAGGAAGTTCTCCTTGTGGTGTGCCAGGCACCACTTGGCCATGATCGAACCACCGCGGCTGACGATGCCGGTCACCCGCTTGGCGGTGAGCGGCACGTAGCGCAGCAGCACGCCGGCATGGATGGTGAAGTAGTCCACGCCCTGTTCCGCCTGCTCGATCAGCGTGTCGCGGAAAATCTCCCAGGTAAGCGCTTCGGCGCGGCCGTCGACCTTTTCCAGCGCCTGGTAGATCGGCACGGTACCGATCGCCACCGGCGAATTGCGGATGATCCATTCGCGGGTCTCGTGGATGTGCTTGCCGGTGGACAGGTCCATCACCGTGTCACCGCCCCAGCGGATCGCCCACACCAGCTTCTCCACTTCCTCGGCAATGCCCGAGGAAACCGCACTGTTGCCGATGTTGGCATTGATCTTGGTCAGGAAATTGCGACCGATGATCATCGGCTCGCTTTCCGGATGATTGATGTTGTTGGGCAGCACCGCACGGCCGCGCGCGATCTCGTCACGTACGAACTCGGGGGTGATGATCTTCTGGATCGACGCGCCGAACGCCTCGCCTGGATGCTGCTGCAGCAGGCCCGCATCGCGGATGGCGTCCAGCCGCTGGTTCTCGCGGATGGCGACGAATTCCATTTCCGGCGTGATGATGCCGCGGCGCGCGTAGTGCATCTGGGTGACATTGGCGCCTGCGCGGGCACGGCGCGGCAGGCTGCGCGCGGGGAAGCGCACGGCATCGAGCCTGGGGTCATGCTCGCGATCGCGACCGAACGACGAGCTCAGGCCATCGAGCTGCTCGGTATCGCCGCGTTCCTCCACCCAGCTCCGGCGCAGCGCCGTCAGGCCCGAAGACAGGTCGATGCGCACGTCCGGATCGGTGTACGGGCCGGACGTGTCATAGACCGTGACCGGCGCATTCTCTTCGCCACCGAACAGCGTCGGGGTGCGGGTCAACGCGATCTCGCGCATCGGCACCTGCAGATCCGGGCGCGAACCGGGCACGTGGATCTTGCGCGAGCCGGGAATGGGCCGGGTCACGGATTCGGAGAGTTGCTGGGCCTGTTGCTGCAGGGCGGAGAGCTGTGCGTTCATCGGGCATCGTCCAGGAAGGTCAGGGACGAAGCGGCGGCGCACTGCGAACGCGCGCGGACGGTCCTTGGGCGGCGTCCGGGCACGGCGGCACTGCAAAGCTTCCCTACGCCGGTATGAGCCGGATCAGGTTCCAAGGGACTGTCTCAACCGTGGCCAACTGTGGCCGCGGTACCCCCGCTTCTTGGCGTGCATTAGAGCATAGACCGCCCGCCTCCGGCGTTGCCTGCGGGGTCAGCTCCGTTTTCCTGCGGGAAGCGGATCTGCCCCTGATCGCTACTCGTTAACAGAACCATGACGTTGCGTTCAGTAACGTGCACGCCCATCGTGTCGCTGCGACCGATGCTTCCCTCGCCGCCCCTGCGGCCCCTGCCCGGTCCGTGCTGCACGCCGCCGGCCCCTCGCTGCAAGCTCTGCTCGCTCCCCTCAATCCCCTTGATCGGAGAAGCTCCTTCATGGTGTTTCGCGTTTCCATCGCACTGGTCCTGCTGCTGGTGCTGCTCGCCGGCATCGCCCCCGGCCCCTTCAACGCCGTGGTGCAGAGCATCCTCGGCGAACTCATCCGTGGCATCGGCTGGCTCTACCTGCTGGTGGTGTTCCTGGCCCTGGTGTTCCTGATGTACCTGGCCTTTGGCCGCTTCGGCAATCTGCGCATCGGCGGCGAAGACGCCGAGCCGGAGTTCTCCCGGGCCAGCTGGATGTCGATGCTGTTCGCCGCCGGCATGGGCATCGGCCTGGTGTTCTGGGGCGCCGCCGAGCCCATTTCGCACTTCAGCAAGCCACCGGAGGGACTGGCGCCGGAGAGCATGGACGCTGCGCGTGCGTCGATGCGCTACGCGTTCTTCCATTGGGGCCTGCACCCCTGGGCGATCTACGCGTTGATCGGCCTGGCAATGGCCTGGTTCCAGTTCAACCGCAATGGTCGGGGCCTGGTCAGTGACATGCTGCAGCCGATCATCGGCCGCCACCACCGCGGCTGGATCGGCCGCGTGGTCAACATCGCCGCTGTCGTCGCCACCGCGATCGGTGTTGCCACCACGCTGGGTTTCGGCACCATCCAGATCGCCGCGGGCATGCAGCGCGTATTCGGCCTGCACGCCGGCCCCACGCTGCAGCTGGTGATCATCGCAGTGGCCTTCGTGCTGTACATGGCCTCCACGCTCAGCGGTGTCGACCGCGGCGTCAAATGGCTGTCCAACTTCAACCTGGCCCTGGCGGCCGTGCTGTTGCTGCTGGTGCTGGTGCTGGGCCCGACCGGCGCGATCTTCAACACGTTCACCACCACGCTCGGCTCCTACCTCAACCAGCTGGTGACGATGAGCCTGCGCATGTCGCCGTTCTCATCCAGCACCTGGGTGGCCGACTGGACGATCTTCTACTGGGCCTGGTGGATTTCCTGGGCACCGTTCGTCGGTTCGTTCATCGCGCGCATTTCGCGCGGGCGCAGCGTGCGCGAGTTCGTGATCGGCGTGGTGCTGGCCCCGACGCTGCTGGGCTTCTTCTGGTTCTCGGTGTTCGGCGGCACCGCAATCTGGATGCAGATCTTCGGCCAGGCCGACCTTGTGCAGGCACTGGGCAATGGCTACGAGACGGTGCTGTTCACGATGTTCGACAGCATGCCGCTGCCGTTGCTGCTGTCGTGCATCGCGCTGGTGCTGTTGATGATCTTCTTCGTGACGTCGGCCGACTCGGCGGTACTGGTGCTGGCCAGCATGTCCACCGATGAAGCCGGTGACCCACCGTCCAAGCGCAAGCTGGCCTGGGGTGTGGGCGTGGCGCTGATTGCCGGTGCACTGCTGCTGGCCGGTGGACTGGATGCGCTGCAGGGCATGATCACGATCGCGGCGTTGCCGTTCGCGCTGCTGATGGTGCTGGTGATGGTGTCGCTGTACCGGGTACTGGACCAGGAATACACGCGTGAGCGACGCCAGGCGCAGCGTCAGCGGCACATGATCGATGCGTGGATCGCACGCGAGATGGCGGCGCAGGAGGAGACGCAGGCGGAGGCCGCGCGCGCGCAGGATCGGGATTGAGGGGGTTTTGCAGCCTGCGGCTGCACTGCTTTTCCAGGCAAGGGCCACGGTCAAATTCAAAGGCGGCTCCGGGTTTCTGCTGGTTGGGTGGGGCGGTGTGGGTGGGCAGGACACGCCGTGAACCCATCCATGGGGGCTCGATGGCGCCATCCATGGCGCCAACGGTCCTGCCCACCCACACCGCCCCACCCCCGACAGTTTCCCGGTAACGGTTGGTTTTCCACGCTTTGCGTGGAAGATGTGTATCGGAAAACAAGAAGGGGTCGGATCCGTTTTCCTGCGGAAGACGGATCCGACCCCAACCATCAGCACGCGGCTGTTGCTGTTGCTTTTGATCTTCTTTTTTCTTCCTGCGGTGGCGGCCGCAGAAAACTGTCAGAGGCCGGGTGGGTGGGCTGGGCGGGGGTGTCTGATCTGGCCCCCCGTCAGCGGACGCCAAGAAGCGATACTTTGATCGCACTTGGAGGTCCCTTATGTCCCGTATCACCCGTCGTAGCTACACCGATGAGTTCAAGCACCAAGCCGTGGAGCTGGCCGAGT